>DATATK010000141.1:0-27833 GCA_036268825.1 Rhizomicrobium sp. | reverse complement strand
GACGGCGGCCTCGGCAACGACACCGCGCTGTACAGCGACGCCACCAGCGGTGTGACCGTGAACCTCACCCTGACGGGCTCGCAGAACGTGGGCGGCGGTCTCGGCCACGATACGCTGGTCTCGATCGAGAACCTGACGGGCTCGATTTACGGCGACACGCTGATCGGCGACGACAACGACAACGTCCTCATCGGCGGCGGCGGCAACGACAATCTGCAGGGCGCGGGCGGTGACGACACGATCGACATGTCGGGCACCGGAAAGGTCACGGTCTCCGGTGGCGACGGCGACGATACGATCTATGCGAACGGCTCGGGCTCATTCGTCAACGCGGATCGCGTCGATGGCGGCGCCGGCAACGACTCGCTCTATCTCGACGGCGACTACTCCGCCGGCCTGACGCTCGGCTCGAGCACGCTCGTGAACGTCGAAAACCTCTACCTGACCGGCGCCTTCAGCTACAAGATCGTCACCGCGGACGCGACCGTGGCTGCCGGCCAGACGCTGACCGTGAACGCGAGCACCCTCGGCGCGGCCGAGACGCTCGACTTCAGCGGCGCGCACGAAACCGACGGCTCGTTCGTGATCTATGCCGGCGCGGGCAACGATACGCTTGTCGGCGGCGCGGGCGCGGATACGTTCTTCGGCGGCGGCGGCGCGGACAAGATGACGACCAGCGGCGGCGCCGACACGTTCGTCTATCAGTCCGTCACGGAATCCACGAGCCTCACGCACGACACGATCGTGGGCTTCGACGCCAGCCTCGACCACTTCACGATGCCCAACGCCGTGGCCGCGGTCGATACCGCGGTCAGCGGTTCGCTGCGCAGCGGCGCGCATTTCGACAGCGACCTCGCCGCCGCTGTTGGCGCCACGCAGCTCCATGCCGGAGACGCCGTGCTGTTCACGGCAACCAGCGGCACGCTGTCGGGCCACACCTACCTGATCGTCGATGCCAACGGCACTGCCGGTTATCAGGCGGGCGCTGACTTCGTGATCGATGTGACTGGGGGAACCAATCTCGGCAGCCTGTCCGCCGCGAACTTCACCTTCCATGTGACATGATCTGACTGGAATGGCGAAAGGCCGCGCCGGAAACGGGGCGGCCTTTTTGCTTTTGGGGCGCTTCATCTTGGCCCCGGCCTCTGCCAGACTGGCGCCATGATCTATTCCCTCGAAGGCATCGCGCCCGAATTCCCCGCAGGCGGCGACTACTGGGTCGCGCCCAGCGCCACCCTCATCGGCCGCGTGCGGCTGCTCCGCAACGCCAGTGTCTGGTTCGGCGCCGTGCTGCGCGGCGACAACGACTGGATCGTGGTCGGCGAGAATTCCAACGTCCAGGACAACTCCGTCATCCACTCCGATCCTGGCCAGCCCGTGGTCATCGGCGCGAACGTGACGGTGGGCCACAAAGTGATCCTGCATTCCACCACCATCGGCGACAATTCGCTGATCGGCATGGGCTCGACGCTTCTCAACCGCTCGAAGATCGGAAAGAACTGCCTGATCGGCGCGAACACCCTGATCGCCGAAGGCAAGGAAATCCCCGACGGCTCGCTCGTCCTCGGCGCGCCCGGCCGTGTCGTCAAGCCGCTCAGCGAGATGCAGCTAGCGATGCTGAAAGTTTCGGCGGATGTATATGTGCAGAACTACAAGCGCTTCCGCGATGCGATGAAGGACGTTTCGTAGTTACGCGTTCGCCGCCAGTTTTGCGGGATCAACCGGCTTGGCCCAGATGCGGCGGATGCGGCTGTCGGCTTCGGGGCCGAAGTTGAACCAGGCGGCCTTGTTGTGCGCGGCATCGACGACGAACAGCACGTCGAGCTTGCCCAGCTTCTGGATCAGCAGGTTTCGCACGGTGTTGACCGACTGGTCAGTGGACAGGATCCACACCTGCGGCAGGATCGCGTAGGCGGGGCCGAGATTGTAGATCTCTTCCTCGAGCCCCTGCACCGAGCGGGACTTCATGTCTGCGACGATGATGAAATGGGCGCGTTCGGCGACCGCGTCTGGCTCGACGTCGTGTCGGCCGAAGCTGGAGATGGGAGCCGCGGTGGGCTCCGCCGGCGTGACCGCCTCGGCCACGGCCTGCTGTTGCTGCTGTTGGAACAGAGTCGCGAAGACCGGCTCGTCGCCCGCGGAGCGGAATTCGGTTTCGCCCGCGCGCGTGACTAGAGAATGCGCGGCCAGCCGTCCTTCGGCCACGAAGCCCTCCATCTGGGCTTCGCTATAGGGGCCATAGGCCCGGCCTTGTACGTTGACGAACCAGGTGTCGGACATTCGCGGGCACTTCCGAAAGGGCAGCTTGAGCGCGCACGGTAGGCGCAAATGGTTACCCAAGCCTTGCCCGGCCGCCCCAAAACGCGGGAAACTGGGCGCGGAATCCTGACATTGCGAGGTCTTCATGCCCGATACCCAGTTCTGCAAGGTGGAGCGCGAGGGCAAGCTCACCATCGTCACCCTCAACCGCCCCGAGGTGATGAACGCGCTGCATCCGCCCGCGCATTTCGAACTGGCGCAGGTGTTCGACGATTTCGCCGCCGATCCCGACCAATGGGTCGCCATCGTGACGGGCGCGGGCGAGCGGGCGTTCAGCGCCGGCAACGATCTCAAATACCAGGCGATGGGCGGCAAGATGTCGTCGCCGCCGAGTGGCTTCGCCGGGCTCAGCAGCCGCTTCGATCTCGACAAGCCGCTGATCGCGGCGGTGAACGGCCTAGCCATGGGCGGCGGCTTCGAGATCGCGCTGGCCTGCGACATCATCGTGGCCGCGGACACCGCGATGTTTGCGCTGCCCGAGCCGCGCGTCGGTCTGGCCGCGCTCGCCGGCGGCCTGCACCGTTTGCCGCGCACCATCGGCGACAAGCGGGCGCTCGGCATGATCCTCACCGGCCGACGCGTCGGCGCGGCCGAGGGCAAGGATCTCGGCTTCGTCAACGACGTGGTGCCCGCGGCCGACCTGATGGCCTCCGCGAAGAAATGGGCCGCGCAGATCCTCGAACTTTCCCCGATGAGCGTCCGCGCCTCCAAGCAGGCGGTGTACCGCAGCCTCGCCGAGCCGTCGGTCGAGGCAGGCCTGAAAGCCCAGATCGGCTACCCCGCGGTCGCCGCGATGTTCAAAAGCGAGGATTTCGTCGAAGGCCCGATGGCCTTCGCGATGAAGCGCCCGCCGCAGTGGAAGGGAAAGTGACAGTTGTCCCATTCCGCGTAATGTACCGCCCCTAAACCAGCCTTTAGGATTCCCATGTCCCACACAGCCCCTGTCATCGCAGCCCTCGCGCTCGCCCTCGTTCTCGCGTCCTGCGGGAAGACGCCGGAGGCCGCGAAGACAGCGGCGCAGCCCACGCCCGCTGCGCAACCGGTCCCCGATCCCGGCCCGGTGCCGCTGGGGCCGTTGCCGCGCGTGGCGACGCCGACGCATTACCGGCTGGCCTTCACCATCGACCCCACGAAAACCGGCTTCAGCGGGCTGGACGATATCGACGTCACCTTCTCCGCGCCGGTGCGCACGCTCTACATTCACGGCCTCGGCCTGCGTGTGACGAGCGTGGTGCTGCACCCGGCCAAGGGCGCCCCGATCGCGGCGCAGTACAAGGAGGTCGACAAATCCGGCGTCGCGCTGCTCACCTTCGCGCGCGAAGTGCCCGCGGGCGCGGCGCGACTCTCTTTCGTCTACGACGCGGGCTACGACCAATCGCTCGCCGGCCTCTACAAGGTGGTCGCGCGGGGCGATGCCTATGCCTTCACGCAATTCGAATCCATCGACGCGCGCAGGGCCTTCCCCGGCTTCGACGAGCCGGGCTTCAAGGCGACGTTCGATGTCTCCGTCACCGCGCCCGTTGCCGACAAGGTGATCGCCAACACGCCGGTCGTGAGCGACACCGGCGCCGGAAACGGCATGATGCGCTGGACCTTCCAGACGACGAAGCCGCTGCCCACCTATCTCATCGCGCTCGCGGTCGGCCCGCTCGACATCGTGGACATGGGCGACATCCCGGCGAACCAGTATCGCGACCACCCGCTGCATCTGCGCGGCATCGCCGCCAGAGGCATGGGCCCGAAGCTGCAATATGCGCTGTCGCTGACGCCGTCGGTGATCCAGGCGCTCGAGGCCTATTACGGCATCGGCTATCCGTTCCAGAAAGTGGACATCCTGGCCGTGCCCGACTTCGCGGCCGGCGCGATGGAGAATGCGGGCGCGGTGACGTTCCGCGAACAGCTTTTGCTGATGGATGCGAACGCGCCGCTCGACCAGAAGCGCGCCAGCCTCTCGGTGCAAGCGCACGAGCTTGCCCACCAATGGTTCGGCGATTTCGTGACGCCGGCGTGGTGGGATAATATCTGGCTCAACGAAAGCTTCGCCACCTGGATGGCGGGCAAGATCTCCAACACGGTGCGCCCCGACGAGGAGTTTGCACGCGAAAGCCTGCACAACGGGCTCGACGTGATGCGGCTGGACGAATTGCCCAGCGCGCGCCAGATCCACAATCCGGTGAACGGCCCGGACGATATCGAGAACGCGTTCGACGACATCACTTATTCCAAGGGCAGCGCCGTGCTCGCGATGTTCGAGAGCTATGTCGGGCCGGAAGCGTGGCAGAAGGGCATCCACGCCTATCTGACCAAGTTCGGCTACAAGAACGCGACGGCGGAAGACTTCATCACCACCATCGCGACCGAGACCGGCCATCCTGAAATCGTCGATGCGTTCAACAATTTCATCGACCAGCCGGGCATTCCGCTTCTGAAGAGCGACCTTTCCTGCAGCGCCGCGGGCGCCGTCGCGAACGTCACGCAATCGCCTTACGCCTCGGTCGGCATCGCGCCGTCGGATCATAGCTGGAAAGTGCCGATGTGCCTGACGGCGGACGGCGCCAAATCCTGCCAGCTCGTCACACCGCCCTCGACGCAAGTGCTGATCGGCAGCGTCTGCCCCAAGATGGTGTTCCCGAACGCGGAAGGCGCGGGCTATTACCGCTTCTCGCTGGATGAGAAGGGCTGGGCTGATCTGATCAAGGCCGCGCCGACGCTCGATCCGGCCGACCAGCTGACCCTGGCGCACGGTGTCGATGCCGCCTTGCGCGGCGGCCATGCGCAGGCGGCGGATTACTTCACGCTGATCCACACGCTAGCGCCCATCGGCCAATGGGACCTGTTCGAGGACGACCGCAACAGCTTCACCATCACCGGTTCGCTGCACGACATGCGCGTCACCGGCGTGATCGGCGCGGGCGATCTGCCGGCCTATCAGGCCTTCATCCGCCGCAATTTCGGCCCGCGCCTCAAGCAGATCGGGCTTGTGGCCAAGCCCAATGAGCCTGTCGCCACAGGTCTGCTGCGGCACAACCTCGTCCAGCTGCTGGTCGAAGAGGGCCGCGATCCCACGGTGATCGCGCCGCTGTCCAAGGCCGCGCAGACCTACCTTGCCTCGGGCGGCAATGATCTCGGTGGCATCCCGCCGGAGCTGCTTGAGGAAGCGATGCGCGCGGGCGTCTATGCCGATGGCGCGCCGTTTGTCGATCAGGTGCTCACCGCGCTGCAGAAGTCCGACGACGAATATTTCATCCAGAGCGCGATCTATGCCGCCGCGGGCGCGGAGGACACGGCCTCGATCGACAAGCTGCTCGCGCTCACCTTGACGCCCGCGATCCGCATCGGAGACCTGCGCTATGTGCTGCGCGACCTGTGGCGCGAGTCCAAGGGGCAGGCGGAATCGTGGATCTGGTTCAAGGCCAATCTCAAGGGGGTCGAGGCCCGCGTCTCCGCCGAAGGCCTGGGCAGCGCGCCCAACGTCTTCGCTATCGGCTGCGACGCGAACGCCAAGGCGGAACTGGACGGCTTCTTCGGCCCCAAGACCGGCGAGCTGCAAGGCACGCCGCGCTCGCTGAGGCAGAACGACGAGCGCATCGACCGTTGCATGGCGTTCAAGCAGGCGAAGGGCGCGGAGATTTCGGCGGCGCTGAAGACGGCGAAGTGAGCGCTGAACATTTGCCGCAATTGACGCGTTCTATGGGCCGATGACGACACGGCGAAACCTTTTGGCGGACCTCGCGCTCGCCGTCCCGCTCCTGGCGGCCTGGCAGACGGGCGCGATAGCGGCCATCGCGCGCTCGGCGCTCGATCCCTGGGCGCGCAAGGTGGTGGCGCTCAATCGCGGGTTGGCGGCCGGCGAGATTGGGCTGTCTTTTTGGCAGGATCGGATTGCGGCGTTGAACACATCAGTGCCCGTCGGCGAGGTGGTGCGCTATCTCGACATCGACCGGCTCACCGCGCATTTCACCTATCCCGGCGAGCTGGCGCAAACCGCCGATCTGCACTTCCCCAAAGCCATCGACGTGGCGGGCGTTGCGCGGCCGTGGTTCCTGCGCGTGCTGGCGATGCGAGAGGGCGGGGCGGTGATCCCGCATGCGCACAACAACATGGTCTCGGCGCACCTGGTGGTGCGTGGCAATTTCCACGCCCGCACCTATGACCGCATCCACGACGAACCCGGCGCGCTCGCGATCCGCCCTTCGCAGAACAGCCTGCTCAGCCCCGGCGAGATCATCACCATGTCGGACGACCGCGACAACGCGCACTGGCTGGTGGCGCAGCGGAACCGCTCGATGGCCTTCGACATCGGCATGACCGGGATCAGCAAGACCCGCACCTACAAGACCGCCGCGAACGAACATTCGATGATTTACATCGACCCTGCGCACAAGCTGGACCGCGACGGCCTGATTCGCGCGCCGGTACTGACCTTCGATCAGGCGGCGAAGAAGTTCGCTTCGTAATTCCCCTTCTCCCCCTTTGGGGGAGAAGGCCGGGATGAGGGGGCGGTAACGCGTCTTCCGGCAGCTGAGAGGATATAGAAACCCCCTCACCCCGGCCCTCTCCCCCGCGCTGCGGGGGCGAGGGAGATTCGATCTCAATACGTTCGCGTCTTGGGCGGGATGTACTCCACGTCGTTGGTCAGCGTGTAGGTGTGCACGGGGCGGTAGTCGAGCCTTGCCCAGCCTTTGTCGTCGAGCCAGGCGAGCGTATGCTTCATCCAGGTTTCGTCGTTGCGCGCGGGGAAGTCTTCGCGGGCATGGGCGCCGCGGCTTTCCTGGCGGGCGAAGGCGCCTTCGATGGTGACGATGGCCTGCTGGATCAGGTTCTCGAATTCCAGCGTCTCGACGAGGTCGCTGTTCCAGATCATCGAGCGGTCGGTGACGGAGATGTCGCTCATGCGCTTGTAGATCGCGTCGATGCGCTTGCGGCCGTTGCCGATGGCCTCGGCGGTGCGGAACACGCCGGCGTCTTCCTGCATGGCGAGCTGCATTTCGCGGCGCAACTGCGCCGTCGGTGTGCCGCCGTTGGCGTAGCGGTATTTGTCGAGACGGGCCAGCGCCTTGTCGCCCGCGTCCTTCGGCAGGTCGATATGATGCATGGCGGGATCGATGGTCTTGGCGCATTGCACGCCCGCCGCCTTGCCGAAGATCACCAGATCGATCAGCGAATTGGAGCCCAGCCGGTTCGCGCCATGCACCGAGACGCAGGCGCCTTCGCCCACGGCCATCAGGCCGCGCACGATCGTGTCGGGATTGCCGTCTTTCAAGGTGAGGGCTTCGCCCATGTGGTTGGTGGGGATGCCGCCCATGTTGTAATGCATCGTCGGCAGCACGGGGATCGGCTCTTTCGTCAGATCGACGCCGGCGAAGATGCGCGCGGATTCGGTGATGCCAGGCAGGCGCTCGTGCAGGATCTTCGGGTCCAGATGCGAGAGGTGAAGGTTGATGTGGTCCTTCTTCGGGCCGACACCGCGGCCTTCGCGGATCTCGATGGTCATCGCGCGGCTGACCACGTCGCGGGAGGCCAGATCCTTCGCGTTGGGGGCGTAGCGCTCCATGAAGCGCTCGCCTTCGGAATTGGTGAGATAGCCGCCTTCGCCGCGCGCGCCCTCGGTGATGAGCACGCCGGCGCCGTAGACGCCGGTGGGGTGGAACTGGCCGAACTCCATGTCCTGCACGGGGAGCCCCGCGCGCAGCGCCATCGCGTTGCCGTCGCCGGTTTGCGTATGCGCGCCGGTGCAGGTGGCGTAGATGCGGCCGAAGCCGCCGGTGGCCAGGATCACCTTGTGGGCACGGAAGCGGTGGATCGTGCCGTCGTCCAGGTTCCACGCGATCACGCCGCAAACCGCGTCGCCATCCATGATGAGGTCGAGCGCGAAATATTCGATGAAGAAGTTCACCTCGTGCTTCACGCACTGGCCGTAGAGCGAATGCAGGATCGCGTGGCCGGTGCGGTCGGCGGCGGCGGCGGTGCGCTGGGCGATGCCTTTGCCGTAGTGCGAAGTCATGCCGCCGAAGGCGCGCTGATAGATCTTGCCGTCTTCCGTGCGGCTGAACGGCACGCCGAAATGTTCCAGTTCGTAGACTGCCTCGGGCGCGTTCTTGCAGAGGAATTCGATCGCGTCCTGGTCGCCCAGCCAGTCCGATCCCTTGACGGTGTCGTACATGTGCCAGCGCCAGTCGTCCCCGCCCATGTTGCCGAGCGCGGCGGCGACGCCGCCCTGTGCGGCGACCGTGTGGCTGCGCGTCGGGAACACTTTGGTGATGCATGCGGTCTTGAGGCCGGCGGCGGCGCATTCGAGCGTCGCGCGCAATCCCGCCCCGCCCGCGCCCACGACGACGACGTCGAATGTATGGTCGGTGATCGGGTAGGCGGTCATGCGATGGCGATCCTGAGCAAGGCGATGATGCTAGCGACGCCGACGAGGATGGCGAAGCCGCGATTGAGCAGAATGAAGGCGATCTTCCAGCCGTCGCTATGCGCGTAATCGTCGATCACGGACTGCAGGCCGATCTGCATGTGATAGAGCAGGATGACGACGAAGATGCTCATCAGCGCTGCGTTGACCGGCTGCTGGAAGAACGCGTCCACCTGGAAGCCAGGCGCGCCGACGAAGCCGAGGCACGCGACCATGAACCAGATCGCGAGCGGCACGAGCGCCACGGCGGTGATGCGCTGGCGCCAGAAATGCTGCGTGCCCGAATGGGCGGCGCCGAGGCCTTGCACGCGATGAAGTGGGGTTTCGAGGCTCATACCATGATCCCCGTGCGGTGGAAGGCGTAGACGAAGATGCCGACGGCGATCAGGATCGAGAGCGTGAAGACCAGCACGCCGGTCTTGTTGGCCGTGGGCACCGCGAATCCGTAGCCCAGGTCCCAGGCGAGATGGCGGATGCCGTTGAGCAGGTGGAAGCACAGCGACCAGACGAAGCCAAACAGCACGATCCAGCCCAGCGGGTTGGACGCGGCGTTCTGGAACACGGCGTAGCTGTCGGGTCCGCTGGCGGCGGCGATCAGCCACCAGGCGAGGAGCACGGTTCCAGCCGCCAGCGCCACGCCGGTGGCGCGGTGGACGATCGAAGCCGCCATCGTGACTTGCCAGCGATAGATCTGGAGATGGGGCGAAAGCGGGCGGGGATGCGGCCGGTGCGGGGTCTCCGCCATGACGTCCTTGCGGGAAAAATGAAGCAGGCGCGAGTTTAAGGTCGCGCCTGCTCCAGTCAACACTCGCTTTTGACGCGGCGGGTCAGATGAAGCTGGCGGTGCTCAGGGAACCCATGTTGGTGGCGTTATCCAGCGCGATGACGAGTTCCTGCCCGGCCTGATAGCCGGCGATGCCGTTGGTATCGACGATCAGGAACGTCTGGCCGGCATCGGTGCCCGAATCGGCGGTGAACAGCATGGCGCCGTGGGCCGCGAGCGAATGGCCCACTGCCGCGAGGTCATGGTTGAACGTCGCCGCGCTGAGCGAACCGGTCGTCACGTCCGTCACGCTGGTCACGGCGAACCACAGGTCGAGCTTGTCGGCTGCGCCGTTGAAATGCTGGATCGTGTCGAACGTCGTGGAGCTGGACTGCCCGACGTTGGCGTAGACGAACGTGTCGTTGCCCGTGCCGCCATCCATCGTGTCCCGGCCCGCGCCGCCATAGAGGACGTCGTTGCCCGCGCCGCCGGAGAGCACGTCGTTGCCGCTGCCGCCGGTGAGGTGATTGTCGGCCTGGTTGCCGGTGATCGTGTCGTTGCCCGTGCCGCCGCGCGCGTTTTCGATCAGCGAAGTGGTGAGGCCCTTGTAGAGAAGCGCGTTGGCGATGTTGCCCGGCGCGGTATGGCCGTCGCCGAGATCGGCAAGCTGCGATGCCGACGTCGTGGACCACGCACCGGGATTGAGATCGACCTGCACGCCGGTGGTGTAGTTAGAGAAGTCGTAGGTGTCGTTGCCGCCGCCGTCCCACACGGTCATGAAGACCTTGCCGTCCGCCGGTGCGCCTTGTCCCACGCCGTTGATGAATTCCTGGCCGGTGCCGGGATCCCATTTGTAAGTGGTGTTGGAGTGGTTGGTCGAATAGTCCGCGCCGTAGAGATCCTGCAGCGCCGCGATGTCGTCCTGCATGAAGGTGGTGGGCGCATCGACCGTGCTGAGATCGGTTGGATGGCCGCCGGCATAGGTATTGTCCGTCATCACCGTATAGGCGAGCGAGTCATGGGCGGCGGGGACAGCGGGGAAATCCACGGTTTGTCCGGTGGCCGCGGTGTCGGCGCTCTTCAGACCGAGGCCTATGCCGACCTGCTGCAGCACGTCCGTGATGTAGGCCATGCTGCCGGCTTCGGGATTGAGCGCGGCGGCGGGCGATACCCAGGTGTCGCCCCACGACACGGTGGAGTGGTTGGGAGCGGGGCCTTCGGTCCGCGCGCCGCTCGTCAGGGGCTGCGTCCCGCGTCCGTCGCCATAGTCGGTCGCGCTCGCTTCGGCGAAGCGGAGCGTGGCGTTGGTGGCCGTGGTCTGCGTGATGACGGCTTTGGTGAGGCCGGTGACCTGGTCGATCGCCGATTCATAGGCCGCCATCTGGTTCGCGCTCAGCGCCTGGAAGCCGGTGACGTCGTGATAGCCGTTCGACAGATACTCGGCCGAGGAGGTCGGGAAGGAAAAACTCATGTCGCGCGAGTCCCAGCGATAGCCGCTGAGCACGCCGTCGATATCGAGATTGCCGGTTTCGGCCACCGGATGCGGCTGGTTCACGAACCCGACATTGTCGACCGCAAAGCCGCTGATGCTCGTCGTCTGCACCTGCACGCTGGCGATGTTGCCGTGCGAATAGTCGATATGCTGCTCGCCGAGTTCGCTGTTGTTGATCGTGTTGAGCAGGTTGCCGTTCTGGTCGTAGAACTTGACCGTCGTGCTGCCGGCTAGGCCGAGCACGTTGAGATCGAACTCCACATGGCTGACGGGCTCGCTGAAGGTCCACGAGATCGGGCCCAGCAACGTGTCGGGCGCGAGGAACGGCTGGGTTTGGACCAGCCCCAGTATGTTCAGCGACGTGGTGCCATCGAATGTGATGGTGTTGCCCTTGGCGTCGTAGACGGGATTTTCGGTGCCGGTCGGTTTTTCGGAAAAATCAATCAACTGCATGGGTGCCTCCAGGGTGTGTGTGCACCTAGGGTAGTAACGCGGCCGTACTAAACTATAAGTAGAGCTGATAAAATTGTAAGTAATACAAATATTCAGGCGGAATGAACGGCAAGTACAATAGATGCGCCAGGTAAAATCACCGTGAATATTTGTTTACCACAGTATTGGAACAATACAGGGCGGCTCGATGACTTTCGAAATGCAGACTGTCAGTGGGCGCGATATACGGTTCCGAACTCTTCCCGGATCACGGGAGCGCTCGGATTGTTGTGCCCGAGTGCAAGACGCACGCGAAGAAAACGGCTTCACGCGTGTGCCAGGACGGGAAATGCGGGCTGTCCCGGTGAAATAATCGCGATCCTGCGCATGCCGGCGATGCTAGGATGCGTTGGGGCAACCGGAACACCACGCCATGCGCACAAGCGCTGAGGGCAGGGCGCAATTTTGGCGTTGGCCCATCCGCGAGCCGCGCGCCGAAGCCGTGGCCATCGTTTTGCTGGCGCCGATCCTGCTCTCCGTCGCGATCTGGAACCGCTTCCCGATCATCTTCTACGACACCGGCGCCTATCTGCTGCAGGGCCTCGGCTTTGTCTTCGTGGAGGAGCGCTCGCCGGTCTATTCGCTGTTCCTGTTCGCGACGGGCGCGTCATTGAGCCTGTGGCTTGTCGTGATTGTTCAGGCCGCGATGACCGGTTTCGTGATGGTGGAGACCGCTCGCGCACTGGCGCCGCGCATGATGCTGCCCTGGTTCATCGTGCTGACGATGGCGCTCGTGGTGCTGACGGGCATCGCCTGGTATGCGGGCCAGGTCGAACCCGATTGCTTCACCGCCGTCGTCGCACTGGCCTTTTATCTGCTGCTGTTTCATGCGGGCGAACTGACGCGCGGGCGGCGCATCGCGCTGTTCCTCATCGCGGGTCTCGCCATTGCGTGCCATCCCTCGCACCTGGTTCTCGCCACCGGGCTGATCGCCGTCGCGGCGATCTATTGGGCGGTGTCGCGGCGCAGCGCGCGGGAATGGCCGGCGGTCAATCCGGTGCTGCCAGCGGCGAGCCTCGCGCTGGGCATCGTCCTGATCGTCGCCAGCAATTTCGGCTACACGCGCCAGATCTTCATCAGCCGCGCAGGCCCTGTCTTCGTCTTCGCGCGGCTGGTGCAGGACGGGATCGTGCTGCGGCTGCTGGAGGAGACCTGCCCCCAATCCGGCTATCGCTTGTGTCCCTACAAGGACGAGCTGCCGCGCACCGCCGATCAGTGGCTGTGGGATTCCGACACGCCGTTCAAGAAACTGAAAGGCTTCGAGGGCACGACGGCGGAATCCGAACGCATCATCTTCGACTCGCTGCGCCGCTATCCGCTGATGCACCTGCGCACCGCGTGGCATGACAGCTGGAAGCAGTTCACGCTGTTCCACACCGGCGACCAGGTCGAGCCGCAGGAATGGGTGCTCTATCCCAATTTCGAACGCTTCGTGCCGGGCCAGGTCCATGCCTACATGACCGCGCGCCAGCAGAAGGGAGAGTTCGATTTCCTGCCCTGGAACACGATCGACGTGCCCATCGGCTGGATCTCGCTCGCGCTGCTCGCCGGGTTGCTGGTCTTCGAACTCGTCCGCGGCCGCCACCGCGAGGCGGTGTTCCTCGGCTTCATCCTGATCGCGCTGGCCGGCAACGCGGCGGTCTGCGGCGCGCTGTCCAACCCGCACGACCGCTACCAGTCCCGAATCATCTGGATCGCAACCTTTGCGCTGGGGATAGAGGCCGCCGTCCACCTGTCCGGCCGCTCCCGCCCATTGCGGCTCCCCTCAGAATCCGGCACTTAATGGGCGTTATGAGCCCCAAAATCCGCATCGCGCCTTCGATTCTCTCGGCCGACTTCTCGCGTCTCGCCGAAGAGGTCGAGGCGATCGAGAAAGCGGGGGCGGACCTCATCCATGTCGATGTGATGGACGGGCATTTCGTGCCCAACATCACCATCGGCCCCGCCGTCGTGAAGGCGCTCCGCCCGCACGCGAAGACGCCGTTCGACGTGCACCTGATGATCTCGCCCGTCGATCTCTTCATCGAGGCCTTCGCCGAGGCCGGCGCGGACGGGATCACCGTGCATCCCGAAGCCGGGCCGCATGTCCACCGGACGCTGCAGCTTATCCGCTCGCTCGGCAAGAAGCCGGGCGTGGTGCTCAACCCCGGCACGCCCATCGACGCGATCGACAATCTGATCGACCTGGTGGACCTCGTTCTCATCATGTCGGTCAATCCGGGTTTCGGCGGGCAGAGTTTCATTGAGAGCCAGCTCAAGAAGATCGAAGCCGCCGCCACGCGCATCGCCAAATCGGGCCGCGACATCGCGCTGGAAGTCGATGGCGGCGTCACGCCGGAAACGGCGAAGCGCTGCATCGATGCCGGCGCCAACGTGCTCGTCGCGGGCACCGCGGTGTTCAAAGGTGGACCGAGCGCCTACGCCGCCAACATCGCCGCCTTGCGCGGATGAGCGCGCGGTGAAAGAGGCCGCAAAGCGGCGGCGTCCGCCCCTCAGCCTCCTGCCGGAGATGGCGCGCGTTCTGTGGCGTCGTGCGATGACGCCGTTCCGCGTCGCGTGGCGGCGCAACTGGTTCTACCGCCGCCTGCTCAAAGGCCGCATGCCGGATGGCATCCGCTTCCACCCCTACGACGCGTTGCCGCGACGACTCGAAGACGCCGATGCGCTGCTGCGCGGGCGCTATCGCTTCGCCGGCGAGAGCGTCGATGCGAAGGAGCGCTCGATCTTCGCGATGAAGCCGCCCTCGCGCGATTGGGCCGAAGCGCTGCACGGTTTCGACTGGCTGCCGCCGCTCTCCGCCGCCGGCGGCGATCCGGCGCGCGATCTGGCCGCGGACTTGCTCGGCGAATGGATCGCGCACAATCCGCGCTATTCCGAGCCCGCCTGGTATCCGCAGGTCGCCGCCGCGCGGCTGGTGCATGTCTTCGCGCATGGCCGTTTCGTGCTGTCGAACTCCGAAGTGCTGTGGCGTTCGCGCGTACTGGTCTTCGTGCGCGAGCAGTCGCGCCTTCTCGCGCGCATCGCCGGCGAAGCGCCTGACGGCCTGCCGCGTTTCGCCGCCGCCGCGACGCATGCGCTGAGCGGGGCGTGTCTCGACGATAGCGTGCGCCGGCTGGAGTCGGGGCTTGCGCGGCTGGAGGCCGAGATCGCGCGCCAGATCTTGCCCGATGGCGGCCATGTCAGCCGCGCGCCGGAAACGCTGGCGCATGCCTATCGCCATCTGGTGATGGTGATGGATGCACTGACCGCTATCGGCTACCAGGTCCCCGCAGCTTTACGCAACGCGCATGACCGCATGGCCCCGATGCTGCGCTTCTTCCGCCATGGCGATGGCGCGCTCGCGCTTTTCAACGGCGGGCGCGAAAGCGATGGGCGGATGATCGCGGGGCTGCTGGCGCGCGACGAAGTGCGCGGCCAGCCTTTCGCCTATGCGCCTTACTCCGGCTATCAGCGCCTCACGGCCGGCCGCGCGCTCGCGATCCTGGATTGCGGAAAGCCGCCGCAGGGCGCTTTTTCCGTCGATGCCCATGCGGGTTCGCTGTCGTTCGAGTTCAGCGCTGGCCAGCAGCGTATCGTCGTCAATTGCGGCGCACCGGCCGATGCGCAGTCCGGTTGGGACAGCGCGCTGCGCGCCACCGCCGCCCATTCCACCATCACGCTCGACGACACCTCCATCGCCTGGGTCCTGCCGCCCGGCCGCGCCCGCAACCTGATCGGGCCGCGCCTGTTCGGCGGCCCCACCGAGATCGTTACCTCGCGGGTCGAGATCGCGCAGGGCTGGTCGGTCGAGGCCAGTCACGATGGTTACATGCGCGAATACGGCATGGTGCACGAACGCAAGCTGACGCTCGGCGCGCGCGGCGAAGTGCTGATCGGCCACGACCGGTTGGTGCCGAAGGGGCAGGGCAAGCGCGCGGTGAGCTTCGCGTTGCGCTTCCACATCCATCCGGATATCCGCATGTCCCCGTCGCAGGGCGCGGGCATCCTGCTCAAGCTGCCCAACGGCGACGGCTGGCGCTTCCGCTGCGGCGGCGAGGCCCATATCGACGAAAGCGTCTATCTCGGCGGCGACACCGTCCGCCGAGCCGAACAACTCGTCGTCACCGGCACGGTGAAGGACGCACCGGTCGATATCGATTGGGTTTTTGAACAAATCTGATCTTCAACCCTCCCCTTGAGGGAGGGTCGAAAAACGCGAAGCGTTTTTCGGGAAGGGGCTAATACGCGATAGTGAGGGGTGAGCCCCTTCCCGAAATCTCCTTCCGCTTCGCTCCAGAAGATTTCGACCCTCCCTCAAGGGGAGGGTATAAGTAATTCCCAATTCCCGCCGTTTGTGCGCCGCGATTGCGCCGCGATTGGCGGACACCGTCCCTTCATCCCAGGGAGGGGATTTCATGGTCGCGAACGATACACATCCGGTGCCGGCATCGAAGCTGCGCTCGCCGGGGTTCAAGCTGGTCATCCTTGTGTTGCTGACGGTGCTGATGGCGGTGCCGCTGTTCGTCATCCAGCTGGCGCTGCTCGACCGGCAGAGCCGGGCGAACGATGCGGCGCAGGACATAGCCAACGGCTGGGGCGGGGCGCAGACCGTCGCCGGGCCGGTCCTGTTCGTGCCTTACGACCAGGAGGCCGAGACCGTCGTGGACGGCAAGACGATGCAGAGCACCCAGCATCTCACCGCCGTGCTGCTGCCGTCGTCGCTGACTCTCGACACCAAGACGGCCACGGACACGCGCTGGCGCGGCATCTTCCCCGTGCCGGTCTATCGCGCGGCGCTCGGCCTGCACGCGCAATTCGACAAGGCGGCGCTGGACGGCTTCGTGCCGCAAGGCGGGCACATGTTCTGGAACCAGGCCAGTCTCGGCGTGATGATCTCCGACGTCCGCGGCATCGCGGGCAACGTGACGATGATCGTCAACGGCAAGCCCGTCGCGTTCCAGCCGGGCATCGGTGTCGATGGCGCGACCGGCATCCACGTGCCGCTCGGCCTCAGCGCCGAACCGGATAGCCTGACGCTCTCCGCCGACCTCTCGCTGCGCGGTTCGCGCGAGCTCAACTTTGCGGCGCTGGGGCGGCAAACCTCCGCGCATCTGTCGTCGGCGTGGCCGGATCCGAGTTTTTCGGGCGCGTTCTTGCCGACCGAACATCGCATCGGCCCGCAAGGCTTCGACGCGGCGTGGAACATCCCCTATCTCGCGCGGGGCTATGGCCAGAGCTTCGCCACGCCGGACGGTGTGTTCCAGACCCTGGAGAGCAACAGCTTCGGCGTGAAATTCTACCAGCCTGTGGATTTCTACCAGCTCGTGCAGCGCTCGTTGAAATACGCGATCCTGTTCGTCGGGCTCGCCTTCCTCGTCTTCTTCGTGGCGGAGATGATCGTGGGCCGCCGCCTTCACGCTGCGCAGTACACGTTGATGGGCGCGGCGCCAGTGCTATTCTACCTGCTGCTGCTCTCCTTCGCCGAGCATATCGGTTTTGCCGCCGCCTATCTGATGGCAGCCACGGCGACGGTGGGCCTCACCGCGCTCTATGCCGCCAGCGCTTTTGCCAGCAAGGCGCGCGCCGGGGCGCTGTTCGTGGTCCTCTCCGGGCTCTACGGCCTGCTCTACGTCATCCTGATCCAGGAGGATTACGCGCTTCTGATCGGCGCGCTGGTCCTGTTCTGCGCGCTGGGCGCCACCATGTTCGCCACGCGCAGGCTGGACTGGTCCCGGATCGCGCCGGAACCCGCATAGACCGCGTTGCGAGGGGCGGGGCGCTTTGCTAAGCATGAGGCGCCCTGCTTCGGCCCGATCCCAAAGAGGAACGTAATGGTCCAGTTCACCTTGCCCCGGAACAGCAAAGTCAAAAAGGGCAGAGTGTGGCCCGCGCCCACCACGGAGAACGGCAAGAAGCCCAAGCACACGAAGGATTTCCGGGTCTACCGCTACAACCCGGACACGGGCGACAATCCCAGTGTCGATACCTACCGCGTCGATCTCGATACCTGCGGCCCGATGGTCCTGGACGCGCTGATCAAGATCAAGAACGAGGTCGACCCCACGCTGACTTTCCGCCGCTCCTGCCGCGAGGGCGTCTGCGGTTCGTGCGCGATGAACATCGGCGGCTCCAACACGCTGGCCTGCACCAAGGCGATCGCGGATGTGTCGGGCTCGGTGAGCATCTATCCGCTGCCCAGCATGCCGGTCGTGAAAGACCTCGTGCCGGACATGACGAATTTCTACGCGCAATACGCCTCCATCCAGCCCTACCTGCAGACCAAGACGCCGGCGCCTGAGAAGGAATGGCAGCAGACGCCGGAAGACCGCGCCAAGCTGGACGGGCTTTACGAGTGCATCCTCTGCGCCTGCTGCTCGACCTCGTGCCCGAGCTATTGGTGGAATTCCGAGCGCTATCTCGGCCCCGCGGCGCTGCTCCAATCCTATCGCTGGCTGGCCGACAGCCGCGACGAGATGACGGGTGAGCGGCTGGACAATCTCGAGGACCCGTTCCGCCTCTATCGCTGCCACACGATCATGAATTGCGCGCAGGCCTGCCCCAAAGGCCTCAATCCCGCCAAGGCCATCGGCGAGATCAAGCAGATGATGGTCAAGCGCAGCGTCTAAATCCCGTACATCGCCGGATCGAGGGCGAAGGCGAGGCCTTTCATCTTCTCGCCGCGGAACCGCGCCTGGGCGTTGCCGCGCGCGGCCTCGGCGAAGAGCTTGAGGGCGTCGCGGGATTCCATGCGGCTGGTGTCCACGCCGAGATGCTCGTTTAGCAATTCGACGCGCAACGCGCGCACGGCATCCTCGTCCCAAATCGCGGCGTTGAGTTCGGTGTCGCCGAAGAAGGAGCGCGAGGCGATGTTGCAGGAACCGATCGTGGCCCAGCAATCGTCCACCAGCATGATCTTGTCGTGGATGTAGACCGCTTCGCCGGTGCGCGGCGAGGCGATGCCGGCGAGCAGGAAATTGGGATGGTTGCCGAGCGCGCCCAGCCGCTCGCGAAGTGGCGCCGCGCGGGCATGGCGCATTCCGGCGACGACCTGCTCCTCCGGCGTGGCGGGACACAGGAACACGACTTCGACGCCGCGGGCGAGCGCCGCATGCAGCCGCTCCACGATGTCGGGCGACAGGATGTACTGATCCTCGATATAGATCGTGGACCTGGCCGCATCGATGGCCTTCACATATTGATCGAAGATCGAGAACTCGCCCTTGGCGATCGGCAACGCCGTGCCGCCGGGCGTCGCGGTCTCATCGCTGTAGTGCCCGGCGCGAACGGTGCGCTGCATCTGGACGATGGCGTCTCCGGCCTGTGGCGACGCCGTGGCGGGGAAGGGCAGGCTGTCGCCGGCGTCCGGCCATGCGCCGTCGTCGCGGTGGCGCTCGCTGGCTTCGTTCCAGCGCTGGACGAAGTTGTGGTGCACGTCGGTGGCGGACGGTCCGCGCAATTCGAGATAGACATCGTGGGTGTGCCGGCCGTCGCGGTCGGCGTGCCCGGCGGCACAGACGGAAGATGGCACGAGATTGATGCCGCCGACGAAGGCCGTTTCGCCCGCCTCGCCGGCATCCACCAGCCAGCTCTTCTGGTGCTGGCAATAGTCCTTCTGGGCACGGTCCCAGCGGGCGAGGAATTTCGAGCCGCGCGCGCCCAGCCAGGCCCGGTCTTCCTGCGTGCCGAAGAAATGCTCGCCCGGCGCGGTCTCCGTGCGCCAGAAGATCACGCGCACATCGACGCCGCGCGCCTTCGCCTTGTCGAGCACGTCGAACAGGCTGCCGCGGCCGCCCGGCATCGCGAAATCCGGCTTGTGGAAGGCGACCGTGAGCCAAACGCTCTTGCGCGCGCCCTCGACCGCCTCACAGATGCGCCCGAACGCGGCCTCGCCGTCGATCAGCGGGCGCAATAGATTGCCCGCGCGTACCGGGTAAGAGCCGGTCGAAACGGCTGGAATGTGCGAGGGAACCTCGATGGTCATGCGGCGGCGCGCGGCGCCTGGCGTTCGGCGCGGCGATGGATGACGTGCCAGGCGACGGTGCCGGCCGCCGCGGTGAGGCGGCTGTTGGGATTGGCGCCGCACGCCTTGGCTACCATCTGCACCAGCTTCTTCACGTGATGGCGGCGGTAATGGATCATCGCCGCACCGTGATAGGCGTTGCCGAACTTGGCGCGGTCATACGGCACTTCGGCCTCGCGCTCGGCAGGGATGTTCGCGGCGTAATAGGCGTAGGCGAGTTCGTCGTCGTCGGACTCCAGCGCGCGGCCGACGGCCACGGAGAGCTTGCGCCAGAACGGAAGGTCCGGCTCGTCCTGCAGCTGAAGCGTGTCGTAGAACAGCTTGTAGTGCCGGAACTCGTCGGCGGCGATGCGACCGGTGATTTCCTTCAGCGCCGGCTCGTCCGTCGCGTCGCGGATCGCGCTGTAATAGGACGACGTGCCGGACTCCACCACGCAGCGCGCGATCATCTCGCCGCGGCGGCTGCCGCGAATGGAAGACTCGTCCGTGGTGTTGAACTGCGGCGGCTGGAAACCGATCTTGAAGCGGGCGAAGGCCGCCTCGAAATCGAACGTGGGATCGGCCATCGCGGCCCAGCGCGACAGCGCCTGGCCATGCTGGATCTCTTCCTGGCCCCATTTCTCCAGCGTCGCCATCGTCTCCTCGCCCGCGCCGGCGAAGACGCGCTTGAGATAGCCGACATAGTTCGGCGCCGCATATTCGACGAGCGAGGCGGCCTTCACGGCGCCCAGCAACTGGGGATCGACCTTGGACGCGTCGAAAAGCTGCCACTGGACGTCGTCCAGTGTCCAACCTTCGCGATAGACGGTTCCGACGGTCATGTCCGGCGTCTCAAACCCAAGCTGCACCCGCCATCATAGCAAAAGCATAGGCCAGCCGAGAACCCTGCGGGCGCACGGAAGTTCCCGCCTGTGGCATCCCGGGCATGAAATCTTGGCCAGATTTCCGGCAATCGGCCCGGAAGGCCGCGTTAGAACGCCGCGCGGACCAAGCGCAGGTCGTGGAGCCGGTCGTTGACCTTGGCGCGCTCGGCATCGGACTTGGCGGCGATCAGGTCGTCCTCGACGTCCTTGATTCGCTGGTCGAGCACCGCGATGTCCATCTCGGTCATCGGGATCGCTTCCTCCGCGAGCACCGTCACCTTGTCCGCGTTCACCTCGGCGAAGCCGCCGCGGATGAAATATTTCCCGTCGGCCTTGTCGCTGCCCGTCACGTCGATCATTCCGGCGCGCAGGGTCGAGATCAGCGGCATGTGCCCCTTGATGACGCCCATATACCCGTCCGACCCCGGAATCGTGACCATGTCGGCACTCTCCGAGAGCAGAAGCCGCTCGGGGGAGACGAGGTCGAACGCGATCTTGTCGGCCATGGTTACGCTTCCGTCTTCATCTTCTCGGCCTTGGCGACCGCGTCTTCGATCGTGCCGACCATGTAGAACGCGGACTCCGGCAGGTGATCGTATTCGCCGGCGACGAGCCCCTTGAAGCTCTTGATCGTGTCTTCGAGCTTCACCGAAATGCCCTGCATGCCGGTGAACACAGTGGCGGCGAAGAACGGCTGCGACAGGAAGCGTTCGATCTTGCGGGCGCGGCCGACGGTGATCTTGTCGTCTTCCGAGAGTTCGTCCATGCCCAGGATGGCGATGATGTCCTGCAGCGACTTGTACTTCTGCAGGATCGACTGCACCGAACGGGCGACGTTGTAATGCTCCTCGCCGACGACGCGCGGGTCGAGCAGGCGGGAGTTGGAGTCGAGCGGATCCACCGCCGGGAAAATCGCTTTCTCGAACACCTGGCGCGAAAGAACGGTCTGCGCGTCCAGATGGGCGAACGAGGTGGCGGGCGCCGGGTCGGTCAAATCGTCGGCCGGGACGTAAATGGCCTGCACCGAGGTGATCGAGCCCTTGGTCGTCGTGGTGATGCGTTCCTGCAGCGCGCCCATATCGGTGGCGAGCGTCGGCTGATAGCCCACCGCCGACGGGATGCGGCCCAGAAGCGCGGACACTTCGGAACCGGCTTGCGTGAAACGGAAGATGTTGTCGACGAAGAACAGCACGTCCTGTCCCTGGTCGCGGAAATATTCGGCGACGGTGAGGCCCGACAGGCCGACGCGCATGCGCGCGCCCGGCGGCTCGTTCATCTGGCCGAACACCAGCGCGCACTTGGAGCCTTCGTTGCCCTTTTTCGGATCCTTGTTCACGCCGGACTCGATCATCTCGTGATAGAGGTCGTTGCCCTCGCGCGTGCGCTCGCCGACGCCGGCGAACACCGAATAGCCGCCGTGGTTCTTGGCGACGGAGTTGATCAGTTCCTGGATCAGCACGGTCTTGCCCACGCCCGCGCCGCCGAACAGGCCGATCTTGCCGCCGCGCGCATAGGGCGCGAGCAGGTCGATGACCTTGATGCCGGTGACGAGGACCTGCGCTTCGGTCGACTGCTCGACGAAGGACGGCGCTTCCTGGTGGATGGCGCGGCGCTGGGTGAAGACGATCGGGCCGGCTTCATCCACCGGCTCGCCGATGACGTTCATGATGCGGCCGAGCGTGCCTTCGCCGACGGGAACGGAGATCGGGGCGCCCGTGTCGCTGACGGCCTGTCCGCGCACCAGGCCTTCGGTCGCGTCCATGGCGACGGTGCGCACAGTGGATTCGCCCAGATGCTGTGCCACTTCCAGGATCAGGCGCTGGCCGTGGTTCTGGGTTTCCAGCGCGTTCATGATGCTGGGCAGTTCGCCTTCGAACTGAACGTCCACCACCGCGCCCATCACCTGGGTCACGCGTCCGGTCTTGTTCGGCGTCATCGCATTCATGGCAGTTCTCCGTTCAGAGCGCTTCGGCGCCCGAGATGATTTCGATCAGTTCCTTGGTGATCATGGCTTGGCGCTG
Source organism: Rhizomicrobium sp. (assembly GCA_036268825.1). Lineage (GTDB taxonomy): Bacteria > Pseudomonadota > Alphaproteobacteria > Micropepsales > Micropepsaceae > Rhizomicrobium. The sequence goes on along the minus strand of DATATK010000141.1, from coordinate 5,469 downwards.
GCGGTTGTATTGCAGCGTCAGGCGGTCGATCACGTCGCCGGCGTTGCGCGTGGCGGAATCCATGGCGGTCATCTTGGCGCCCATTTCGCCGGCCACGTTCTCCAGCAGCGCGCGGAAGATCTGGATCGCGATGTTGCGCGGCAACAGGTCTTCCAGGATTTCGCCTTCGCCGGGCTCGTAATTGTAATAGCTCGCGGCCGCCGCATTGGCATCGACAGGCGCGGGGATGAGTTGCTGCGCCGTCGGCACCTGGCTCATCACGGACTGGAAGCGCGAATAGACGATTGTGGCGACGTCGAATTCGCCAGCCTCGAACATCGCCAGCACGCGGGCCGCGATCTTGTCGGCATCGGTGAAGCCGATGGTCTTCTGGCCGACGAAATCGATCGTGTCGATGATGTACGAACCGTATTGGCGCTTGAGCTGGTCGCGGCCCTTGCGGCCGACGCAGAGGATGCGGAATTTCTTGCCACTTTGCGTCAGCATCTCGAGATGACGCTTGGCGAGGCGCACGATGTTGGTGTTGAAGCCGCCGCACAACCCGCGGTCGGCGGTGGCGACGATCACGAGATGGTTGCCGTCGGAGCCGGTGCCCGAAAGAAGGCGCGGGCCACCGACATTGGTCTTCGCGCCGCCGGCAAGGTTGCCGATCACGGCGCTCATCTTCTGCGCATAGGGGCGCGCGGCTTCGGCGGCGTCCTGCGCGCGGCGCAGCTTGGACGACGCGGTCATCTGCATCGCCTTGGTGATCTTGCGGATCGACTTGACGCTCGCGATGCGGGTGCGGAATGTTTTTAAGCTGGGCATCGGCCGCTCATGCTGTTCCGGCCGCTTGCGCAAGACGCGCGCGCAGCACCATGTGGGGATAAACCTGTTCGAGCGAGATCAGGTGCTTGGAGATCATCTCTTCCACCGCACGCGTCGCTCCGGGGCAGGTGGGTTCGGTCGCGTCGTCATAGACGATGTAGCCGCCTGGGCTCATCGTGTCCCATGCGGTATCCTGCGCGTAGACGACGGCGGAATAGAGCACCACGTCGATATGGGCGAGACCGAACGCGCCGGCCTTGGCGTAGACATCGGCAGCGGTGTCCTGGATCAGGCCTTTGACGAACTCGACATTGTCGAGACCCATCTGCTCGGCGGTGAAGCGGATGACGTTGAGGTTGGTGTCGGCGAAATCGTCCGGTGGGGGCAGGTCGAGGCCGTCATGGCCTTCGGGCATGCCTTCGAACGTGTCGAGCGCGAAGACCTTCGCGTCTGGATAGAGTTCTTTCAGGATCGTCGCCATGAAGAGCGCGGAGCCGCCGCGGAACGTTCCGTACTCGACGATATTCTGCGAGGGCAGGTCCTTCAGGAAGAACTTGATGATCAGGAACAGGTCCATCAGGCGCGCTTCGGTGCACATCGTGCGGACCGCATGGGTGCGCGCATTGGCGAGCGCCTTGCGGAACAGTGGATCGTTCCACACGTCTTCTGTCAGTCTGCCATGCGCCAGGCCGGTGCCGCGCTGGTAGCCGTCATACGGGCAGCAGCCGCGATCCACCACGCGCGTCATGTCGATCGCCGGCAACGCCGTGATGGGCGTCGTCGGCGGCACGAAACGCCGCTTGAGGTGATGGACGACCCTGTCCGCGAGGCTGGCCACGAAGCGGTTTCTCCCTTAGCCGAAGGCCGCGGCGAAGGCGTCGATCGCTGCCTTCAGCTTGCCTTCGAGTTCCGGCGACAGCGCCTTCTGGGTGCGGATGCCGTCGAGCACGTCCTTGTTCTTGGCGCGCATGCTGCGCAGCAGCTCGGTCTCGAAGCGGCGCACGTCGCCGATGGCGAGCTTGTCGAGATAGCCCTTCACGCCGGCATAGATCGCGACCACTTCTTCCTCGACCGGCATCGGCGAGAATTGCGGCTGCTTGAGAAGCTCGGTGAGCTTGGCGCCGCGGTTCAGCAAACGCTGCGTCGAGGCATCGAGGTCGGAACCGAACTGCGCGAACGCCGCCATTTCGCGATACTGCGCGAGCTCCAGCTTGATCGAACCCGCCACCTGCTTCATCGCCTTGATCTGTGCCGACGAACCCACGCGTGACACCGAGATGCCGACATTCACGGCCGGGCGGATGCCCTGGAAAAACAATTCGGTCTCCAGGAAGATCTGGCCGTCGGTGATCGAGATCACGTTGGTCGGGATATAGGCCGACACGTCGTTGGCCTGCGTCTCGATGACGGGCAAAGCGGTGAGCGAGCCGCCGCCATTGGCGTCGTTCAGCTTGGCGGCGCGTTCGAGCAAACGGGAATGCAGATAGAACACGTCGCCCGGATAGGCTTCGCGGCCCGGCGGGCGGCGCAGCAACAGCGACATCTGGCGATAGGCGACGGCCTGCTTGGACAGATCGTCATAGATGATCAGCGCGTGCATGCCGTTGTCGCGGAACCACTCGCCCATCGCGCAGCCGGAGAACGGTGCGAGATATTGCAGCGGCGCCGGCTCCGACGCGGTGGCGGCGACGACGATGGTGTATTCCATCGCGCCGGCGTCCTCGAGCGTCTTGACGATCTGAGCGACGGTGGAACGCTTCTGGCCGATGGCGACATAGATGCAGAACAGCTTGTTCTTGTCGTCGCCGACATTGGTGAATTTCTGATTGATGATCGCGTCTATGGCGATGGCGGTCTTGCCGGTCTGGCGGTCGCCGATGATCAGCTCGCGCTGGCCGCGGCCGATCGGGATCAGCGCGTCGACCGATTTCAAACCCGTCTGCATCGGCTCGTTCACGCTCTTGCGCGGGATGATGCCCGGCGCCTTCACGTCCACGCGGCGGCGCTCGGCCACGTCGGTCAGCGCGCCCTTGCCGTCGATCGGGTTGCCAAGCGGATCGAGCACGCGGCCGAGCAGGCCCTTGCCCACCGGCACTTCCACGATGGCGCCGGTGCGCTTGACCGTGTCGCCTTCCTTGATGCTGGAGTCGTTGCCGAAGATCACGACGCCGACATTGTCGCTCTCCAGGTTCAGCGCCATGCCGCGGATGCCGCCGGGGAATTCAACCATCTCGCCGGCCTGGACGTTGTCGAGGCCGTAGACGCGGGCAATGCCGTCGCCCACGCTCAAGACCTGGCCGACTTCGCTGACTTCCGCTTCGGCGCCGAAGTTCTGGATCTCGCGCTTCAGGATCGCGGAGATTTCGGCCGGTTGGATGTTCATTTCAGTGTCCTCTCATGGCCGCACGGATGCCCATAAGCTTCGTGCGCAACGACGAATCGATCATGCGCGAACCCACCTTCACGACGAGGCCGCCGAGAAGCGAGGGATCGACTTTCTGTTCCAGCCGCGCATCGCGGCCGAGCTTGGCTTTCAGCACGCGCTTCAGCTCTTCGACTTCCGGGTCGCTGAGCGGGCGGGCGGAGGTGACGGCCGCGTCCACTTCGCCGCGCATCTTGGCGACCATGGCGTGGAAGGCGGCGATGATGTCCGTCAGCGCGAAGAGCCGGCGCTTGGAGGCGAGCAGCAGCACGAAGCGCACCGTGAGCGGCGCGGCCTCGATGCGGCGCATGACGGCGTCCATGCCCTTCTTCGTGTCGTCGCGCGTGAAGACGGGCGCCTTCACCAGGCGGGCGAGGTCGGCATTGTCGGCGATCAGCGCCTTCAGCGTCCCGAAATCGCGCTCCACGGCATCGACCGCCCGCTCCTGCTGGGCGAGTTCGAAAATCGCGGTGGCATAGCGCCCCGCCAGTCCGGAATTGTGAGCTGCGTCAGCCACTCTCGCCCCTTATCCGCCGGGTCTTGGAAGTGCCGGGGAACCCCCGGTTTTCCGCCAAGTCCGGCGAGGTTTAAGCCGTTGATTGAGCAAAGAAATTTACCCGCGTGACCGAATCTTAACGGCCGCGCGCGAGGCTAGTAGCATGGGGCCGGATGCGGCGCAATAATGTTAGCGAGAGGTGCGGTGTCGCGGGGTTTGCGCTGGTCGGTTCGTTCAACTAGTATGACACTGTCATACCGAGCATTGCCATGCCCCGCACGAGCCGCCCCATCACCGTAACGCTTGGCGATCTGCAGCCTCACGTCGAAGAGCGCGTGAAGAGCGGCGCCTATTCCTCGGCGAGTGAGGTGCTCCGCGCAGCGGTGCGCGCGCTCGATCGCGAGGAAGAAGCCGTGAACAACTGGATGCAGCGGAAAGTGGATGAAGCATTGAACGACCCGCGGCCCAGTATTGCGGCCGAGGAGGTTTTCGAGACGTTGCGCAAACATCGGGAAGAAAGAGCGAAGCGCGAAGGTGAAGGTCTATAACGTCATATTTCGCCCACTGGCGAGGGACGATCTTCTAGACCTCGACGACTACATCACGGCCCAATCAGGAACGTTCGTTTCAAACGCCTACATCGAGCGCATAAAGGCCGCCTGCATGTCGTTGGGCATATTTCCCGAACGCGGCACGCGGCGTGACGATTTGAGATCGGGATTGCGTATCATCGGCTTCGAACGCCGCGCCTCCATCGTTTTTCGGATTCTTGAAAATGACGTCGAAATACTGCGCATTTTTCATGGCGGCCGTGATCGCGAAAGCATTCTGCGGGATGCGCCAGACGAATAACTGCCTATTGTGAAGCAAACGCTTTATCGAGATCCCCATCCAGCGTCACAAGTTCCACGCCCAATTCTCGCGCAAGCCAGAGGTAGCTGGCGTCGTAGGCGCTCAGGCCTGATTTTTGTACGATCTGAAAAATATCGCGAGCATCGACATCTCGAAGATCAATCGTCATCGATGCAAAACGCGTCAAAGCTCCGAGGAACAGCGCGGCGTTGGCGGGATGTAGCTTTGTCTTTTTGGCGCAAACATTTGCGATTTCATATGGCAAGAGAGACGGCGCGAACAGGGTCATGCCATCGAGTCTCGCGAGCGTCTTTTCGAATTCTGGCTCTGAGAACAGCACGGCGGCGAGGGCCGACGCATCTACGACCTTAGCGGTCACGATCTTCTCGGATCATCTTGACGGACTCGGAAGGCGTGCCGACACCGGTACTACGGACCCATTCGCCGATTTCGCGGATCGACAATTTTCTTTCCGATTGGGTAGGTGGTTTGCCGATTAGGCCTTTGACCATTTCCATCAGCTCGCCCTGTAAAGAGCGGTGATTTTGCTTGGCGCGTGCGCGGAGGCGGTCGGCGACGTCATCGGGGACGTTGCGGATGGAGAGGTTGATGGGCATTCTTGCCTCCAATATGCAGGCATAGTGTAGGCAAAATGACCGCATATTGCAAGCGGTCGGTCACTCCCTCAAATTATACACCAACCCATTCGGGTCTTGGATATAGACCCGCGGAACCTCCGGCTCGTCCTTGATGACCTGGCAGCCGGCTTTCACCAGACGAGCCTTCGCGGCCTCAACATCCGCGACCATCACCTCCAGGATCGGGCCCTGCTTCGGGCCGCGTTCGATGTAGAGGTTGATGTGGGGGCCGAGGAGGGTGATCAGGCTTGGGG
>DATATK010000140.1:0-21318 GCA_036268825.1 Rhizomicrobium sp. | reverse complement strand
CGCGCGGCGCTCTCCACCAAGGCGCGGTCGTCAGGCACCGGCGACAGTCATGCCCTCGATGCGCAAGGTCGGCGCGTTGGTGCCGTAGCGGAACACCAGATCGTTGGCGGGCGTGAGGTTCAGGAACATGTCCTTGAGGTTTCCGGCGATGGTCACCTCGGAGACCGGATAGGCGATCTGGCCGTTCTCGATCCAGAAGCCCGAAGCGCCGCGGCTGTAATCGCCGGTGATGTTGTTCACGCCGTCGCCCATCGTTTCGGTGACGTAGAAGCCCTCGCGAATGTCGCCGAGCAGCGCGTCGCGCGTGATCTTGCCGGGCGCCATGTAGAGATTGGTGGTGGAAGGCGAGGGCGGCCCGCCGGTGCCGCGCGCGGCATGGCCCGTGGTGGTAAGGCCCAGTTGCTTGGCGCTGGCGCAATCGAGCAGCCAGGTGGTGAGCACGCCGTCCTCGATCAGCGCCCAGCGCTTGTTGCGCACGCCTTCGCCGTCGAACGGCTTGGAGCGCTGGCCGCGCAGGCGATGCGGATCGTCGATGATGGAGACGCCGTGCGCGAAGATCTTCTCGCCCATCTTATCTTTCAGGAAGCTGACGCCGCGCGCGATGGAGGCGCCGGAAATCGCGCCGGCGAAATGGCCGACGATCTCGTTGGACGCGCGCGGGTCGAAAACGACGGGCACGGCCTGCGACTTCGCCTTGCGTGGGTTGAGGCGCGCCAGCGTCAGTTCGCCAGCGCGGCGGCCGACGATCTCGGGGCTTTCCAAATCGGCCAGATGCCGCGCGCTTGCGAAATCGTAGTCGCGCTCCATCCCCGTGCCCTCGCCGGCGAGCACGGCGACGCCGATGCTGTGGCTGGTCCCCGCGTAGCGGCCGCGGAAGCCTTCGCTGGTGGCGAGCGCAATGCCGGAGCGGCTGTAGCTGGCGCTGCCGCCTTCGGAATTGGTGATGCCTTTCACCGCCATCGCGGCGCCCTCGATGGCGCGGGCGCTGTCGATCAGGGCTTCGGTGGACGGCTCGTGCGCGTCCTCGATGTCGAGTTCGGGAAAAGACTGCGCCAGCAACTCGCGCGGCGCCAGGCCCGCGTAACGGTTCTCCGGCGCCAGCCGCGCCATGGCGACGGCGCGCTCGGGCAACTCGGCGAGGCCTTGCGGCGAGACGTCGCTGGACGAGACGAACGCGACCTGCTGGCCGACGAAGACGCGCAGGCCCAAATTCGCCGATTCGGCGCGCTCGACGTCTTCGAGCTTGCCGAGCCGGTAGCCGACGCTGGACGAGACGCTCTCGACGATCAACGCATCCGCCGCGTCCGCGCCGGCCTGTCTGGCGGCGCGGATCAGGCGGTCGAGCGTTTCCTGCAGGTCGGGTTTCTTTTGCGCCGCCACCGAATCAGGACACCGCCGCCGCAGGATCGGTCGTGAAGAACACCAGATAGACGATGCCCGCGATGCCGACGATGTAGGCGATCCAGGTGAGGACCATGCCCGCGAAGCGCAGCGGCGTGGGGCCGGTGCTCTGCGACAGGCCGATGGCATGCAGGATGCGGCCGAGCGTGAGCGGCGCGCCGACGCCGTGGATCAGCCAGAACGATCCGCCCAGCGGGCAGAAGGTCCACATCAGCAAAAGGGCCATCGGGACCCATTCGGCATTGTTGCCGTGGGCGCGCAGCGGCCCCGCCATGGCGGGCTTGCCGCCGTCGCCGATGTCGGTCTGCGTCGTCACGCGGGCGCGCACGACCAGGATGCCCAGGATGAGCATGATGAAGGCGTTGACCGCGGCGTAGATGGCGAAAAGGTGAAAGGGTTCCGACAATTTCCACATGGTTCCGTCCCCTGAAATCCGGCCGCCATGTGTAGGCGGATTCCCCGGCCGGTCAAGCGCGTCAGTGCGGGGACGCCCCGTCATGCGCGTCCGCGGCGGTCGCGTAGATCTTGTGCTCCTCGTAGGCGACATAGAGGTGCAGGCGCCGCAGCACATTGAGGCCGACCGTCAGATGCGGCATCGCAATGCCCTCGTTGCCCTGGTAGCCGTTGAGCTTCTGGTCCTGGACGTCCTTGCGCGCCTGCTCGCCCACTTTGTCCGGAACGAGATAGATTTCGGGATTGGTGACGGCGATGCCGGACAGGGTCAGCGTTTTGAAATGCGTGCGATAGATCGTTTGACCGTTTTCGGTGAGCGCTTCCACGCCGGGTGAGTGTTCGTCGATGCCGTAGGCGGCGCGGGCCTCGGGAAGCGTCATGATCGTGGTGTCCGATCCCACGTCGAGCGTCGCATCGACGTCATGCCCGTCGAGCGTCATGGTCGCGCCGATGGCGCCGGTGGGCGTCTGGCTCATCGACAACTCGACATAGGCGGCAGGCGACCAATAGACGACCTTGCCCGCGCAATGCTCCGGCGAGAACAGATTGAGCTTGCCCGCGCCGAAATCGAAATCGAGATCGAAATGATTCCAGATATCGAATCCGAGCGCGCCGGCCAGCGCGCCGTTATCGTCGGACAGATACGGATTGACGATGAACTCCGTATAGGAGGCCCGTTCCATTCCAATGGTGAGCGATTCGATCTGGGTCATGTATTTGGCGTGCTCGCCATTGCCCAGATAGAAAGGGCCGTAGCGCATGACGGGGTTGCGGCTGGTGGCCTCGCTCAGCGAATGGACCTTCAGCCCCAGCGTGTCCACGAGCTTTTGCGTGACTTCGCCGATGGGCGAGCCCGGCTCCACGATCATGTTCTGCGCCGTGCCATTGATGGTCACCGGCACGGATAGATGCCCGCCGCTCGTAAATCCCATCGGCAGGCTGCTCATTTCGGTGAGTTTGCAGTCCTGCGCTTCGGCGGAGTTCGCGAACAATGCGGCCGCCGCGAACAGCAGCGCTGCCGGCCTGGTTGTGATGGACATGAATCCCCCTTCGAATATATCTCGGCCTATTGCGGAACGGCGCGGGTCGCGGCCATCGGGCGTTCGATCTCGATGGGCGGCGGCGTCTCGGCGGGTGTGAAATAGAGCGTGTGTTCGGAATAGGAGATGAAGGTGTGCAGCTTGCTCAGCACGTCCATGCCGATGACGATCGCGGGCCGGTCGGCGGCGGAGCCGCTGCCTTTGTGCACATCGATCTGCGGATTGCGGATGTCCACGCCGTTCAGCGAGAGCGACTTGAAAGGATAATGATACCAGCCTGTTTCGGCGCCCGTGTTGCCCGTGGGCGTCAGCTCCTTGGTATCGTCGCTCCAGCCGAATGGGCCTTTGGCGAGATCGTAGAGCAGCCAGGAATGCGAACTGCCGGTATCGAGCGACGCTTCGAACGCGTGGCCGTCGAGACTGACCGGCAGGATGATGTGCAGGAAGGAGTCCAGCCGCATCGGGATCGCCGCATAGGGCGTGCGCGTCCAATAGACGACCTCGCCCGGGCAATGGCTCTGCGAGAACAGGTTGACTTTGTTGTGTGCCGGATCGATCTCCACGTCGTAATTCGCCATCACGGCGGGACCCAGCGTGCCGGCCGCGCCGTGCGAAATCATGTTGTCCGGGATGATCGCGAACTCCATCTTGTCGGCCACGATGTTGCCGAGCTTGAAGGAATGGGCGATAGCGCCTGCGCTCAGCAGATGGCCGTCCGCGCCGAGCGTCAGATGGAGCTGGCTGTTCATCGCGCGGCGCGAAAGCTTCAGGTCGGCGACCGTGGATTCCGTGAGAAGGCTGTAGATGCCCGCCGTGTCGATCAGCAGCAGCTTGTCCCGGCCTTCGATGGTGGCGGGCACGGTGAGGCCGCCGGCCTCGTCGCGCGACGCGTCCAGCGAGGTGATCTGGACGAGCTTGCAATCGGCTGCGGTGGCCGGTCCGGCAAAAAACAGCATCGCCGCGGCGAACGCGGCGCCTGCCAGACAACGCATATCTTTCATGACCGGCCCCCTTGATGGAGTGTACCGTTACGGCTTGCCCGGCGCGCTTGCCGGCGTGATGTAAAGACGACCCTCGCCATAGGCGATGTAGATGTGCAGGTGCTTGAGCACGTTCATGCCCAGCAGCATGTCCGGCAGGTCAACGCTTTCCGATTTGGGCTTCAGCCGCGTGCCGGTGTGGCTCGAGCCCTGGACGTCGGAATTGCCCTGATAATCCGCGATCAGGTCGACCTGCGGATTACCGATAGAGATTGAGCCGCTGGCGTCGTCGCCGAAGGTCAGCATCTTGAAGTGCGTGCTGAGGATCGCCGAACCGTGGGCGTTGTTGAGTTCGCCGATCACCGTCACGCCGGGTGATTTCTCGTTGATCCCGTAATTGGCATCGGCAAAGCCGCGGCTGAGCGTGGTATTGGATGCACCCGTATCGAGCGTTGCGCTGACGGGTTTGCCGTCCAGGGTCACCGGCAGTTGGATGTGGGCGTCGGGCAAAATCGTTATCGGGACCGCGGCGACAGCGGTTGCCGGCCAATAGATCACCTTGCCGGGACAGTGATCGGGCGACAGAAGCGTGAGCTTGTTGGCGCCATAGTCGATTTCCACGTCGTAATTGCTGAGAAAGTCCGCGCCGAGAAGTCCGGCCACGTCCTTGTTGCCTTCTCCGAACGGGTTGTCGCGCATGATGATGAAATCGACATTGCTCGCGTGAAGATTGCCAAGCGTCAGGGATTTCACACGGCCGGCTTCATGGGATTCGCGGCCGTTGACGTCGATCAGCGCGACGTTCACGGGCTCGCGGTCGAGACCGAGGTCGTCGGCGGCTTCCTTGGTGATCGTCGACAAGGCCGCGCCGGTATCGATCAGGAAATACTCATCCTTGCCGTCAAGATTGAGTTTGGCGAACACCGCGTCGTGGGCGGCATCGGTGCTGAGGTCGATGCTGGTGACGATGGCGAGTTGCTTGCAATTGTCCGCAAACGCCGGACCGGCCAGCAGGAGAAGGCCGCACATCGCGCCACATAATTTTGTCACCTTATCCCCCCGAACTCGCCGAACCTCGGCTGCCCCGCATGATTGTTTGGATTGAGCGGGATGGCAAGGGCAGGAATGCGGCGGGCGCGGGCTTTTGTCTGGGCGGCACGCCCGGAGTCTGCCGGTTTACTTTGGTTTGTCTGCGCCGGCGGCGGTGACGTAGAGCCGTTTCTCGCCGTAAGCGATATAAAGATGCAGTTTTGCGAGCACCGACATGCCGAGAATGATCTGCTCGCGCTCGGCGCTGGATTTGTCCGGCCGCAGAAGGAAATTCGGGTTGCGCACCGATATTCCGGCAAGATCGAGCGACTGGAAGACATGACCGTATATGGGATCCTTGCCGCTCGTCCCCGGCCTCAGCTGCGTGAGGTCTTTTGTTTCCAACCCGAAAAGATCGCGTGCCGCCCCGACCGTCATGAACGAGCGGGAGCCTCCCGTGTCGATCAGCACTTTCACGGCCTTGCCGTCCAGCGTTGCGTCCGCGGTGATGTGCCCGGTTTCGTCGATCTCCAGCGGAAGCACGGCGTAATCGTCCGACCAGTACACCACCTTTCCTTCGCAATGATCCTGGGAAAAGACGTTGAATTTGCCGCCGGCGAAATCGAGCTCGATGTCGAACCGCCGCAGGATATCGGGCCCCACGATGCCCGCGAGCGTGGCATCCAACATGTCCCCCGGCATTACGAGAAAGCCATAATGCGCAAGCTTCAGGCGACCGACCGCGAAGGTTTCGGCGGTCGCCTTCCTGCTGAGCGTCTGTCCGTAGACCGTCATGTAGAAGACGCCGGGTTGGATGGGCTCGCCCCGCAGGCCGAGCGCGCTCGCGGCGGTGCCTGTCACCATGCTGTAGACGCCTCCGGTGTCGATCAGCATGCGAGCGTCTTTGCCATTGATGGAAACCGGTATCGTCGGGTTGCCGTCGGCATCGGGAACCATATCCAGCGAGGTCGCCAGCATGAGGCGGCACGGCTGGTCCGCACGCGCGGCACCAGGCGCCGCGGCGATGAACGAAGATGCCAGCGCGATGGCGAGAACTTTCGTCAGCATCGGCCCCTCCTGGTTGCGGCCAGCGTACCGGTCGATGCGGCACGCGGCAATCAGCGCCAGACGGGTTTCCCACTGCCGGGCAAGCCCAGACGCGGCCATTTCTCGGTCACCGTCTCGATGACGGTCTTGTCCATCGCGATCTGTCGGCCCCATTCGCGATGGGTTTCGGGCGGCAGCTTGTTGGTCGCATCAAGACCGATCTTGGAGCCCAGCCCGCTCTCAGGCGAGGCGAAATCGAGATAGTCGATCGGCGTGCCCTCGATCAGGGTGATGTCGCGCGCTGGATCCATGCGGGTGGAGAGCGCCCACATCACATCCTTCCAATTGCGCGCGTCGATGTCGTCGTCCACCACGATGACCCACTTGGTGTACATGAACTGGCGCAGGTAGGACCATACGCCCATCATCACGCGCTTGGCGTGGCCCGGATACGCCTTCTTCATCGACACCACCGCGATGCGGTAGGAACAGCCTTCCGGCGGCAGCCAGAAGTCTACAATCTCCGGAAATTGCTGCTTCAGCAGCGGAATGAAGATCTCATTGAGTGCTTCGCCAAGCACGCTCGGTTCATCCGGCGGACGGCCGGTGTAGGTGGACAGATAGATCGGATCGCGGCGCATGGTGATCGCGGTGACGGTGAAGACGGGGAACTGCTCGACCGAATTGTAGTAGCCGGTGTGATCGCCGTATGGGCCTTCGTCGCGATAGTCGGCGAGCGAGACTTCGCCTTCGAGCACGATCTCCGCTTCGGCCGGAACCTTCAGCGGCTGGGTGATGCAATCGACGAGCTGCACGCGCTGGCCGCGCAGCAATCCGGCGAACTGATATTCCGACAGCGTGTCGGGCACCGGCGTTACGGCGGCGAGGATGATACCGGGATCGGCGCCGAGCACGGCGGCGGCAGGAAGCGGCGCGGTGTTCGTCTTGCCCCAGCGCGCATGATGCTGCGCGCCGCCGCGATGCTTGAGCCAGCGCATGATCGTCTGGTTCTTGCTGAGGAACTGCATGCGATAGATGCCGAGATTGTAATTGTCCTCGCGCGCATCGCTCGGGCCCTTGGTCACGACCAGCGGCCAGGTGATCAGCGGCGCCGGCTCGCCCGGCCAGCAGGTCTGGATCGGCAGTTTCGAAAGATCGATGTCGTCGCCGCGCAGCACGATTTGCTGGCACGCCGCCGAGCCCGCTGTCTTGGGCCGCATGCTCATCACGGTCTTGGCGAGCGGCAGCAGCTCCATCGCCTCGCTCAGCGAGCGCGGCGGTTCGGGCTGGCGCAAGGTGGCGAGCAACTCGCCGACCTCGCGCAACGATTTGGCGTCGGTGCGCTCCATCCCGCCCATGGTGACGCCCATGGCGACGCGCTTGACGGTCCCAAACAGGTTGACCAGCACCGGCATGTCGCTGGGCGTGCCGTCAGCCTTGATCGGCTTCTCGAAGATCACCGCCGGGCCGCCCTCGGCGATCAGGCGGGTCTGGATCTCGGTCATCTCCAGAACGGTGGAAACCGGCTCGCGCACGCGGACCAGATCGCCGGTCGATTCCAGCTTGGCGATGAAGTCGCGGAGGGATTTGTAGGACATGGACCGCTAGTTCTTCGCGACCTTCCACTTGGAGGGCGAGGCGTGGCGGATGCCGTAGACGAAATAGATGATGAGGCCCGCGGCGGTCCACAACACGAGCCGCCACCAGGTGTCGATCGGCAGGCTCGCCATCATCGCGCCGCAGAAGAAGATGCCGAGCGGCGCCACGACCCAGACATACGGCGTGCGGAACGGGCGTTTCGCGTTCGGCGCCTGCACCCGCAGGATCAAGATGCCGGCACAGACCACCACGAAGGCGAGCAGCGTGCCGATCGAGACCAGCAGCGCCAGGAAGTTGATCGGGAAGAACGCGGCCAGCGCGGCGGCGAAAATTCCGGTGATGATCGTTCCGCGATGCGGCGTGTGGAAGCGCGGGTGCACGGCGGCGAACATCTTCGGCAGGAACCCGTCGCGCGCCATGGAATAAAAAATGCGCGATTGGCCGTAGAGGCCCACGAAGATGGTGGAGGCGAGGCCGACGGAGGCGCCGATGTCGATGATCGGCACCAGCCAATGCAGGCTCGCGACCTTGCCGACCGCGAACGACACCGGATTGGGGACGTTGGTCATGGACGTGTAATAGGCCATGCCGAGCAGCACGACGGATATCACGATATACAGCACCGTGCAGATCGCCAGCGAGGCGAGGATGCCGATCGGCAGGTCGCGCTGCGGGTTCTTGGTTTCCTGCGCCGCCACCGAAACGGAATCGAAGCCGATATAGGCGAAGAAGATGATGGCCGATCCCATCATGATCCCGCTGAGACCGTAATGGCCGAATTTTCCGGTGTTGGCGGGGATGAAGGGCGTGAAGTTGGCCCAGTCGATGTGGCTGACGCCGAAGGCGATGACCAGCAGCACGACGACGAGCTTGATGCCGACCATGATCGCGTTGGTGTTGGCGGATTCGCGCACACCGACCACGAGGATCGCGGTCAGCGCCAGGATCAGCAGCACCGCCGGCACATTCATCAGCGAGCCGGTGAATCCGAACTGGTGGATGAAGGCCATGATCCCGGTGCCGCTGGCCGTGAATGTCGGGCAGGGTGGCGGATCGCCGACGACGCATAGCGGCGCGTTGGTGAGCGAGGCGGGAAACGGGATGTGCAGGATCTGCGTCAACTCGGTGAAATAGCCCGACCAGCCGACCGCGACGGCCGACGACGAGACCAGATATTCCAGCACCAGGTTCCAGCCGATGAACCAGGCCATGAAGCGGCCCATCGTGGCATAGGCATAGGTGTAGGCGCTGCCCGAGACCGGGATCATCGAGGCGAACTCGGCGTAGCAGAGGCCAGCGAACACGCAGCCCAGCCCCGCGACGACGAAGGACAGCAGCACGGCTGGTCCCGCGTAATCCGCCGCCACCTGGCCGGTGATGACGAAGATGCCGGCGCCGATGATGGCGCCGATGCCGATCATGGTGAGATGGACCGGCCCGAGCGTGCGCTCCAGCTCGTGCTCCGCGGCGACGACGGGAACGGGGTCCTCCAGCGACGTGTCGCTCATCTTACGCCGCGTCCTCGAGCTTCCAGCGCGGCGGCTTGGCATGGTTGCGGCTGTAGACGGCGTAGATGATCAGGCCGATCACCGTCCACACGCCAAGCCGGATCCAGGTGTCGAGCGGCAGGAACACCATCATGAACAGGCACATGACGATGCCCGCCGGCGCCACGAACCAGACGATCGGCGTGCGGAACGGGCGTTTCACGTTGGGCCGCTGCACGCGCAGCATCATGATGCCGGCGCAGACGATGACGAAGGCGGCGAGCGTGCCGATGGAGACGAGCTCGCCCAATATGTCGAGCGGCAGGACACCCGCCAGCACCGCGCAGAAGAAGCCGGTGATCAGCGAGCCGCGCCACGGCGTCTTGAAGCGCGGATGGATTTGCGCGAACAGCGGCGGGATCATCCCGTCCTTCGCCATCGCGTAGAAGATGCGCGACTGGCCGAGCAGCAGCACGAGCACCACGGAAGCGAGGCCGACGATGGCGCCGACATTCACCCACGGCGCGAGCCACGCGGAGGCCGGAAGCGCTTCGACCGCCTGGCTGACCGGATGGGCGACGTTCAGCGTCTGATACGGCGCGATGCCGGTCAGCACCCAGGACATCAGCATGTAGAGCACGGTGCAGATGATGAGCGAGCCGAGAATGCCGATGGGCACGTCGCGCTGCGGGTTGCGCGCTTCCTGCGCGGCCACGCTCACCGCGTCGAAGCCGATATAGGCGAAGAAGATCACGCCCGTGGCGCGGAAGATGCCGGTCCAGCCGAACTGGCCAAACGTGCCGGTGTTGGGCGGGATGAACGGCACATGGTTGGCGGGCACGACCAGCGAGAAGCAGACGCAGATCACCACGATCACGATGACCAGCTTGATGGCGACCATCAGGTTGTTGAAGTTCGCGCTCATGTTGACGCCGACGATCAGCACGACGGTGACGAGCGCCACCAGCAACACGGCGGGCAGGTTGAAATAGGCGCCGGTCGCGACGAGATGGTGGAAGCCTTCGAGCTTGAACGGCGCGCCGTCGAACACGGCCGGCACCGGCATGTGCATCTGCTTCAGCATGAAGTCGCTGAAATAGCCCGACCAGCCGACCGCGACCGTCGATCCGGCGGCGAGATATTCGAGCACCAGGTTCCAGCCGATGATCCAGGCCAGAAAACGTCCCATCGTGGCGTAGGTATAGGTGTAGGCGCTGCCCGCGACCGGGATCATGGCGGCGTATTCGGCGTAGCACAGGCCGGCGAAGAGGCAGCCCGTTCCGGCGATGGCGAAGGAAATCACGACGCCGGAACCCGCATAGCCCGCGGCCGCGTGGCCGGTCAGCACGAAGATGCCCGCCCCGATGATGGCGCCGATGCCCAGCGCGATCAGATGCAGCGGCCCCAAGGCGCGCTTGAGATCGTTGTCGATCTCGGGATTGGGATTTTCCGGAACGCCAGCCATGCTCGAATGCCCCCTGATGTCCGGCGCGACGGGCCGGATTCGATCAGGCACCTTTGCATGGCCGCCCGCTTTCTGCACCTCCCCCTTGCGGGGAGGTCGATAAACCTTCGCGAGCAGCGCGAAGGTTTTCGGGTGGGGGACGGTGCCAGACGGAAGTTCGGCCCCCCACCCGAAAAATCCTTCGGATTTTTCGACCTCCCCACAAGGAGGAGGTGCAATTTACGCCTTGGTCCAGACCGCGATCTCGTTGCCGTTGGGGTCGCGGAAGTGGAAGCGCCGGCCGCCGGTGAACGTCTCGCGCGAGACGATCTCCGCCCCTGCCGCGCTCACCTTCGCCTCCATCGCGTCGAGGTCGTTGGCATAGAGCACGACCAGCGCCCCGCCTCCTGCCACGACCTTGCGCTCGCCATTGAACCCGCCGGTCCGGCCGTCGGCCTCGAAGGCCACATAGTCCGGGCCGTAATCGGTAAAGGCCCAGCCGAAGACCGAACCGTAGAACCGCTTGGTGGCCGGAATGTCCGAGCCGGGAAGTTCGATGTAGTCCAGAGCGCCGTCTTGGGGCATGATGAGTTCCTCTTTTGTTCCAATGTGTCCGGAATGCCTGCCTGAGTCAAGCGGGCAGCAAGCACGGGATCGCCTGACGGCTGTGCCGCCTATAAATGCGGAAATCGGAATCCGTCGTAAGGAGGATCGGGTCAGCCAGTGTCTCGGTCATTCGTACGAGGCAAGCGTCGGCCAAGCTTATCGGGACCTGCGCATATTTCGCGATAAGCGCCAACACTGGCTCCTGGTCGCGCGCGAAAGCGAACGATGGGATCACCGCCTTGCGTTCCAACAACGCGGCGAGTTTCGAACTCCCGCCAGGACCCAGAAGGTGAAATGTCTCGGAGAGTACCGCTTCACAGGTCTGCCACGGGGGAGGGTGCTGCGCCGCCTGCGCGGCCGCCCATGCGTGATGCATGTCCCGCCGGCTGAGCAGCGCAACGAGAAAGCCGGTATCAATGAGAGCGCTTGCGGCCATAGGAGGTGGTTTGCAGGTAGGTTTTCGTCTGTCCGCTCATATCGGCTGGCAGATCATCGACTGAACCGATGAGGTCAGCGATAGCGTCTAATGCGGCCGCGCGCGGCGCCGGTTCGGCGCTGCGCTGCAAGCGTTCGCGAACGACATCGGATTTCGAGACACGGCGCCGCCGCGACTCCGTCTCGATCTGGGCCGCGAGTTGCTCGGGCAGTCGTATCGTAATCGTCTTCATCCAAGCGATTGTATTACAGGATTGCCGCTAACGCAATACACGATCACCTCTTTGTGGCGCGGTCGGCGGGCATACGAGACTATCGTCGCGCCTGACGGTTCAGGCGGGCGATGCGATGTTGGCGGTTTTGGCGTTGGCGGCGATGGTGACGATGCCCTCGGCGGAGCGGCATGCCTATTATGAGGAGCCGGAGCAGAACACGCTGCACGACTGCCGCTCGACGCCCGAGCCCTATGGCGAGTGCCGCCTGCCGCCGGATTTGACGGCGCAGGATGTCGAGGCGCGGCTCGCGGGCAACGACACGGCGTGGTGGCGTGACGGCGACCAATTCGTCGTCGTGGCGCGGCGCGATACCGATCAGGCGTTCCTGTGCTGCGCGGCGCGCGGCCCGATGGATCATGTCGAGGGCAACCTGTGGGCGATGCGGCTGCGCATCGTGGATCTCGACCGTGCGACGATCGATGTGTCGGTGCGGCCCGGCAGTGGCAAGACGTGGGAGGTGTATCGCGGGCCGGGCGCGCCAGCCGGACTCGCCGCCGCGAATGCGCTGCAGGGCAATGTGCATGTGCAGACGATCCAGAGCCGCTTCCTCGACGCGCCGCGCGACGTCGCGGTCTACACGCCGCCCGGCTTCGATCCGGCGAAGACATATCCGGTGGTCTATCTCGCCGACGGGGACTTGCGGCTCGACACGCCGTTCCAGATCGAGCCGCTGATCCTGAAAGGCGAACTGCCGCCGATGGTCCTGGTGGAGTTGTGGTCGGGGCAATCGAAAAGCGATCACGACCTGCGCGCGCAGGAATATCTGGAGGGCTGGCCGAACGGCGGCGGCTATTTCCTGAAGCATGAGTCCTTTCTGCTGAACGAAGTGATGCCCTATGTGGAGCGCAATTTCGGCGCCTCGACCGATCCCCGCGACCGCATCGTGACCGGGTTCTCCAGCGGCGGCGCCTGGGCGATCAGCATGGGCTTGCGCCATCCCGGCCTGTTCCCGAACGTCATCGCGCAATCGCTGGTCTGGCGTGGCGTGGAGAAGGACCTCGATACCGCAGGCGCGACGCGCTTCTTCCTGACGGCCGGAACGCTGGAGCCGGTGTTCTACGACGAGACGCTGCGCTTCGCCGATCGCGCCCGCGCCTCCGGCCACGATGTCAAACTCGCGACCACCGTCAGCGGCCACACGCTGACGATCTTCCAGCCGATGTTAGTGGAGGGGTTGAAGTGGTTTTTCGCGAACCGGAAGAATTAGAGGGTTGATATCTGATATCATATCATGATATATCCCTCGTTATGAGAACGCTGATCGACATTCCCGAGCGTGACTTGCGCGAACTGGAGCGTCTGGCCGGTCAGCGCAAGCAATCCCGCGCGGCTGTGGTGCGTGAGGCCATCACATCCTTTCTGTCCAAGCAGGACGCGCCTTCCGACGCTTTCGGGCTTTGGCGTGGACGCAAGGGCGACGCCTTGGCGCAACAGCGAAAGCTCCGTGGAGAATGGTGAAGCCGCTCTTCGATACAGTGATTCTCATCGACTATTTGAACGGGATCGCGCAAGCGCGCGCGGAAATGGCACATTATGACGATCGCGCCATCAGCATCGTGAGCTGGATGGAAGTCATGGCCGGTGCGCCTGCCGATGCCGAGGCGTCAACGCGCGCCTTCCTCGATCAATTCCAGATCATTCCCGTCGATCCGCTTGTCGCAGAGCACGCGGTGACGATCCGCAAGAAGAAACGTTTGAAACTGCCCGACGCAATCGTCTGGGCTTCCGCGCAGGTTCACAACCGGCTGTTCGTCACGCGCGATGCGAAAGACTTTCCCGCGAACGATCCCGGCGTGCGAATTCCTTACCAAATTTAAGCACGTCTTCTCTTCACGGCCGCAACACATACACGCTCGTTTCCCGGATCTCCGCGTCCTCCAGGTCGCGCGTGGTTTGCACGCGCCAGGTGCCGAGTTTCTCGGTGCCGGATTTGGGGAAGTAGCTGCGGCCGGGATCGCCGAGCAGGACGCGCGTGCCGGACGCGGCGCATTCCGCCAGCCAGGTGAGCAATCGCTCCGCCAGCGGGCGCTCGTAGCACATGTCGCCGCACAGGATGGTCTGCCAGTCCTCGCGCGAACCGATGACGTCGCGCGTCTCCACCGTCACCGCCGCATCGTTGGCGCGCGCGTTGAGCGCGATGGCGGCGGCGGCGTAACGGTCGATATCGGCGGCGCAGACGACGCGGGCGCCGGATTTCGCGGCGGCGATGGCGACGATGCCGGAGCCCGATCCGAAATCGAGCACCGCGCGGCCGGCGACCTCGGCCGGCGTGTCGAGAATGTAGCGCGCCAGCGCCTGTCCACCTGCCCAGGCGAACGCCCAATAGGGCGGAGGCACACCCATCGCCTCGAGTTCCTCCTCGGTCTTGCGCCACAAAGGCATCACTTCGACGGCCAGATGCAGCCGCAATTCGGGCGTCAATGGCGGCGCGACGAGGGCGGTGTTGGCGAGAACGAAATCCTTCGGGTCCATAGTCGTTGGTTAACAGTGCCTTCCCGGCATATGATGTGCGCGGGGCGCGCGCGTTCAGAGGGTGGGATCATGCCGAAGGGATTTACGGGCATCAGGCTGCTGCTCGTTTTCGTCGCCGTCAACACGATCCTGTTCCTGATGCTCGTCACCTCGATGACAAGCGCGCATCCCTGGCTCGCCAACGTGCTGCCGGGGGAGTTCGCGACGGGCGTGAATACGTCGGGCTATTGGGTGTTCTTCTCGCTGGTGCTGCTGGTCAATGCGTTGACGGTGCTGCTCGCCGGCTTCGTGATGGTGTTCCCGGCCATGCTCAGCGGCCCGCTCGACGCGGTGAAGATCGAGCGCCTGCTCGACCGTGCCGGCATCTCGGACGATTCCAAGGAAGCGTGTCTGGCCGCCGTCCACGAAGAGGCCGCGGCGTCGGGAATGCAGATCGCCGTCGGCCGTGCGATCCTTATCGCCGGCGGCATCTTCCTGGTGCTCGCCTTCGCCGCCGTCACGATCACGACGGCGCACGCTTTGCCGAACGCGGCCATGTTCGCAAATGCCGCGGGCCCGGTCATGGATTCGACGCTCACCACCGACCAGGCGTGGCGCTTCACCGGCGACCAGATCGCCGGCGCGCTGTTCCTCGACATTCCGGAAATCTACAACTGGCACTTCGGCGAGTTGCAGAACGCCACCCACAGCCGCCTATTCACCGATTTCGTCTTCGCCTTCCGCGCGATGCTGGGCTGGGTGGGGCTGGCGACCGTGATGACGCTGATGCGCGGCCTGCGCGTGGGAAGAAGGAAGAAGGCGGTCAAAGCCGATACGTAAAACTTATTTGTAAATCTCAATTGTCATGGCCCGCATTCGCGGGCCATGACAGTGAGGTCTAACTTGCCGCCATCTCCGGCTTGGACGTCGCCTCTTTCCAGATGGCGAGATAGTTGGGCTGGATCTCCATCTTCTCGCCGTAGCCCTTGGCCAGCAGCATCTCGTGCAGCTTCGGCAGGTTGTAGCAGGGCACGTAGAACAGCAGATGATGATCGACGTGGTAGTTCACCCAGTAGGGGGCGAACAGCGCGCGTTCCCACCATGCGGCATAGGTCGTGCGCGCGTTGCGGAACACGTCGTCGTTGTCGGGCACCACGGCGTGCTCGGCGATGTTGCGGACGCGGGTGATGACCTGCTGCCAGGTGAGCAGCGGCAACAGCCAGAACAGCGGATAGAAATACCAGCGGCCCACCGCGACGAGGATCGCCAGCAGCACCGCGTTGGCAAGGAGCGGGCCGCCGAGCTTCCTGCGGAACGTCGCCAGGCGCTCGCCCGGCTTGCCGAACGCGGCGCGAAGCTGGGCGCGGCGCTGCTTGAACCCCGTCTGCCCGGTGATGTCGCGGATCAGCTTGCGGCGGAAGCTGGCGCGCGTGATCGGGAACTTCGCGGAGAGATGCAGATCGGGATCGTCGTCCTGCTGCGTCGTGCGGTGATGGACGAGATGATAGTGCCGGTAGGGGATCGTGTCCGCGAACACCGGATAGGCGCAGAACCACTGGCTGACGAACTCGTTGGCCGCGCGGGTGCGCATCAGAACGCCGTGGGCGCCGTCATGCATCAGGATGGCGAGGCCGAGCTGGCGGCTGCCGATCAGCACCACCGCCACGACGAAAGTGACCGGGTTCGGAAGCAGCGCGAACACCGCCATCGAAGCGGCGATCACGACCCAGGCATGGACGACGCACAGCGCGCCCGTCAGGTCCGAGCGCGCGCGGACAGCCGCCATGTCCTCGGGCGTGAACTTCTCGGTGGGATCGAAGCGTGTGATGGCCATGGGCGCATTATAGACCGTGTTACGCAGGATGGCTCAAGTGTCCGACGGGGCCGCGGCGGGCTCTTGAGGGAACCACCGATGGCGCGCCGTCCTCAGCGTCTCGACGACGTTCGCGGCTCCACCTTCCCAGCCGAAACCGAAGGAACCCTGGCTGCCCGCGGCCTTTTTGTTGAACGCGCGCAGCCGGCGCATTCTTGGATTCTCATCGAAAAAGTCACACGCGACGGCGCCAAGCGGCATCGTCCGGAAATTGTCGATGTCCTGCCAGCGCCAATGGCGGGTGACAAAGCTGTTCTTCCAGCTCAGCCCGTCGGGCGAGAGGATGAGCGCAGTGGGGTCAGCCAGTTGCCAGCCGAAATACAGAAAGCCCATGCCGAAGAGGAACAGCCCAAAATAGGCATAGTAGTTCCATGCCCAGCCCGCCTGGATCAGGGACACCAGGTCGGTAAAGCCAAGAGCTGAGCAAATGGCGAAGCCGGCCGCCGAACCTACCCGCGACGTGCGGATGACGACTGGCGGGGAGTCGAAACTGCCGCGCATTCGCTACGCCTTCATCTGCGCTGGGTCGTAATAGAAGCGCTCCTCGGCGATCTTCTCGCCTTCCCAGCGCTGATGAGCCAGTTCCTCGATGCGCATGATGCCGCCGTCGTCCTTCACGAACTCGAAAATCCAGTGGACGACGACGGTGTCGCCGTCGTGCAGTACGGGCGGCACGCAGGTCGTGCGGATCTCCTTGAAGTGCGCCATGGTCGCGCGCTCCCGCGCCGCCAACGCGTCGCGGCCCTCGCGCGGCGGCGTGAGGTTCTCCTGCATCGTGGCGTCATCGGTGTAGAACTGCTCGATAGCGGCGTCGTGCCGGCCGGAAACGACAAGCGCCACGAATGCATCGAGCGTGCCTTTACTGGGCATGGATCATCCTTTCGTCCGCGCCAGCCTAGCGCGGGGGGCAGACGGGCGCCGATCACATTCGTGGATGGCATCATACAGAATTTCGGTGGGGTGCTTGGCGTTTCTGTCGCTAACGGCGCACTCTCGTCTGGGCTATACAGAAGACACGCTTATTCGACTAACGGCAGGAAAGTAAAACGTCGCGATCATAGCCCGACGGTTCTCCGAGTCTGTCAAGAATTTCTAAGGTGTTAGAGCACGCTTCGCGTGCTTCGACATGGGCCAGATAGGCTTGCCATGTGATGAAGCTTCCCCACAACGCGGCGACAACAATAATTCCGACTTTCACGAATCTCATTTCGGGCTCCCCTATAATTATAGCCAACTTGGCTTCGCCGTGTTCAGCCAGGAGTTGGGTCTGCAACCTAGGTCTCAATTGATTGAGGCCGGCCTATCCAGTTGGATGCAGATTATAGCCCGAAAAACCTTGGAGAATCCCACTGACTCCACCGAAAACCTCAATTGACCGTCTGGTTCAGAATACGTTCGCCGCCCAGAGCACCAGGATCGCCATCCAGACTTCGCAGATGAGCTGCACGCCGAACATCGCGAAGCGTGCCTGGATCGCGCCGGCCGAGCCGGACGCGATGTGGATCGCGGATTGCACGATGCGGGCGACGACCACGATCACCGCCAGCGCGTTGAACAGATGCGTCTCCATCCCCGCGATCCAGCCGGCGACGACGATGGCGGCGAAGACCGGCAGGTTCTCCACCGTGTTCAGATGTGCGCGGTTGATGCGCCAATAGGAGTCGCTGCCATGCGGCACGCCGGGGCTGAAGGCGGTGAGCCGCTGCTCGCCCTTCAGCACCATCAGCACGCGATCGGCGGCGACCATGATCACCAGCGCGATGGCCCAGAGGGCGTAGAAGATGAGCGCCGTGACGGAGTGTGGAATGGTCGCGAGATTCATGTCGAGTCTCCCAAGGCTTCAAAGACGGGCGCAGGACAGCACGAATGCGGCGGCCATGAGAAGCCCCGCGTCGCGATTCGCGCGGAACAGTTGGAGGCACCGCGCCGGATCGTCCGTCCGGAGCGCCAGGACCTGCCAGGCGAAATGGGCGCCCGCCGCCAGCGTCAGCGCGGCGAATAGCCAGCCGAGCCCGGCCGCGAACCCCGCCGCCTGCAACAACGCGAAACACACCAGATAAAATCCCGCCACCCAGCGCCGCGACGCCGCCCCGAACAGCCGCGCGGTGGATTTGACGCCGATCAGCGCGTCGTCCTCCACGTCCTGGAGCGCGTAGATCGTGTCGTAGCCGAGCGTCCAGAAGAAGCAGGCGGCGTAGAGGATATAGGCGGGGAGGGCGAGATGCCCGGCCTCCGCCGAGAAGCCGAGCAGCGCACCCCAGTTGAAGGTGAGCCCGAGCCATGCCTGCGGCCACCAGGTGACGCGCTTCATGAACGGATAGATCGCGACCAGAATCAGAGACGACGCGCCCAGCACGATGGAGAAGACATTGAGCTGCAGCAGGATCGCGAGCCCGACAGCGCATTGCGCGGCGAGGAACACGGCCGCCTGTTTCGCGCTCACCGCGCCGGACGGGATCGGCCGGCCGCGCGTGCGCGCCACCTGCGCATCGATGTCGCGGTCGACGACGTCGTTATAGGTGCAGCCCGCGCCGCGCATCACGATGCTGCCGATGGCGAACAGCGCGATCAACCCCGCATCGCGCCACGAGTCGAATCCATGTCCCGCCGCCGCCCCACCCAGCGCCAATCCGAAGACACAGGGCCAGAACAGCAGCCACGTCCCGATCGGCCGGTCCAGCCGCATCAGCCGCAGATAAGGCTGGAGCGCGAATGGCACGCGGTCCACCCATGTCTGTGCAACGGCATCGGCGGGCCGGAATGGTTCATCCATCCGAAAGTATTGCAATATCGCATATGATATTGCAATATACCTGGGTGAAACTGGTTTTCGACACGATCGTTATCGTGGCGGCGCTTCGCAGCGATGCTGGTGCGTCGCGCAGGCTTGTGGCGGCTGCGTTGGAACGCGATATCGGGCTTCTGATTTCGGTCCCTCTATTGATCGAATATGAAGCGGTCTTGTCGCGGCGCGAGCATCTCGAGCAGGCGAATCTCACGGCGGTAGACGTTGGGGTGCTGCTCGACGCTTTTGCGGAAGTTGGTACTCCGGTGCATCTGGCATTTCGTTGGCGCCCTATGCTGCGCGACGCGGATGACGACATGGTTCTTGAAACGGCCGCAAACGGCGGTGCCGACGCGATTGTAACGTTCAACCGGCGGGATTTTCGCATCGCGACGCAACAGTTTGGCATCGCGGTATGGTTGCCCGGAGAGGCGCTGAAAGAAATGAGGAAGGCAATATGAGGAAGAGCAATTTTGCGTTGCGGCTGCAACCGTCCCTGCTGGACGAGGCGCGCAAGCTGGCGCAGACCGAGGGCGTCGCGCTCAATCAGTTCATCAACGTCGCGGTTGCGGAGAAGTTGTCTGCGCTGCGGACGCAGAGCTATTTCGCGGAAAGGGCGGCACGCGCCGATGTGCCCAAGGCGCTTGCGATCCTGCGCCGTACCGGCGTCGGAAAGCCGCCGATGAAAGGCGATGAGCTTCCAGAGAAGAAGCTTATGAAAAAGCGCAGGTGATCGTGCCTGAACTCACCGAACCCGGCGGCAAGGTGCGGCTCTATGTGGAGGCTTCGCTCGGCGATGCTGTGCGCGTCGTGCCGGATGAAGGGCAGGCGCATTATCTGCTGCACGTGATGCGCGCGAAGTCCGGTGATCGCATTTCACTGTTCAACGGGCGCGACGGGGAGTGGCTGGCGCGGATCGCGGATGTCGCGAAGCGATCCTGCGCGATGGTTTGCGAGAAGCGCATCGCCGCGCAAAACATCACGCCCGATATCTGGCTGTGCTTCGCGCCGATCAAGAAGACGCCCGCCGACTATGTCGTGCAGAAGGCGACGGAGCTGGGCGTGCGCGCGCTGGCGCCGGTGTTCACGCGGCGCACCATCGTCAGCCGCGTCAACGCGGATCGGATGCGGGCGAACGCCATCGAAGCGGCGGAGCAGTCGGGGCGGCTGACCGTGCCGGAGGTTCGCGAGCCGGTGACGCTGGAAAAGCTGCTGACGAACTGGCCCACGGAACGCCGCCTGTTCTTCTGCGACGAGGGCGGCGAGGGGCGGCCTGTCGCGGAGGCGGTTGCGGGCGCGAGGGGCACCGCATGCGCGATCCTCACCGGGCCGGAAGGCGGGTTCGATCCGGCCGAGCGTGAACGGCTCCGGGCCGTACCGTTCGTCACACCGTTGACGCTGGGGCAACGTATCCTGCGGGCGGACACCGCCGCGTTGGCCGCGCTTTCCGTCTGGCAGGCGCTTTCTGGCGATTGGTGAAGGAAGCAACTTGCGTGCCCGGGTCAGAGTCTTTTAGATGCCCGCCTCATCACCCAGGAGGACAGAATATGTCGATCGACGGCAAGTGGAATGTGGTTGTGAATTCGCCCATGGGCGCCCAGAAATCGGAACTCACCTTGAAGGCCGACGGCAACACGCTGACCGGCTCCGGCTCGGGCCAGGGCGGCGCGCAGGCCATCACGGACGGCAAGATCGACGGCAACGCGTTCTCGTGGAAGATCGCCATCACCACGCCGTTCCCGATGACGCTCGAATTCGCCGGCACCTACGAAGGCGACAACATGTCGGGCAACGTGAAGGCCGGCAGCTTCGGCTCGTTCCCCTTCACCGGCACGCGCGGCTAGGGCGTTTTGTGTTTTTCCTCCCCCGCTGGTGCGGGGGAGGGGGACCACGAAGTGGTGGAGGGGTGTGAGGAACAGTGACGGATAGTCCTCCGTCTCCCCCTCCGTCTCATCGCCGCGGCGCGGCGATGATCCATCTGCCCCGCAAAGCGGCGGAGGAAATTGGAGCGTGCTTTGCCTGTTTCCAAATTTGTGGCGCGCGAGGAAATCCTCGCTTGCTCCGACACGCGGAGCTGCATTTTTCCGGCGGTGGCCGTCTTGACATTGGAACATTTAGGGAACATAATGGGCGATTGTGTGGTTTGACTGGGCGAGAAGGGCTGGACGCGAAAATTGAAAAACTGAAAAACGAATACGCGGTGTAGAATTCGGCGGCTCTTTTCGGGCATTGCCTTGCCGGTTCCGAGGCGCACGACTACATAACCGAAAACTGAACCGCCGGTTCAGGATTTACACAAAGCCGAAGGGGGAATGCCCCGAACGGTTGCCTGGAGGAGGCGCATGTCCATCCCGCAATCGGCCGGCGGCCCGATCGGCTCGCGCGACGATCTCGTGCGCCATCTCGCCGAAGG
>DATATK010000139.1:0-11334 GCA_036268825.1 Rhizomicrobium sp. | reverse complement strand
ACAAGCTGGCTCTTGGTCGAAAGCCGCCGCACGTGCTTGTCGGCCCGATGCTCCTCTACAAGCGCCTCAAACCGCGACCAGGGAATGTGCTGCAAGATCTGGTGCAGAACGCTATTGTCATGCCGCATGGTGTTGCTCGCCTCCCTGTCCAAAACGTCGCCAAACGCTTGGAACACAGAAGAATCAACGCCATGCGCCTTGTCTACAAATTTAAACCGGACAGCCGTGGGACACGCCCGGCCATGACGAACAAAAATAAGAGCGAGAGCAAGAGAATGAAAATCGGAGAACCGGCCTACTCCACCAATTCGCGTACCCTCGCCGCCCTCGCAGGCTCATGCGTCACGTCGCCTTCGCGGGGGAGTTCGCGGGTCCAGGCGGC
The DNA here is from genome assembly GCA_036268825.1 of Rhizomicrobium sp. Lineage (GTDB taxonomy): Bacteria > Pseudomonadota > Alphaproteobacteria > Micropepsales > Micropepsaceae > Rhizomicrobium. The sequence continues at coordinate 10,952 of DATATK010000139.1, read as the reverse complement.
GAATTCGAGCGCGATGCCGTCGGGGTCGTAGAAATAGATCGAGCGGACGAAGGTCGTTGGCGTGATGTCGATGCTCGCCTGCATCGGAGAATCGTCGTGGCTGATCACGCGGCTCGCTTTGACGCCCTTGGCGGTGAGCTTGTCGTAATACTCGTCTATCCGGCCGGCGGGCACGTTGATGGCGACATGGTTCATCGAGCCGTGCGCGGACGGGCCCGGCAGCATGCCGACCGCGGCCGACGCCACGCCCGGCTGCGCTTGCGGCGCGTTGGCGAACCAGAAGAAGGCAAGGCTGTCGCCATTGCCGATGTCGAAGAAGAAATGCTGGCCCATGCCGCCCGGCAGCTCGATGGTCTTGATCAGCGGCATGCCGAGCACGCCGGAATAGAAATCGACCGTGCGCGCCATGTCCTTGCAGACCAGCGCCAGGTGATTGATGCCGCCGAATTCGAATTCCGTGTTCGCGGGCCGCGCCATGATCGTCTCTCCGGTTCCAGCTTCGCCAGCCTAGCATGGGCGGTTGCAGAAAGAAGCGCGCCGGCAGCCGCCATTCCCGGATGCGCCGGAAGCCTGTAAGGATGTCCACCGTGACGAGGGGGATTCGCATGGCTTTCTGGAACCGCCGCAAATCTGTCGATATCGCCGAGCATGGCGGGCAGCGCCTCAAGGCCACGCTGGGCTGGCCGCACCTCATCGCCATGGGCGTCGGCGCCATCGTGGGCACCGGCATCTATACGCTGACCGGCATCGGCGCGGGACTGGCGGGGCCGGCCGTGCTCGTCTCCTTCGGAATCTGCGGCGTGCTCTGCGCCTGCGCGGCGCTGTGCTACGCGGAGATGTCCACGCTGATCCCCGCGGCGGGCAGCGCCTATACCTACAGCTACGCGGTACTGGGAGAACTCCTCGCCTGGATCGTGGGCTGGAGCCTGATCCTGGAATACACCGTTGCGGCGGCCGCGGTGGCGGTCGGCTGGGCGGGGCATTTCACCTCGTTCGTCCTGGCCGCGGGCTGGCATGTGCCGCCGCAGTTGCTGCACGGGGTGATGGACGGCGGGTTGATCAACCTGCCCGCCGTGTTCATCGCGGGCTTCGTCACGCTGCTGCTGGTGCTGGGCACACGGGAAAGCGCGACGCTCAACATCGTCCTCGTCCTCATCAAGCTTGCGGCGCTGGTATTGTTCGTGGTGCTGGCGGTGCAGGCGTTCAACGGCGCGAATTTCCATCCCTTCGCGCCCTTCGGCTACGGCGCGACGCCGGACGGGCACGGCCGCAATCTCGGCGCGCTGGGCGCCGCCGCCATCGTGTTCTTCGCGTTCTACGGCTTCGACACCGTATCGACGGCGGCGGAGGAGACGAAGAATCCGGGCCGCAATCTCATCATCGGCATCGTCGGCTCGATGGCGCTGTGCACCACGATCTACATGATCGTCGCGGCCGTCGCGGTCGGCGCGCTGCCGTTCCGCCTGTTCTCCGGCAGCATGGATGAGGCGCCGCTGGTCCACATCCTGAGCATCCTGCAGCATCCGCTGGGGGCGCAGATCATCGCCGCCGCCGTCGTCATCGCGATCCCCAGCGTGATCCTGGTCCTGATGTACGGCCAGAGCCGCATTTTCTTCGTGATGGCGCGCGACGGGCTGCTGCCGCAGCGGCTGGCCGCCGTCCACAAGACGCGCGGCACGCCGGTGCTGATGACGGCGATCACCGGCGCGGTGGTCGCGATTCTCGCCGCCACGCTCAATCTCGGCCGGATCGTGGAGCTCGCCAACGCCGGCACGCTCTGCGCCTTCATCGCGGTGGCGGTCTGCATGCTGGTCCTGCGCGTGCGCGATCCGGCCCGGCCGCGCGTCTTCCGCACGCCACTGCCCTGGATCGTCGGGCCGGTCTGCGTGCTGGGATGCCTCTATCTGTTCGCGGTCGGGTTGCCGGCGTTCACGCAAACCGCGTTCCTGGTGTGGAACGGCATCGGGCTCGTCGTCTATCTCGTCTACAGCCGCGGCGCGAGCCGGCTGGCGAAATCCTAAAGCACGGGTTTCGCCGGCGTGACCACGCGATAGGCGAACGATGCCGCGCCCAGCGCGAGGCCCGCATTGAACGGCGCCATCAGGAGCGAAAGCCCCAATATTGCCGGCATATGCGCCGACATCATGCTGGACTGCATGTCGGACATCTTCGCCTGGGTCGCGGCATCGGCGCTGACGGCCGAAAAGAGCAGCTGGAAATAGCCCGGGCCCAGGATCACATATTCCCCGACGAGCACGACCACGACGAGCGGCCCGACCGTCGCCAGGCCGATCGCGACGATGCGCCAGAAGTTCCCCCGCGTCAGCGTCCAGCTGCGCGACAGGCCGAGCTTGTTCTCCGCAACCGTGGCGGGGAACAACAGGAAGCTGAGCCGCACCATCACGTAGAATATCGCGCACCCGCCTCCCAAGGCCGCCAATACCGCGACGATCGCGAGCGGTCGCGCGGCCGACTTCATCGCCAGGCCCGCCAGCGTGACGACGCCTATGAAATAGAACATCACGAACAAGGCGAGGATCGCGCCCAAAGCCAGCTCCGCGCCGAAGATGCGAAACTCCTGCTGGCCCAGCGAGAAGTGAATGAAGGCCGGGCCTTTGCGCAAACCCAGCGCCTGCCGCGTGACCGCGCCGACGATGATCGCGGTCAGGAGCAGCGACAGCAGCGACCAGGCGATCATGGAAAGCGCCGCTTGCCCGGCTTCGGCCGGCCGGGTTTGCATCATCGCCGCCGTGACCGTCGCGCTGTAATAGGTCTGGGCGAAAAACGTCCCAACCGCGTTCAGGATGGTGGGCAGCCAGATCAATCCGATGATCGCGCCGAGATTTTCGAAGGTGAACTTGTAGGCATGCGCAATCGTATCGCCGACGGGAATTTTGTTCACGAAGCGGGTCCTTCCGCGGAGGTGACGGCGCGATAGGCGCTCGCCTGCGCGCCGGTGTTCAACGCACTGAGGAAGATGCCCTGGAGAATGAAGATGACGATGAGGGCGGGGTTGCGGAACTGTCCGAACTCCCATTTGGCGATGACCTGCGGATCCAGATGCGCCGAGAAGACCGGAAATTGCGGCATGAAGAACATCGAGGCGATCCCGAACACGAAATTCACGCAGATGACGAGCGTAAGCATGACGAGGATGATCCGTAACACATTGGATCCGCCCAGTTCCCACGACCGGCCGATGCCGATGCGTTCCTCGGCCACCACCACGGCGGGAACGAAGAAGACCATGCGCGCCACCACGTAGACCGGCGCGACGACCGCCGCGACAATGATGACGGCGTCGGCCAGATAACTCCACGGCGCCGGAATCGCCGAGCTCGACATCGCCACGAGCGCCATGCACCCCAGGACGTCGAGGCTGACCAAGACCACGAAAATCAGCGAGAGCAGGATATAGGCGCCGATCAGCCGCCACACGGCCGGGCCCAGCGAGTAGAAGATGAACACCGGCCCCTCATGCAGCCCAAGCGCCTTGCGCATCAGCCCGACGCGGACCATGGCGTAGGTGACCAGCATGACCAGCCAGCCGAGCGCATAAAGACCGCCGAACGCCTTGAGCGCGGCGAGCGTCGCGGCCGGATCGTTTTTCGGCGCGAAGAACGCGTTCCAGTCTGGATGCAGCAGATAGGCCGCTCCACCAATGATCGCGCCAGCGACCAGAAACGGAAACCACACCGTCCCGATCACCGACAGAAAGCTCCGAAACGTGAAACTGAACGCGCCCTCGATCGTATCTCCCACCGGCATCCTCATGTGCATCCCCCCAAGCCATCCCGCACCGCACTCTAGTCATGTCGCCCCGCCGCTTCTAGGCGGCCGCCGTGACAGAGTATCAGCCCGAGGCTAAGGTCGGAAAAAAGCAGGGTTCACCATGGCGATTGCCGAATATCCCGATTGTGACGGCTTGGCGCTCGCCGCTTTGGTGGCGAACAAGGATGTCACCCCGCTGGAGCTGGTCGATGAGGCCATCGCCCGGGCCGAAAAGCTCAATCCGGCGCTGAACGCCATCGTCTTCAAGGCCTACGACCGCGCCCGCGAGGCCGCCAGAGCGGTGCCCGAGGGCAGCGCCTTCGCCGGCGTGCCGACGCTGCTGAAGGACATGCGGGGCGGCGCCACCGGCATGCCGACGCGCAACGGCTCGCGCCTCAATCCGCCGATCCCCGCGACCTACGATTCCACGCTGGTCGCGCGCTTCCGGCAGGCGGGGCTCATTCCGCTCGGCAAGACGAACGTGCCGGAGTTCGGCATCCTGCCGACGACGGAATCCAAACTCTACGGCGCCGCGCATAACCCGTGGAACCTCGCCCATTCTCCCGGCGGCTCCTCCGGCGGCTCGGCCGCCGCGGTCGGCGCGCGCATCGTGCCGCTCGCCCATGCGACGGACGGCGGCGGATCGATCCGCATCCCGGCATCGTGCTGCGGTCTCGTCGGCCTCAAGGTCTCGCGCGGGCGCATCAGCCAGGGCCCCGACATGGCCGATTCCACCAGCGGCCTCAGCGTCGATAACGTCGTGTCCCGCAGCGTGCGCGACACGGCGGCGATACTCGATATCCTGTCGCCACTCGATTACGGCGATCCTTATTTCGCGCCGCCGGCCGAAGGCTCCTATCTCGACGCCATCGCGCGCGCACCCAGGCGCTTGCGCATCGCCGTCTCGTTCAAGCGCCTGGACGGCACGCCGCACGATCCCGAAGTGACCGATGCCGTGCGCAAGACCGCCAGGCTCTGCGAAGAACTCGGCCACACGGTCGAGGAAGCCGCGCCGCCAATCGATTCCGTGCAGATCACGTCCGCCTTCATGACGCTGTGGGCCGCGAACACGGCGCTGGGCGTTTCGCGTTTGGCGCAGATGCAGAATATCGCGCCGTCGCTGGACAACGTCGAAGGATTGACGCTCTCGCTCTACGAGGCCGGCAAGGCGGTGAGCGCCGTCGATCTGATGACGGCGCAGCAATTCCTGTTCCGCTGCGCTCGCATCGCCGCGAAATTCCACGAGACCTATGACCTGTGGCTCTGCGCCACGCTGGATTCGCCGCCGCTGAAACTGGGCGTGGTCGACGTGGACGAGCGGAATCTGCAAAAGGCGTTCGCGCCGATCATCGGCTATGTGCCGTTCACCGCCATCCAGAACGCGACCGGCCAGCCTGGCATCAACGTGCCGCTGAACTGGAGCAAATCCGGCCTGCCGCTCGGCGTGCAATTCGTGGCGCGCAACGGCGGCGAGATGCTGCTGTTGCAGCTGGCCGCGCAGTTGGAGCAGGCCCAGCCCTGGATTTCGAAGACACCCGCACTCGAAGGATGACCGCCATGGCTTTCGCCGATTACGACGCTTACGACGCCACCGGCCTCGCCCATCTGGTGCGCCGCAAGGACGTCTCGCCGCTCGAACTGGTGGATGCCGCCATCGAACGCATCGAGCGCCACAATCCCACGCTCAACGCCGTCGTCTACAAGGCCTATGACGAGGCGCGCGAAACCGCGAAGGGCAAGCTGCCGGACGGGCCGTTCAAGGGCGTGCCGTTCCTGATCAAGGACATCAACCTGCCGGTGAAGAACTGGCCGATGACCAACGGCTCGGCCTATCTCAAAGGCTACGTCTCGCCGGACGACGGCGAACTCACCAAGCGCTATCGCGCATCGGGTGTCGTGCTGGTCGGCAAGACGAACACGCCCGAGTTCGGCATTCCCGGCACGACGGAAGGCCGCCATCTGGGCATTTGCCGCAATCCGTGGAATCCCGATCACAGCTCGGGCGGATCGTCCGGCGGCGCGGCGTCTGCGGTGGCGAGCGGCATGGTGCCGATGGCGCATGGCAGCGACGGGCTCGGCTCGATCCGCATCCCCGCGGCGCAGACCGGCCTTGTCGGCATGAAGCCGACGCAGAACCGCAATCCCGGCGGCCCGGACGACCGCAACCGCGCGCACGGCTTCGTCGTCGATCATGTGCTGACCCGCAGCGTGCGCGACAGCGCCGCGATGCTCGACTGGACCGGCACGCCGGAAGACGACGCGCGCTATCCGCCTGTGCCCAAAACGCGGCCCTATATGGAAGAGATCCAGACACCGCCCGGCAAATTGCGCATCGCCTTCTCCACCGGAGCGCCGCGCCCCGAAGCGCATCCGACCGCCGACGTGCAGGCGGTGTTCGACGCGACCGTGAAACTGCTGGGCGAACTCGGCCACACGATGATCGAGAAGACCAAGTTCGATGTCGACTGGAAGAAGCTCTATCGCGCGCAAGGCGCGGTGTCGGGCGCAATGTTCGCCGCCTCGATCGACGATTGGACGCGCGTGCTCGGCCGCGAGCCGACGCCGGAAGACATGGAGACGCTCGCCTGGGTCAGCTACAAGGGCAGCCGCAAGCTCACCGCCTCGCAGATCGGCGAAGGCATGCAGAATTTGCGCATCGGCTGCCGCCAGGTTTTGGCGCTGTGGCGCGATTTCGACGTGCTGCTCTCGCCCGTCACGCTCGCCCCGCCGCCCCGGATCGGCCATCTCGATCCGGTGAACCTGGACCCGAAGGAATTCAACCGCCGTCAGTCCTTCGTCTTCGGCTACACCCCGCCCTTCAACATGACCGGCCAGCCCTCGCTGTCGCTGCCGCTAGGCATGTCGAGCGACGGCCTGCCCATCGGCATGATGTTCACCAGCCGCATCGCGGACGAGGCAACGCTCTACCGGATCGCGGCGCAACTCGAAGAAGCGCAGCCGTGGAGAGATCGCCACGCAAAGGTCTGGGGTTGATCAGGCGAGGGGGTTGAACCAGCGCAAGTTTCCGTAGCGGGCGAAACCGATATCGGCGCTACATAGGGTCAGGCCGTGTTCCATTGCGAGCGCCGCGAGATGGATATCCATCACCGCACGGGTCGTTATCCCGGTTGTCGTGAAAAGTTCGTCCAGGACTTCGGCGTGGCGGGGTGTGGGAAGCGGAATCCAAACCGTGTCGATGCTCAGCCATTGGCGAATCTGTCGCCAAGCTTCCGCGACCGATATTGCACCCGTGAACGCCCTCGGATTGGAAGCGACGCGAGCAAATCCCAGCAGACTATGCCAAGGCAGCCCAACGCGCCCGCCGCTTTTCAGTTGCTGCACAAACCACCGACTAGCTCGATCATGTTCCGCCGCTCCACGCGCGTGGGCATAAAGCAACAGGTTTGTGTCGACGAGGATCACTTGAAGCCAAGCCTGCGCAAGTCCTCTTCTTCGTCAAGACGCGCAATCAATTCTTTCAGTTCTTGGGGACCGTTGAAAAGTGGTTTGCCCAAATCCACGGCCTTGGTTTTAAAAGGCTTGCGCCTTTCCCCCGGCGTCTCGATGTCATCGAGAGCACGACGGATGAGTTCGTTCACGACCGTTTTCAGGCTGGCGTCGCGCTCCTTGCGCAGACGCTTAATCCTGACGGCGTTGTCGGCATCGATCGTAAGGGTCGTTCTCATATTCATGCATCAAAGCATCAACGATTTGATGCCTTGATGTCAAGATGCGGGCCCTAACCTAACAACCTTGCATTGCATCTCTGTTCGGAACTGTATCGGCTATTTGCGTCCGATACGGGATATGAGAAAGAGACCGAGCCTTGTCCCCCCAAACTCGAGTTCGAATACCAGCCGGGACGGGACGAGCAGTTCTGGAAAAGCGAATAGCACAAATGGAATCAAAGGCTTGAACGAACCCATCCACATCATCGGCGGCGGCCTCGCGGGGAGCGAAGCGGCTTGGGCTGCGGCTGAGGCCGGGGCGCAGGTCGTGCTGCATGAGATGCGGCCCGTGCGCGGGACGGATGCGCACCAGACCGACGGGCTGGCGGAACTTGTCTGCTCCAATTCGCTGCGCTCGGACGATTGGGAGAACAACGCGGTCGGGCTGCTGCATGAGGAGATGCGCCGCGCCGGATCGCTCGTCATGCGCGCGGCCGATGCGCACAAGCTGCCTGCGGGCGGCGCGCTGGCCGTGGACCGGCATGGCTTCTCCGCCGCGATCACGCGCGCGCTGGAAGGCCATCCGCGCATCGCAATCCGCCGCGAGGAAGTCGCAGGGCTCCCGCCGCAGGAATGGCGCTCGGTCATCATCGCCACCGGGCCGCTCACCTCGCCCGCTCTGGCCGAGGCGATCCGCGCATTGTCCGGCGAGGACGCGCTGTCGTTCTTCGACGCCATCGCACCCATCGTGCATCACGAATCCATCGACATGTCGGTGGCGTGGATGCAGTCGCGCTATGACAAGGGCGACGGCGCGGACTACATCAACTGCCCGATGGACGAGCCGCAATACCGCGCCTTCATCGCCGCGCTGATCGAAGGCGAGAAGGCAGACTTCAAGGAATGGGAAAAATCCACGCCCTATTTCGAAGGTTGCCTGCCCATCGAGGTGATGGCGGAGCGCGGCGCGGAGACGCTGCGCTTCGGGCCGATGAAGCCGGTTGGCCTTTGCGATACGCGTACCGGGCGGCGGCCATACGCCGTGGTGCAATTGCGCCAGGACAATGCGCTGGGCACGCTATGGAACATGGTCGGCTTCCAGACCAAGCTGAAACATGGCGAGCAGACGCGCGTCTTCCGCATGATACCGGGGCTTGAGAACGCGCAGTTCGCAAGGCTCGGCGGGCTGCATCGCAATACCTTCATCAATTCGCCGCGCCTGCTCGACGGCGAACTGCGCCTCAAGCGCGATCCGCGCCTGCGGTTCGCGGGGCAGATCACCGGCGTCGAGGGCTATGTCGAGAGCGCCGCGATGGGCTTGCTCGCGGGACGGTTCGCCGCGGGAGAAAACGCCGCCGCGCCGCCCGCGACCACGGCGCTCGGCGCGCTGCTCGCGCATATCACCAAAGGCGCGGACGAGAAGACCTTCCAGCCGATGAACGTCAATTTCGGGCTGTTCCCGGAACTGGCCGGAGCGCGCGGCAAGGATCGCAAGAAAGCGATGGCGCATCGCGCGATCGCCGATCTCGAAACCTGGCTCGGCACGCGCGTCGCGGCAGAATAATTAGACTTGGCCGCGAACGCTCGCCCGCAGCATCGCGAGCTGGCGGCGATAGAGCGGGACATCCGCTGCGTCGCGGAACGGATCGAAGCGGGGGCGCAGGGCGATCTTCAGATAGGCCGGCACGACCGCCGCCGGCAGGAACGCGGCCAACGCGCGTTTCGGCTTGGGCAGCGCGCGCGCCGCTTTCAGATGGTCGCGCGCCCGCGCCGCGATGACGCCGATAACCGCTTTCAATCCCGCGCTGACGCGCCCCGCGAAGACATCCTCCGGCGTGACGTTCTCAGCCGATAGCAGGTCGCGCGGCAGGAACAGTTTGCGGCGCGCGGCATGGAACGGAATCGCGCGCAGCACTCCGGCGAGGGCGTAGGCGATGCCCGCCTCACGGGCGAGCGCGTCGTGCGGCTCGGCATCGAGCACCAGGGCGGCCAGACGCATCAAATTGCCGGAGGTGGCGTCTCCGTATGTCTCCAACGCAGCCAGCGTGTCGAAGCCGTCGGGCGTCGAGTCGAAGACGCGGGCGCCGAGCATCGCCTCGAAAGGCGCATCGGGCAGATCGGCGCGCGCGAAGAGCTTGGCCAGCGCGCGGGCGATGTCGTGATCGCGGGGTTTGCCGTCGCGGGCCTGTTCGAGGGTTTCGCGCCACCATTGCAAACGGATTTCGCCCAGCATCGGCTGGGTGACGGCCTCGCCGACGCGCGCGATCTCGTGGTTGAAGGCGTAGAGCGTAAAGAGCGCGGCGCGTTGCGCGGCGGGGGCGAAGAGCGCGGACAGGAAGCGGTCGGGATCGTGCTCGCGCACGATCCCTTCGCAAACCGCAAGGCTGGCGGAATCGGAAATCGCCGGATCAGCCCGAGAAGAAATGCGTCGCGCCCACCATGCAGAGCAGCAGCGGGATCGACAGCATGGTGTTGATGCGGCTGAACATGCCAGCGGTCCTGGCCGACGCGGCCTTCACCTCCGCCGAGAGGTCGGGATATTTGCCGGCGATGTTCAGCGCCTTCTGCTGGTTCGGCCAGATGATGAACCAGACGTTGAACCACATGATCGTGCCCAGCCACATGCCGATGCCGATGATGATGTGGCTGGTGTCGGCGAAGGCTTCGGATGCACCCAGCGTGTAGGCGGGCAGCAGATATTGCTTGGCGCCGGCGAGGAGGATGCCGAACACGAGCGTGCCCATCGCGCTCCAGCGGAACCAGAACAGCGCCGCCGGCGTGATGTACTTGCCGAGCGCGGGGCGCAGTTCGGCGGGGATTTGCGGCGTCGTCGGCGTGGAGACGAAGTTGAAATACCAGAGCAGGCCGATCCACATCACGCCGCAGATGACGTGCGCCCAGCGCAGCAGCGCGAAGCCGAACGCATCCCAGCTGAGATCGGGTCCCTGCAGCTTGATGAACAGGCCGATCACGATGAGCGTGAGCACGACACCGGCGATGACGGTGTTCCTGAGGTTGGAAAAAAACGCAGCCATGGCGCGGGGCCTCCCCTGTTATTTGAGTCTGGCCCGCAGTTTACCCAATTTTTCGCAGGATTCAGCCGTATTTTCCGTGCGGGATTAGATCGACAAAGTCCGCGGCCTGGCCCATTGCAGCCACAGGACCACGATCAGCCGCGTGACCATCACCGCCGTGAAGAAGGAGGTGATGATGCCGACGCCCAGGGTGACCGCGAAGCCGCGCACCGGGCCCGAGCCTAGCTCGAACAGGATGGCGGAGGCGATCAGATGGGTCATGTTGGCGTCGAAGATGGTGGCGCGCGCCCGCTGGAAGCCCTGGTCGATGGAGGCCAGCATGCTGCGGCCGTTGCGCTGCTCCTCGCGGATTCGCTCATAGATCAGCACGTTGGCGTCGACCGCCATGCCCATGGTGAGCACGATGCCGGCGATGCCCGGCAGGGTCAGCGTGGCGCCGAACAGGGTCAGCGCGGCCATCAGCAGGACCATGTTGAGG
>DATATK010000138.1:0-2832 GCA_036268825.1 Rhizomicrobium sp. | reverse complement strand
TCCGCCACCTCGTTGGGCTGGCCGCGCGCGGTTTCCAGAAAACAGGCATGGCCCACGCCGCGCAGCCTGCCCCGTTTGCGCGAAGCCCGCTGCCGTGCCTCGAAGCCCTCGGCCATTTCGCGCGCGCGATCAATACCATGCGCAAAACTACCCTGCTCGACCGATAGTCCCATCGCCGAGCGATGCGGAAAGCGGCGGAAGATGTTCTTGCGCCGGAGTTTTAGCGCATCCCTCCCGAGCTGATCGGCCGCGATGTCGATCAATCGCTCGATCAGATAGTTCGCTTCGGGTTTGCCGGCGCCGCGATAGGCGTCGACCGGCGTGGTGTTGGTGAAGACGCCGCGCGTGCGAAACGCGATCAGCGGAATATCGTAGACGCCGCCCATCGCACTGCCCATCGCCATGGTCGGCACGACAGGCGCCACCGTCGAGATGTAGGCGCCCATGTCAGCGAGCACGTCCGCCCAAAGCGCCAGGAATTTGCCGTCGCGATCGAGCGCAAGCCGCGCGCGCACGCGGCTGTCGCGGCCATGCACGGAGGCGAGGAATTCTTCGCTGCGATCGCCGATCCACAGAACCGGCCGGCGCAGCCGCCGCGCCGCCCACAGCACCAGCACCCATTCCGGATACAGCACGTTCTTCATGCCGAAGCCGCCGCCGACATCGGGAATGCTGACGCGCAAGTTTTCGCGCGGGATGTGGAAGACCGAGCCGGCGAGCAGGTCGCGGATCGCGTGCGCACCGGCGGCCGACGCCGTCAGATGCAGCCGGCCGCTTGCAGCGTCGAACTCGCCGAGCGCGCCGCGCGTCTCCAGCGACGCCGCCACCACCCGATTGTTGACCAGCTCGCACGTGACGACATGGGCGGCATCGCGGATCGCGGCTTCGACAGGCGCAGACTCGCCGCGCTGGAAGACAAACGCGACGTTATCAGGCGCGTCAGGCCAGACCGACGGGCTTCCTGGCAGGACGGCATCCGCCAGCGAGATGACGGGCGTGAGTGGCGCGTAATCGACGACCACGGCCTCCGCCGCGTCGCGCGCGGCCTCAACGCTTTCCGCCACCACGAACACGACGGGTTCACCGACATAGCGCACGATGTCGCGCGCCAGCGCGTGACAGGGCGGCACGAGCAGCGGCGTCGCCATCGGGATGTTGGCCACGGCGCAAGGCAGCGGCCCAATATTATCAGCGGCGAGATCCGCGGCGATGAACACCGCCACAACGCCCGGCAACCGCTGCGCCTTGTCGATAACAACGGCGGCAATGCGCGCATGCGCATGCGGCGAACGCGCCACCGCGCCGTGAAGCGCGCCAGGCACGGGGAGATCGGCAATGTAGCGCCCGCGCCCGCGCAGGAAGCGCTCGTCTTCGAGGCGGTTGAGGCTGCGGCCCAGGAGCGGAGCGGTCATCTGTGCTGTATGGAACGCGGGAGCCATCGCGGCAAGATGAGCAACTCCGGGATGCTGCTTGCGCGATGGCCAGGGTTGGCCTGGCGGTTTACAATGGCGATCTGGATTCCACGCCAAAGGTTCGGATCAGTCCGCAGGATTTCTGTTTTAACGAATTCGCTGATGTGGCGACAGGCTCATGTTCCTGCTTTGTTCCAGCCCGGCCCGACCCACAGGGGGGGGTGGTCACGAACGCGGGCCGGAATGCGATGGACGCGGATGGCACCGACGGACGAGCGGCGCGGGCGGCGAAGTCGTATGTCCTGGTCCCTCGACGCTGAGGTCAAGCTTGCGAAGCGACCCGCAGGCGACGGAGGCAAGACAGCCCGGTCTCCGGGGAGAATGGCTCTGTTGGCCATATTCCGGCGTTCCCTCTGTTGGTAGTCTCGTCGCCCGCGATTGAGAGAATGTTCGAGGACGCCATGAGACACGCAACCGGAATGATCTCGGCAGCGGTCGCAGTCCTTGTCGTCTTGGCGCAACCGGCCACTGCTGACAAAACCGAGATCAAGGTATTGAGCGCCAACGGGATGAGAGAGGTCATTGAGGAACTCGGACCGAAGTTCGAGCGCACAACTGGTCACAGGCTTTTAATTGAGTTCGGGACGCTTGGAGTAATAGTCAAGCGCGTCCAGGACGGCGAAACCGCCGATGTAGTCGCGATCCCACGACAAGGCATCGATCGCCTAGTAAAAGACGCCAAAGCGAATCCCAGCACTGTGGCCGTGCTCGCCCGGGCCGGCATCGGCGTGATCGTGCGCAAGGGTGCATCAAAGCCGGATATCTCGACGCCAGCGGCGCTGAAGCATGCTCTGCTCGCTGCCAAGTCGATCACTTATCTCGATCCGGCCACCGGCGGCACCAGCGGAGTTCATTTTGTGAAGGTGCTTGATCGCTTAGGCATCGCGGCGGAGATGAAATCCAAGACCGTTCTTCACGCCAATGCCCGTGCGGCTGCTTCCGTGGTTGCCAATGGCCAAGCCGACATTGGGATCAATCTCATTCAAGAATTGATGCCGTTACCCGGCATCGATGTCGTCGGCCCGCTACCGGGCGATTTGCAGAACAGCCTCGTCTTTACTGCCGCCGTCATGATCAGCGCCAAAGAAGCCGCAGCAGGGAAGGCCTTGATCGACTTCCTGCGGACGCCGGAGGCGGCGGCAGTCATCAAGGCGAAAGGCATGGAGCCCGGCTGAAGGCTTGAGAACACGCCCCGCCTCTTCCCTACCGCGTAGCGGTTTAGTGCAATATATGTTTAGCGACATCGGGTAGTTTTGCGACAGCCGGGGGCAAGCAGCCTCGACTTCCACAACGGGTCAAAAGGCGATATCCCGGAGTCGCTTGCAGAAGTCTGCTTCACCCTTGGAAGCGGACATCGCGC
>DATATK010000137.1:0-9168 GCA_036268825.1 Rhizomicrobium sp. | reverse complement strand
CATCGTATCGAGCAGCGGTTTGTAGCGGTCGGGCATGTCGAAGGACGTGACCTTCACGCCCGCGTCCTCGAATTCGCGCTTGGAGCGCAGCAGCAGCCACGCGCCCGCACTGTCCAGCGCCGTCAGCCCGCTGCCGTCGATCTCCGCCTCGCCGGCCGAGCCGAAATCGAGCGCATGCAGCTCGCCGTCCAGGCGCGAGACTTCCGCCGTGATCCAGTCGCCCTCGGCGATCAGGCGCACTTTCCCCTGGCGCTTCTCGAGTCGCACCTTCGCCGGGTTCTCCACCGGCGCGTGGGCCTGGAAATTCCTCACCATACGGGACGTCTTAGCATGAAGGCGGGGCCCCTTCCCCGACGCGTAAACGCACCATGCATCGATTCGGATGGGTTCCCTCAGCCACGTGGAGGGAGAATCACGCCAGAATACGCGCCATGGATGCCCGATACCGGACTTCCGCTGCGTCCCGGCGGTGGTGCCGCCCGCCGCAGACCAGTTTGCGGCCGTGGCGCCAGACGCAATCGACGGGGGCGCCGGCGAAGATCCAGCTGTCGAGGATGGCGTCGCCGCCGCGGCCGATGAGCGAGGGGTGGCGGGCATCGAGACTGACCAGATCGGCCGCCCCGCCATCGGCGATGCCGGGCGCGCTTTGCCCCAGCACCTGCGCGCCGCCGATGAGAGCGCCATCGAACAGGTCGCGGCCGGTGGAGCGGCCGGCCTCGCGCGGGATCAGGTTGCGGGCGCGATGGGCGAGGCGCTGGGCGTATTCCAGCGCGCGCAACTCGCTCGCCGCGCCGATCAGCACATTGGAGTCCGTGCCGATGCCGAAGCGGCCGCCGGCGTCGAGGAATATCTCCGCCGGGAACACACCGTCGCCCAGATTGGCTTCGGTGATCGGGCACAGCCCGGCGACGGCGCCGGAGCGCGCCAGGCGCTCGGTCTCCTCGCGCGTCATGTGCGTGGCGTGCACGAGACACCAGCGCGCGTCGAGATTGGCATTGTCGAGCAGCCATTCGACCGGACGCGCGCCGGACCATGCGATGCTGTCCTCCACTTCCTTTGTCTGTTCCGCCGCATGGATATGGATCGGACCGCCTTGCGCGAGCAGCACGACCGCTTCCAGTTCCTCCGGCGTCACCGCGCGCAACGAATGCGGCGCGACGCCGATGGACGCGTCATCCAGCGGCGCGACGAGCGCGCGGCACTTCTCCATCAGCGCGGCGAAGCCGTCGACGGAGTTGATGAAGCGCCGCTGCCCCGGCACGGGTGGCGCGCCGCCGAAATTGGCGTGGGCGTAGAACACCGGCAGCAGCGTGAGCCCGATGCCGGTCTCCCGCGCGGCGGATGCGATGCGCTCGGCCAGTTCCGCGACATTGGCATAGGGCGCACCCTTGGGATCGTGGTGCAGGTAATGGAATTCGCCGACGCGGGTGAAGCCCGTCTCCAGCATCTCGACATAGGCCAGCATCGCGATGGCTTCGACGTCCTCCGGCGAGAGCCGGTCGAGGAAGCGGTACATCACCTCCCGCCAGGTCCAGAAATTGTCGCCCCCATCTTCGGCCGATTTTGGACCGCGCGTTTCGGCGAGACCCGCCATGCCGCGCTGGAAGGCGTGGGAGTGCAGATTGGCGAGGCCGGGCACGGCGATGGCGTGACGTTCGTCACCCGCCTGGGGCTCCACGGCGGTCTCGATCCGCGCGATGCGGCCATGGGCGAGCGAAAGGCGCACGCGCGGCGTCCAGCCCTCCTGCAGCAGCGCGGTTTCGAACCAAAGACGCATCGTCATTGCAACCGGGAATGCGCGGACATAAGAGACGGGTTCGGGCTCGGAGCCAAGGGCAAGAATGCGCGTCTGGCACAATGCAAGGCTGGCGACGATGGGGCCGCAAGGCGACATCGCGCGCGGCGTGCTCGCGGCGGAGGCTGGACGCATCGTCTATGCCGGACCGGCGGAGGGCGCGCCGAAAACCCCCACCGCCCAGCGCATCGATTGCGAAGGCCGCTGGATCACCCCCGGCCTGATCGACTGCCACACGCATCTGGTCTATGCCGGCAACCGCGCGCGCGAATTCGAGATGCGGCTGGCGGGCGCGAGCTATGAAGAGATCGCGCGGGCCGGCGGCGGCATCCTCTCCACCGTGAAGGCGACGCGCGCCGCCAGCGAAGGCGAATTGCTCGACGCGTCGCTGCCGCGCCTGGACGCATTGATCGCCGAGGGCGCCACCACCGTCGAGGTCAAATCGGGCTATGGCCTGTCGCTCGACGACGAGATGAACCAGCTTCATGCCGCCCGCGCCCTCGCCGACCGGCGCGCTGTCACGATCGTGACGACGTTCCTGGGCGCACATTCCCTGCCGCCGGAAGGGGCGGGCGACGCGGACGCCTATATCGACAAGGTCTGCCGCGAGATGATCCCGGCCGTGGCGCGCGCCAGGCTTGCCGACGCCGTGGACGCGTTCGCCGAGACCATCGCCTTTTCCTCTGAACAGATCGCGCGCGTGTTCGAGGCCGCCAAGGCCTACGGCCTGCGCGTGAAGCTCCACGCCGACCAGTTGTCGAACGGCGGCGGCGCGGCGCTGGCCGCGCGTTTCGGCGCGCTCTCCGCCGATCATCTGGAGCATAGCGACGAAGCGGGAGTCGCGGCGCTCGCCAAAGCGAGCAGCGTTGCCGTGCTGCTGCCGGGCGCGTTCTATTTCCTGCGCGAGACGAAATTGCCGCCGGTGGACTTGTTGCGCAAACACGGCGTGCCCATCGCCATTGCAACCGACTGCAATCCCGGCACCTCGCCACTCACCTCGCTGCTTCTGACGATGAACCTGGCCGCGACCTGCTTCCGCCTTACGGTGGAGGAATGCCTGTTGGGCGTGACGCGCAACGCCGCGCAAGCCTTGGGCCGTGCCGATATCGGCGCGCTGGAGGCGGGCAAACGCTGCGACCTCGCGATCTGGGATATCGAGCAGCCGGCCGAACTCGTCTACCGCATGGGCTTCAATCCGCTTTACGCGCGCGTCTTCGGAGGCGACGATGCCTGACTGGCTGAGCGTCACGTGCGGCGACGCGCCGCTGATCGTCTCCCTGCCGCACACCGGCACGCAGATCCCGCCGGAGATCGAAACACGCCTCGTCTCGCCCTGGCTCGGCCGCAAGGATGCGGACTGGCATGTCGAGCGGCTCTACGATTTCGCGCCATCGCTCGGCGTCACCGTCATCCGCACCGCGATGTCGCGCACCGTGATCGACTGCAACCGCGATCCATCGGGTGTGTCGCTCTATCCCGGACAGGCGACCACCGAACTCTGCCCCACCACCTCGTTCGACGGCGAGCCGCTCTATGCGGGCGACACACCGCGCAAGGCCGAGATCGCCGAGCGCCGCGCCCGCTGGTTCGATCCCTATCACGCCGCCATCGCCGCCGAGATCGCGCGGCTGCGCCAGAGTCACGGCTGCGTCGTGCTGTTCGACGCCCACTCCATCCGCTCGCGCATCCCGCGTTTGTTCGACGGTGACTTGCCCAACCTCAACATCGGCACCAACGGTGGCGCGACCTGCGATGCGCGCCTGACCGAGGCGGTGGAAGCAGCGTGCGCGAGCGATTTCTCCCATGTCGTCAACGGCCGCTTCAAAGGCGGCTGGACAACGCGGCACTACTGCAAACCGGACGACGGCATCCACGCAATCCAACTGGAACTGGCCTGCCGGGGCTATATGGACGAGCCGGATGAGCCCTCGCCGGAGAATTGGCCTGCGGCGTATGATCCCGATCGCGCCGCGAAAATGCGCTCGGTGTTACAGCGCATCCTCTCCGCCTGCCTCAACTTTGCGAGCACAAAATGACCCGTCTCGACAACACCCGGCACATCCGCTCCCCGCGCGGCGCCACGCTCTCCTGCAAATCGTGGCTCACCGAAGCGCCGATGCGGATGCTGATGAACAATCTCGACCCCGAAGTGGCCGAGCGGCCGGAAGAGCTCGTCGTCTATGGCGGGATCGGGCGGGCGGCGCGCGATTGGGAATCGTATGACCGCATCGTCGCGGCGCTGAAGCGGCTGGAAGACGACCAATCGCTGCTCATCCAGTCCGGCAAGCCGGTCGGCATCTTCCGCACCCATCCCGATGCGCCCCGCGTGCTGATCGCGAACTCCAATCTCGTGCCACACTGGGCGACGTGGGACAAATTCCACGAGCTCGATAAAAAAGGCCTGATGATGTACGGCCAGATGACGGCCGGCTCGTGGATCTATATCGGCAGCCAGGGCATCGTGCAGGGCACCTACGAGACCTTCGCCGAGCTGGGCCGCAAGCATTATGGCGGCGATTTGCGGGGCCGCTGGATTCTCACGGCCGGGCTCGGCGGCATGGGCGGAGCGCAGCCACTGGCCGCGGTGATGGCGGGCGCGTCGATGCTGGCGGTGGAATGCCAGCCCTCGCGCATCGAGATGCGGCTGAAGACGCGCTATCTCGACGTCCAGGCGAAGGACCTCGACGACGCATTGGCGATCATCGCGCGCGCGGGGCGCGAGAAGAAGCCGGTCTCGGTTGGGCTGCTGGGCAATGCCGCCGACATTTTTCCCGAACTGGTGAAGCGCGGTGTCAGGCCCGATGCCGTCACCGACCAGACGTCCGCGCACGATCCCATCAACGGCTATCTGCCGAAGGGCTGGTCGCTGGATGAATGGCAGAAGAGGCGCGAGAGCGATCCCAAATCCGTCGAGCGCGCCGCGAAAGCCAGCATGGCGGAGCATGTGCGCGCGATGCTGGATTTCCACCGCATGGGAATCCCGACCTTCGACTACGGCAACAATATCCGCCAGATGGCGCAGGATGTGGGCGTGAAAGACGCGTTCGATTTTCCCGGCTTCGTGCCCGCCTATATCCACCCACTGTTCTGCCGTGGCATCGGCCCGTTCCGCTGGGCCGCGCTCTCGGGAGACCCCGAAGACATCACCAAGACCGACGCGAAGATGAAAGAACTGATGCCGCATGACGCGCATCTGCACAACTGGCTCGACATGGCGCGCGAACGCATCCAGTTCCAGGGATTGCCCGCGCGCATCTGCTGGATCGGGCTCGGCGACCGGCACCGCGCGGGCCTCGCCTTCAACGAGATGGTGGCGACGGGCGAGCTTTCCGCGCCGGTGGTGATCGGACGCGATCATCTGGATTCCGGCTCCGTCGCCTCGCCCAACCGCGAGACCGAAGCGATGCTGGACGGCTCCGACGCGATCTCGGACTGGCCGTTGCTCAACGCGCTGCTCAATTGCGCGAGCGGCGCCACCTGGGTGTCGATCCATCATGGCGGCGGCGTCGGCATCGGCTATTCGCAGCATGCCGGCATGGTGATCGTGGCCGACGGCACCGAGGCCGCCGCGCGCCGCATCGAACGCGTCTTGTGGAACGACCCCGCCAGCGGCGTCATGCGCCACGCCGATGCCGGCTATGACATCGCGGTGGAAAGCGCGCGGGAACACGAGCTCGACCTGCCTTCAATCACATAAATGTCATGGCCCGCGACTGCGGGCCACCCAGCTGAAGCCTGTACAAATGGCGGCGGGGATATTCTTGTTATTCTCGCGCCAAGGCGTGCGCGTCACCTGGGTGGCCCGCAGTCGCGGGCCATGACAATAGTGTGGGGAAAATCATGCGTCATTTCATTTTATTCGGCGCGCTCGCCGCATTCTGCATCACATCCGCGTCCGCTTTCGCGGACGATCGCGCGCTCATCACGCAATATGAACAGGAGATGGCCGACGCCGTCGCCGTGGGCAATGTCGCGGTGTGGGACAAATATCTCGATCCGGGCGTGATCTACGGCGAGGAGGACGACAGCTACAAAGGCAAGGCGGAGATGCTGAAGGAGATCGTGCCGCTACCCAAGGGCCTGGGCGGTGAGATCAAGATCGTCCTGCTCTCCTATGCCCAGGACGGCGACACCGCGACGGCGCTCTTCCGCCAGGTCGAGACCGAGCACTATTACGGCCAGACGATCCATGCGAACTATCTCACCAACACGGTGTGGAAGAAGCGCGCCGACGGCTGGAAGCAGATCGCGGGACAGGTTCTGGCGGAGAAGACCGATCCGCCGGCGATGGCCGCACCGCCGGCGCAGCTCGCGCAATATGCGGGCAGCTACAGACTGAAGGATTCCGATCCGGTCACCACGCTCGCCGTCACGGACGGCAAACTCATCGGCACGCGCGGCGCGCACAAGCCCGCGGAGTGGAAGCAGGAAACGCCTGACGTGTTCTTCGTTGCCGGCGACCCGCGCATCCGCAAGATCTTCCAGCGCGACGCGGCGGGCCACATCACCGGCTTCATCGAGCGGCGGGAGAGCTGGGATATCGTGTGGGTGAAACAGTAAAACCACCCTCCCCTTGAGGGAGGGTCGAAAACGCTCTTCGCGTTTTCGGGGAGGGGGCCTTTTCGGGCAGCGAGGCATGGACCCCTTCCCGAAATTTGCTGCGCAAATTGTCGACCCTCCCTCAAGGGGAGGGTGGACTTCTGCGCGTTAACTCAACGCCTGCTCCAGGTCCGCGATCAGGTCGTCGGCGTCTTCCACGCCGCAGGATAGCCGCACCAGCGAGTCTGAGATCCCGAGCGCGGCGCGCTTGTCGGCGGGGATCGAGGCGTGGGTCATGAGGGCGGGGTGTTCGATCAGGCTTTCGACGCCGCCGAGAGACTCCGCGAGTGTGAAGAGCTGGCAGCGTTCGAGGAAGCGGCGGCTGCCGGCGAGGTCGGACTTCAGGATCACCGTCACGACGCCGCCGAACTGAGCCATTTGCTTTTTCGCGAGTGCATGTTGCGGATGGCTTTCGAGGCCGGGATAGATCACGCGGGCGACGTGCGGGCTCGCCTCCAGCCAGCGCGCGATCTTGAGCGCGTTGCTGCAATGGCGCTCCATGCGCAGCGCGAGCGTCTTGAGGCCGCGCAGCGCGAGGAAGGAATCGAACGGGCCCTGGATCGCGCCGATGGCGTTTTGCAGGAAGCGCAGCCGTTCGGCCAACTCCTTGTTCTCGCCGATGATGGCGCAACCGCCGACGATGTCGGAATGGCCGTTGAGATATTTGGTCGTGGAGTGCACCACGATGTCGAAACCCTGCTCCAGCGGGCGTTGGACGTAAGGCGACGCGAAGGTGTTGTCCGAACAGGTGATGATGCCGCGCTTCCTGGCGAGCGCCGCGATGGCTTCGAGATCGGCGAGCTTGAGCAGCGGGTTGGTCGGCGTCTCGACCCAGATCATCCTGGTCTTCGGCGTGATCGCCCGCTCGACATTGGCGACATCGCTCATGTCGACGAAATCGAAGGCGAGCCCGGCGCTGCGCTTGCGCACGCGCTCGAACAGGCGGAACGAGCCGCCATAGAGATCGTCGCTCGCGATGACATGGTCGCCGGTATCGAGCAGATCGAGCACCGTGGCGATGCCGGCCAGGCCGCTGGCAAAGGCGTAGCCTTCCTCGCCGCTTTCCAGATCCGCGATGCAGCGCTCGAATGCCTGGCGCGTCGGGTTCTGCGAGCGGGAATATTCGTAGCCCTTGTGCACGCCGGGGCTTTCCTGCGCGTAGGTGCTGGTCGCGTAGATCGGCACCATCACCGCGCCGGTGGTAGGATCGGGCGACTGGCCCGCGTGGATCGTGCGCGTTGCGAAGGCGAGCCGGTTGCTTCCAGCACTCTTGGCTTTGCTCACGGGTGCAGCCTCAGATGGTTGATCAAATCGATGCGGGTGATGAGGCCGACGAAGGTTTCGCCGTCGAGCACGATGGCGACTTCGTTGCGCTCGAAGATCGGCGGCAGCGCGTCCATCTTGTCCTTCACCTGCACGGTTTTGAGGCGCGCGGTCATCGCCGTGCGGACAGGGTCCTTGAACTGCTGGGCGCGGAATTCGTCGTGGCCTTCGACGTGGCTGAGGATGTCGTGCTCGTCCAGGATGCCGACGATGCGGCCGTCCTTCAGCACCGGCAATTGCGAGACGTCCGACGCGCGCATCCGGTTGTAAGCGACCATCAGCGAATCGTCCGGCCCCACGGTCACCGCGCCGCCGGACTCATAAGACCGCGTGATCAGATCGGAGAGATTGCCCTTGAGCTTGCGATCCGCCAGCCCCTGCTCGATCACCCAATAGTCGTTGTAGACCTTGGAGAGATATTTGTTGCCGTTGTCGGGCACGAGCGTGACGACGCGCTTGGCCGTCGTCTGCTCACGGCAATAGCGCAACGCCGCCGCGAGCAACGTGCCCGACGAAGACCCGCCCAATATCCCTTCCTTCGACAGAAGCATCCGCGCCGTCTCGACGCTCTCGCGGTCGGAGATCGCGTAGGCGCTCGTCACCAAAGACAGATCGCAATTGGGCGGGATGAAATCCTCGCCGATGCCTTCGATGGTCCAGGAGCCGGGCTCGATCGTCTTTCCGGTCTTCACCAGCGGCGCCAGGATCGAGCCGATGGGATCGGCGAGCACCATCTCGGTCGTGGGCGAGACCTTCGCGAAGTAACGACCGATGCCCGTCATCGTGCCGCCGGAGCCGATGCCGCAGACGATCGCATCGACCTTGTGCTCCATCTGCTCCCAGATCTCGGGCGCGGTGCCGGTCTCGTGCGCCAGCGGATTGGCGGGATTGGCGAACTGGTTGACATAGAACGCCTGCATCTCCTCGGCGATGCGCAGCGCCATGTCCTGGTAGTAGTCGGGATGGCCCTTGCCGACGTCGCTGCGCGTGATGCGCACGTCCACGCCCATGGCGCGCAGGTGCTGGATCTTCTCGCGCGCCATCTTGTCCGGCACGACGAGCACGAGCTTGTAGCCCTTGAGGATACCGACTTGCGCCAGACCCAGCCCCGTGTTGCCGGCCGTCGCCTCCACGATGGTGCCGCCGGGCTTCAGCCGCCCGTCCGCCTCCGCCGCCTCGATCATCGACTTGCCGATGCGGTCCTTGATCGAGCCGCCGGGGTTCTGGTTCTCCAGCTTGGCGAACAGCCTGCATGGCCCGGTGTCGAAATGGGTGAGCTCCAGCATCGGCGTGTTGCCGATGAGATCGAGCGCGGATTTTACGGCGGGGCGGAGGTTCTCCGTCATGGTGCGGTTCGGGCCTGATTTGCGGGGCGAACATAGCCGGGGGCGACGAGCAGCGCACCTCCCCTTTGTGGGGAGGTCGACAAATCGTCACGCGCTGAGCGCGTG
>DATATK010000136.1:0-24360 GCA_036268825.1 Rhizomicrobium sp. | reverse complement strand
CGGGGGAGGGGGACCGCGTAGCGGTGGAGGGGGAACCGTGACGGATAGTCCTCCGTCTCCCCCTCCGTCTCGTCGGCGCCGCGCACCGACGATCCACCTCCCCCGCAAAGCGGCGGAGGAAAAACGTTACGCAGCCTTCGCGTTCGTCATCGCAACATGCGGGCGCAGGAAATCGCCCATGCGGTTGATCTCGTCCTGTACCACGTCCGGGCGTTCCATTGGGAGGAAGTGGCTGGCGCCCTCGACCTTCACGACGCGGGTCTTGGGACGGCCGTCGAGGAAACGTTTGATTTCGCTCGCCGGCGCAGTGCCCTTGTCGCCATGGATCAATGTGACGGGACACTTCACCAGCCGCGAGAGTTTCGCCGCGCCGAGCGGCGCGCCGCGGAACGTGTCGGCTTCCCAGGCGGGCGTGCAGGTGAGGTGCGCGAGGCCTTTGCGGGTGTCGAGCGTCATGCCGCCGTCGAGATAGTCGCGCAGCGTCTGGTCGGGCCACGTGCGGAACGCGCCGCGGCCGCGATAGGCGTCGAATGCAGCCTCCTGCGACGCGAAGGTGTCGCGGCGGCGTTCGGCGCGGTCGGCGAGCGAGGGCTCCATCCGGGACAGATGCAGCGTGTGGAGCAGCTGGCGGAGGCGCATCGCGGCGGCGGGCACGAAGACCGGCTCGATCAGCACCAGCCCTCGCACCAGTTCGGGTTTCAGCGCGGCCACCATCAGGCTCGTCACCGCGCCCATCGAATGGCCGGCGAGGATGCGCGGCTTGCCGCCGATGTCGTCGAGGAATTTGAGCAGGTCGTCGCGATAGATCGTCCAGCCTTTGGGCATGCCGGGCGCGGTGCCCATCACAGTGAGGCCGTGGCCGCGCGCGTCAGCGGCATGGATGTGGAAGCGCGCCGACAGCGGCTCAAGCAGCCCCTGATAGGTCTGCGCATTGAATCCGGTTGCATGTGCGAAATGGAGCAGCGGCCCCTGCGTAACCCATTCCAGATGGGACATCGCGCCGTCCGGCATCGGCGCGAGCTTGCGGACCGGTTGCGTCATAAAGCACCCCTGAGCCTGGACCTTGCGGCGAGGCCGGGCCCGCGTCAACGCGGGGTTTGCGCCAGCGCTGCCATTTCGTAAATTGGATCAAAGCCATTCGAGGTAAACGCCGTGCATCCCTCCGTCATCGCGCAGTCCACGCCGGACAAAGCGGCCGTCATCATGGCGGGAACCGGCGAGACGCTGAGCTATCGCCAGCTCGAAGAGCGCTCCAACCAGGGCGCGCAACTGTTCCGCAAGCTGGGGCTGAAGCCGGGCGACGGCATCGCGATCTTCATGGAGAACACTATCGACTTCCTGCCGATCTGCTGGGCGGCGCAGCGCGCGGGGCTTTATTACACCTGCGTGTCCTCGCGATTGACGGCGGGTGAAGTCGAATACATCGCGAAGGATTGCAACGCGAAAGTTTTGTTCGTGTCGCCCAGCCTCGCCAACACGGCCGAGGAAGTCGCCGCGCTCTTGCCGAACGTCAAGCGTTTCTCCGTCGGCGGCGCGGTCACGGGCTACGAAAACTGGGAAGACGCAGCCGGCGCGATGCCCAGCGCGCGCATCGCGGACGAGACAGCCGGCGCCGACATGCTCTATTCCTCCGGCACGACGGGACGGCCCAAAGGCGTGCGCGTGCCATTGTCGGGGTTGCCGATCGACGCGCCCAACGCGCTTCTGACGATCGTCACCATGCTGTTCGGGCTCAATGCGGATTCGATCTACCTGTCGCCCGCGCCGCTCTATCACGCCGCGCCCTTGCGCTATTGCATGACGGTGCAGCGCCTCGGCGGCACGGTGATCGTGATGGAGCATTTCGATGCCGAACAGGCGCTGAAGGACATCCAGAAATACAAGGCGAATGCGAGCCAGTGGGTGCCGACCATGTTCGTGCGCATGCTGAAGCTGCCGCCGGAAGTGCGCGCGAAATACGACGTGTCGAGCATGAAGTCCGCGATCCACGCGGCGGCGCCGTGCCCGGTCGAGGTCAAGCGCAAGATGATCGAATGGTGGGGGCCGGTGATCCACGAATATTACGCCGGCACCGAAGGCAACGGCTTCTGCTATGCCGGCAGCGCCGACTGGCTGGCGCATCCCGGCACCGTCGGCAAATCGCTGCTGGGGCCGATCCATATCTGCGGCGAGCAGGGCGAGGAATTGGCTGTGGGCGAGGAAGGCACGATCTATTTCGAGTCCGCCACGCCGGAAGCGATGTTCCAGTATCACAACGACGCGAAGAAAACGAAAGACTCGCGACATCCGGACCATCCGAACTGGTCGACGCTCGGCGATGTCGGCAAGCTCGACGCGGACGGGTTCCTGTATCTGACCGACCGCAAGGCGTTCATGATCATCTCGGGCGGCGTGAACATCTATCCGCAGGAAACCGAAAACGTGCTGATCGGCCATCCCAAGGTGGCGGATGTCGCCGTGATCGGCGTGCCCAACGAGGATTTCGGCGAGGAAGTGAAGGCGGTGGTGCAGCCCGCCGATTGGGCCGACGCCGGGCCAGCGCTCGCCGAGGAGCTGATGGCGTTCTGCCGCGAGAAGCTCTCGCCGCTCAAATGCCCGCGCTCGATCGACTTCGATCCCGAACTGCCGCGCCACGCCACCGGCAAGCTCTACAAGCGCCTCATCCGCGACCGCTATTGGGGCAAGCGCGAATCCCGCATCGTCTGACCATCAGGAGACCATCATGATCACCACGACCTTCGAAGACCTCGCCAAGCTGGCCGGCACCGAAACCGGCGTGTCCGACTGGGTGACGATCGACCAGGACCGGATCAACAAATTCGCCGACGCGACGGGCGACCACCAGTGGATCCATGTCGATGTCGAGCGCGCCAAGGCGCTGATGCCCGGCGGCAAAACCATCGCGCACGGCTATCTGACGCTGTCGCTGATCCCGTGGCTGACGGGCACGTTCCTGAACATCCAGGGCGTCACGCGCGGCATCAATTACGGCTCCAACAAAGTGCGCTTCATCAACATGGTGCAGGTGGACAGCCGCGTCCGCGCCCGCGCCAAGCTCCTCGCCGTCGAGCCCAAGTCGGGCGGCATGCAGATGACGACGGAAGTGACCATCGAGATCGACGGCCAGACCAAGCCGGCCTGCGTGGCGGAGACGATCAGCCTGGTGTTCCAGTAGGAAGACGAACGGGCTCAGGAGCGCGTCATCGCAATCGTCTTTTTGCCAAGGCGTGACCGAAAATCGCCACGGCCACTTTGGCACGGAAGCCATCAACGTGCCAAAGGGATTTGCCAAACTACATTCGTAAGACCGGCCAACTTAATCACCGCGCGGATCAGCGTGATCGCCGCCTAATTCCGCGTCAGCCTGCGATACGCGCCCGGCGAGGTGCCGTAGGCGCGGGCGAAGTGGCGGTTGAGGTGGCTTTGGTCGGTGAAGCCGGTTTCGAAAGCGATCTGCGCCAGCGAGCGGCACCCGTCCGTCAGGGCGCGCGCCGCGCAGTCGAGGCGCCAGGCGCGCAGATATTCGCCGGGCGTGCAGCGCAGGAAGGCGCGGAATGTTCGCGTGAGATGCACCGGATGCACGCCGAGCTCACCGGCGAGGCGATGCAGGTCGACCGTGCTGGCCTGGTGCGATTTGAGATAATCGCAGGCCCGCGACAGCCAGCGTGGCGGCGCGCGGTCGATGCCGGCCGTGCCGACCGAACCCACCAACTCCCAGCACAATGCCTCGGCCAGCGACGCGGAATCGAACGACCATTGGCACAACTCGCGCAGCGCGCGACGAACCAGCATCTGCGACTGCGGTGACGCGATTTGCACGGGACCGGCCGGCAGGCGCCGCTCGTCGAGCGCACTCCAGCAGTGTTGCGGGAGCGTAATGGTGAAGAACGCGCCGCCGCCCAGAAGCTGATCGTGATGCCAGGTGCCGGCGGGGTTGAAGATCAGCAGGATTTCGGAAGACGCCGCATCCGCGCGCGCGGCGGTTTCGTAATGGCCGCTGGTGACCAGCATGAAATGGGCGTCTTCGTGGCCATGCGGCCCTTTGGCTTCGGAGCCGTCATCCGTCCAATAGGCCAGCGGGAACGCGCCCGCATCGGCCTCGCGAACGGATCGCGCCAGATAGCGCCCCGCGCCGAGGAATGATGTTTGTTTCGTCCAAGACGCGGCGGCTGTCATGGCACACTTTCATGGGCAATCTGGTCATGCCCTGCGAGAGAGATAGTACCACATGCGCAAAAACCTATGGGCCGCGGCCGCCCTGGCCATCGGCTTCGCCGCTTTTGCCGCCCATGCCGACGTGACTGTCGCCGTGCCGCCCGCGCCCGTGGGCGCCGCAGCGTTCATGGTGGCGCGCAACTGGCTCTGGGCGGAGGCGCAGCTTCTGGCGCTCGTCATCCCCGCGCTGTTCCTGTTCACGGGCCTGGGCGCCCGGCTGCGGACCTGGTGCGCACGCGTCACAGGCGGGCGGCGTTACGGCACCCTCACGCTCTTCGCCATCGTCTATCTGGCGCTCAACGCGGCACTGATGCTGCCGTTCGATTACTATCGCAACGTCACGAGCCTGCCCGCGCTCTACGCGCAATCGCCGGTTCAGTGGGCGGTGAGCGAAGCGGTGCAGCTGGGCGTGCGCATCGTCGTCGCCGCGCTGTTCCTGTGGATTCCCTATGCGCTCATCGCGCGAAGCCCGAAGCGCTGGTGGCTGTATGCGGCCGCGGCGCTGGTGCCGGTCGTGTTCCTGGTTCTGGTCGTTTTGCCCGTCTGGGTCGATCCGCTGACGACGTCGTATCACCCGCTGCAGGACAAGGCGCTCAACGCCGAAATCCAGGCGCTCGCGGCGCGCTGCGGCGTGCACAACATTCCGGTGCTGGTGGGCGGCAACGACACCACCGTCGTCGGCCTCGGCCCCACGAACCGCATCATCCTCGGCGAAGACGTGCTGAAGCACGAAACGCCGCCGCAACTGCGCATGACGGTGGGGCATGAACTGAAACACTATGTCGAAGGCGACAACTACAAGGCGCTCGCGATCATCTGCGTGCTGCTGCTCGTGGGCTTCTTCATATCCAACCGGTTGGGCCGCGGCCTGCTCGCGCGCTTCGGCAAGCGTTTCGGCTTCACGCAATTGTCCGATCCGGCGTCGTTGCCGCTGTTCGCGCTGATCCTGACGGCGTTCTATCTCTGCGTCCTGCCCGCGTTCAACTGGTACGGACGCAGCATCGAACACGAGGCCGACCGTTTCGGGCTGGAGCTGACGCATGAGAACCGCGCGCTGGCGCAAATCGAAGCCGCCTACATCACGCGCGACCACGACTCGCCGGACTGGGACACGTTCTTCCTGATCTTCCGCGCCACGCACCCGTCCGATGCCGACCGCATCCGCTTCGCCAATGACTATCATCCCTGGGAAGAGGGCAAGCCGCTGGTGTATGGGGATGTTTGTCGTTGAATTTCGTTATTTACGTTCAACTATATCGTCATGGCCGGGCAAGTCCGGCCACCCATAACCGCGGTGTTTGAGGATGTGCTTGTCGCCATCCGCGTTTTCATTTCAAGACTGCGCGTATGGGTGGCCGGGACTTGCCCGGCCATGACGAATTTTCTCTCTGGTTTCAGAAAAATTGGGAGACGTTCTACGCAATCGCCTTTTGCGCCAGGCCGATCGCCGGGCCTTCGGTCCACATATCGGAGAGCGGGATGCCCTTTTCCTGCATGCGCGCGAGGGCGTGTTCGTAGCCTTCGGCGATGGCGCGGTCGAATTTCTTCCAGTCGCGCAGGCCCACGTCGGGCAGCGGCGGCTCGAACAGATAATCCGCCTGCTCGCGCACCACGCGGCGCTGGGCTTCGGAGCCCACCGTACCGGAGCGCATCAGGATCGACAGGATCGACGGCGTGCCGCGCATGCGCTGCCAGATCAATTGCCAGATCGGACGCTCGCCATAGCGCGAATCCGCCACGCGCAGATCGACTTCGCCGGTCACATCGGAGGCGATGATCGGGCCGTGCGGGCGCTGGGCCATCACGTCCACCGGCAGGTTGTTCATCACGCCGCCATCGACCAGCAGGTGGCCGTGATGGGTGACGGGCGGCAAAATTCCCGGCAGCGCCACGCTCGCGCGCAAGGCCCGCCACAAGGGGCCGGAGCGGTGCACATGGATGCGGCCGGTGGTGAGGTCGGAGGAGACGCAGAAGAACGGCTTGGGCATCTCCTCGATGCGAATCTCGCCGAAATACTGGCGCAGCAGGTTGGAGACTTTCTTGCCGCGCACCAGCGCGATCAGCGGCACGGTGAAATCCGACAATGGATTGGTGGTGACGAAACAGGCGCGCATCCGCTCGGTCAGCTGCTCCAGGTCCCATTCGAGCGCCAGGCCCGCGGCCACGATGGCGCCCATGCTGGTGCCGCCGAGCTGGTCGAACGGCACATGCGCTTCCATCAGCGCCTTGATGACGCCGATATGCGCGAAGCCCCGCGCGCCGCCGCCGGCGAGCACGAGCCCAACCGCGCGGCCCGCGATGAACCGCGCCAGGCGCTTCACGTCGTCGGGATTGCCGCGGCGGATATGATGATGGGATTCGAACAGCCCGCTGCGGATCGCGAAATGCTCGGGCAGGTCTTCGGCCTTGCCTTGCGGGTGCAGCAGCACCAGCTCCGGCAATCCCGTCGCGCGCTCCTTGAACGCGGGCATGTCGAGCGGGCGCAGCGGCAAGGGCTTGTCGGAGCGCGCCAGCAGGAACACGCGGTCGGCCTGGCGCAAACACAATTGCGTCCACGGGCTCGTCGGCGTGTCGCCGCGATAGAAGACGATGTCGTGCACCAGCTCGAACGCGTTGAACCATTCGGCGGACTGCTCGGCGGACGAGGCGTCCAGCACCGCGGCCTTCGAGCCCATCTCCGCCAGTGCGTCGGCAAGGCGGTGGGCGATCTGGGTTTCGCTGAGCCCTTCCTGCAGCGGCACGATGGCGAAGGTTTTGGGGCGGCTCATGTCGGAGCGGTGCTGCGTCGTCGCCTGCAAACGGCGCACGATCACGCGCATCAGGTTGCGCATGATGAGCGGATGGCGCGCGATGAGATTGTCGAAGCCCTCGGGGCTGATGCGCAGCAGCTCGGTATCGCGCAACGCCACGAGCTGCGCCGAATGCGGCTCGCCCGAGATCAGCGACATCTCGCCGACCGTTTCGCCCGCGGGCACGTGCGCCACCAGACGGCGCTTGCCCTTCTCGTCGTCGACGAACACGCCCAGCGAGCCGGTGACCACCAGAAAGAGCGCCTGGTTGTTCTCCCCGTCGCGCTTGAGCAGCATTCCGCCCGGCAGGCCGAACCAGTTGGCTTCCGATAGCAGCCGCTTCAGCGCCGCATCGCCGATGCCGGCGAGCAGCGGGAAGTTGCGCAACTGCTCGCGCAACGTCTCCGGATAGACGGTTTCGCGCCCGATGCGGAAGGAGGAAAGGAATGCCATGTTCATCTGCCCGCGCCCTTCTACATCACCAGGCGGTCCAGCCGCCATCGACGGGGAGCGCGGAACCTGTGACGAAACTGGATGCGGGTGAGGCCAGGAACAGGAGCGACCCCCGTATTTCCTCCGCCCGGCCGGTGCGGCCGAGCATGGTCCTGGCGGCGAGCCGCTCGGCGAAGCCCGGATCGGCGGCGGCCACGTCGGCGCGCGGGAAAGGCCCGGGCACCAGCGCGTTGACCCGGATGCGCTCCGGCCCGAGCTCCGCGGCAAGGTGGCGGGTGAGCTGGATCAGCGCCGCCTTGGCCGGGCCATAATGGAACGGGCTCGCCTGCTCCGGCTTCGAATAGATCCGCTTGTCCGGCGACACCGCGCCATACATCGAGGCGATGTTGATGATGCTCGCCTCGCCTGAAGCCGCGACACCCGCGCGCAAGGCAGGCAGCGCCGCGCGCACCGCTTCGAACGCCGCGGTGACGCTGCTGCGATAGGTCTCCTCGAAATCGCCCGGCGTCAACGACGCGAACGGCTTGGGCGTCATCGTGATCGCGTTGTTGACGAGGATGTCGAGCCGGTCGAGCCCCGCGAAAAATGCGCGCGAAGCGTCCAGATCGCCGACATCGAACGCGGCGCGCGACACGGAGTGGCCGGTGGAGGACAGTTCGTCCTCGAATTTGGCGAGCCGCGCATCGTCGCGGCCGTTGACGATGACATGCGCGCCCGCCTCGGCGAGCGCCGTCGCCATCGCGCGGCCGAGATGCCCCGCCGCGCCCGACACGAACGCGACGCGGCCATGAAGCCGGAACTGTGCGAGCGCGGAGGGACGCGGGGCCATCGCGGTCATCGCTTGGGCCATTGCGCGGGATCAAGAAGCTGCAACGGCACGCGCGGCACGCGGGCGGCGATCTCGTCGCAATCCTCCGGCGCCAGCGGCGGGCGGACGAACAGGCGCAGATTGTCGTCGAGCTGCGCCTCGGTCTCCATGCCGACGACGACGCCGTCGATCCAATCCTGCCCGCGCGCATAGGCGAGGCACAGATCGGCGACGCTCTCGCGCCCGAAATCGCGCGCGATGGCGGAGAGTTCGCGGATCACCGCGCCGGCGTTCACGCCATCGATCGCGGGCCACACCGAAGCGTCATCTGCCGCGAGAATGCCTTGCAGGAACACGCTGCGCGCATGAATGGTGACGTGCGGGCGTTCGAGGATGTCGTCGATCACGCCGGCTTCGCGCCAGCGCCAGTCGAGCAGGTTGAAGGCGAGCTGGATGTGCCGCACATCGGCATGCGCCAGCGCGTCCAGCGCTTCCCGCGGCGACTGCACCGACACGCCCAGCGACAGCACCGTGCCGTCTTCCAACTTTTCCGTCAGCCGTTCCCAGATCGCGCCGCCAAACGCCGTCATATGCGCGGCGCGATGCAGCAGCAGGCAATCGATGCGCTCGCGGCGCAGCGCGGCCATCGAACTGGCGATACTGGCATCCACCGCTGCGCGGACGTCCTCGCGCGTGGCGCCATCGCCCAATTCACTGAGCGGACTCAATTTGGTGATCGCGCGCACGGCCTTGCGGGTTTCGAGCGCCTCGCCCAGCCGCGCCTCGCTGTCGCCATAGGCGCGCGCCGTGTCGAATTTGGTGATGCCGGATTCCGCCGCGCGCCGCACCAGCCTCAGCGCCGCGCGCCGCGACGGCTTGCCCGTCCGGTTGGCCGCGCCATAAGCGAGCCCCAACTGGACCGAGCCCAAAACCAGTTCCGCCGGATTGGCCATCACGCCTGCCCTCTGCCCCAGACGAGGCTCGCACGGCATGGTAAACAAGTACTTACCCTCCCCTTGAGGGAGGGTCGACAATTTGTGAGCACAGCGAACAAATTTCGGGGAGGGGCTCATCCAGAGGCCGTTGAATGAGCCCCTCCCCGAAAATGCCAACAGGCATTTTCGACCCTCCCTCAAGGGGAGGGTAACTAACGCCCCAGCAGCTTCCACACGCTCGTCACCGCGAACATCGTTTCGCCGGCGACGGTGAAGTCGCCGCGGAGGAAGACGAGGGAGCGGGTTTTGCGGATCAGCTCGGGGGTGACTTCGAGGAGGTCGCCGGCCTTGGCGGGCTTGAGGAACTGGGTCTGCATGTTGAGGGTGACGGAAGGCGCGTGATCGGTGTGGTCCCACATCGCCTGGCCGATGGCGGCGTCGGCGAAGCTCATCAGCATGCCGCCATGGATGATGCCGCGCATGTTGACGTGGCGCTTGTCGACCAGCAGCGCGAACGTCCGATGCGGCGGCTCGGCCCGCTCATAGACCGGGCCGACATAGCGCTCGAACGGATCGACCAGCACGGTCTCGCGGTAGCCGTCCGGCGGCGCGCTCACGCCTGCCCCACGACTTTCCACAGTCCCGTGGCGACGAGCAGCGTGCGTCCATCCGCGACCAGTTCGGCCGACAGGAAGACCATCGTGCGGGCCTTGCGCGTCACCCGCACCCGGGCCTCGACCACGTCGCCGAGCTTGCCGGGGCCGACGAAATCGCAATTGAGCGCGACGGTGCTGCAGTTGCGCCCGTCCGAGATCACCCGCGAGGTCCGGCTCATCGCCACGTCGGCGAAGGTCATCAGCATGCCGCCATGCAGCGTGCCCGCGCTGTTCATGTGCTTGTCCTCGACCACGAAGGCGAATCGCTTGACGGCGCCGTCCTCGGCGTCGGCCAGCCGGTAGAGCGGACCCACGTATGAGTTGAATCCGCCCGCGGAGGCGACTTCGGCATCGGCCGGGATACCGGGAGGGAAAGCGGACATGGCGCTGGGTCACGGAAAATTGCGTCGGAAAAACGGGTTAGGCGCTTTCACGTTGCGGTGCAATATCGTTGTGGCATCTCTGCCGCTTGGAAAATCCGCGAACGCCACATTAAACTGTCCCCGGACTGTTTCCCCACGTCCGCAGCCCGCCCGGGTTGGGGCGGTCTTGAAGAGGAACTCGAAAATGAAACGTCTCGCTCACGCCGCCATCGCGGCTTCCGTTCTGGCCGTGGCTTCCACGACCGCCGTCCTGGCGATGGGACCCACGCCGCACACGACCGAAAGCCGGACCGGAACGCAGGTCGCAACCGGCGAAAAACTGACCCGCGACGTGCAGACCGCGATCGTGGCCGCGCAAAAGCTCGCGACCGCCGGCGACATGGCGGGCGCGCTGGCCCAGATCAAGATCGCGCAGGCCGTTTCCGATCGCACGCCGCACGACGACTTCGTGATCAACCAGTTCCTCTCGGTGGTCTCCGCCAACCTGCACGACTACCCGACGTCGATGACCGCCTATGAAGCGATGTTCGCCGCGCCCGATTTCGCGGCCCTGACAGACGACGACAAGAAGGCCGCCTACTACAACGCCGTCATCGTCGCCGACGACCTGCAGCAAT
Source organism: Rhizomicrobium sp. (assembly GCA_036268825.1). GTDB lineage: Bacteria > Pseudomonadota > Alphaproteobacteria > Micropepsales > Micropepsaceae > Rhizomicrobium. The sequence continues at coordinate 13,504 of DATATK010000136.1, read as the reverse complement.
GGCAGAAGGCGATCAATTACGGCCAGCAGCTCGAAACCTTCCACGGCAATGACGACAGTACCTATACCGTCATGGCGATCTCCTATTACAGCCTCAAGGACAATGCCAACGCGACGGTGTATGCGCAAAAGGCCGTCGATTTCGCCAAGGCCCACAACAAGACCGCGCCGGAACAGGCGCAGCAGATCGTGGCCAACGCCGAAGCGCAGTCCAACCCGGCCGCGGCGCTCGCGATGATCGAATCCACCGCCGTCGCGACCAACGATCCCGATACCTGGCACCGGCTGACGCAGCACGCCGTCGGCGACAAGGGCGTGAAGGAAATCGACGCGCTCTTTCTCTACCGCCTGCAATACATGGCCGGCGCGATGCAGCAGGGCGACGATTTCATCGTCATGGCGTCGCTCGCCGGGGAGCTCGGCTATCCCACCGAGGAGGCGAAGATTTACGAGCAGGGCATGAGCAGCGGCAAGCTCTCGGCCGGTCAGGCGAGCGGCCTGGCCAAGGCGCGCAGGGATGCCGCCGCAGATGAGCGCTCTCTCGGCGCCATCGCCGCCTCCGCCGAAAGAGCCAAGAGCGGCGAACAGGACGTGAAACTCGCGGAAGACTACTGGGGCTACGGCCGCTACGCCGATGCCGAAGCGGCCGCGCGCGCCGGCATCGCCAAGGGCTATGCGAAGGACCCGAGCGAGGGGCAGATGATCCTTGGCCTGGCCCTGGTGGCGCAGCACAAATATGACGACGCCATCGCCACCTTCGCCGCCGTCCAGGGCAATGAAGGCCGCCGGGCAGCCGCCCATCTGTGGTCGCTCTATGCCCAGGCGCTGAAGAAGCAGGGCGGCGGTGCGGCGCCCGCCCCCGCTCCGGCCCATTGATGCGTGAGCGTGCCGGAGCGTAAAAGCTCCGGCACGCGCCCCGCACGGCAATGGGAATTCTGATCGGATTTGCACCGTTCATCGTCTACGCGCTCCTGGCGAGCGTCTCGATGAGCCTTGCGCTGTGGCTCGCGCTGGCGGCGGCCTTCGTCGTCGCCATCCGCGATTTCATCCAGAGCAAGGCGGTGCGCCTGCTCGATATCGGCGGCATGGCGCTGTTCTTCCTGATGGCGCTGTTCATCGGCTTCGTCGAGGTCACGCTGAAGGCGCCCACCGTGCGCCTCGTCATCGATCTGGGCTTCCTGCTGATGGCGGCGATATCGCTGATCCGCCGCGATCCGATCACCTTGGGCTATGCCCGCGAATTCGCGCCGAAGGAGATGTGGACGCAGGGTTCCTTCATCCGCGGAAACTACATCGTCACGGCCGTGTGGACCGCTGCGTTTGCGGTGACGGCGGCGGTGGATGCTGTCGCCAATTTCAACAACACCTTCTCCCAGGCGCTGGAGATCGCGATCGGCCTTGCGGCGCTGGGCAGCGCGATCGCCTTCACCGCGCGCTACCGGGCGCTGGCGCCCGCCCGCAAACCTGCCGCATTCCGCTGGTAGGCCCGCCGCGCTATGATGGCTCAAACAGCGAAAGGCGCGCCATGACCGCGTTGTCGAAGATCTTCACCTCCCATCCCCGCTCGGTCGGCGAGACTTATTGGGAGCACATGGGCAGCGCTGCCTCTTTCGGTTTGCGCATGGTCGCGGCGGGCGTCGCCTGCCTGTTGCACGGCATCTTCCCGTTCCTGTTCGTCACCACGGGCAGCCAGACCGTGCGCCACCTCCATGACCGCATGATCACCCACCGCTCCCGCCAGCGCGCCGCCCCCGAATGGACCGACATGGGCGCGTATATCTGAAATTTTGAAGACGCCCCCGCTTGGTGGATTCAGGCTTGCTCATATTTCGGCATTTTGCTAAATACCGAATATGAGCGATGCCTTTGACGCTCTCGCCCATCCCGTGCGGCGGGAGATTCTGAAACTCCTGCGCACGCGGCCGACGAGCGCGGGCGAGATCGCCAAGCATTTCACGATCACCAAGCCCACGCTGTCGGGCCATTTCGCGGTGCTGAAGGCGGCCGATCTCGTGCGAACGGAACGCCGCGGCGCCACCATCATCTACCACCTCAACATGAGCGTGCTGGAGGAAGCAGCCGCGCTGCTGCTCGACCTCGCCAGCGGACGCAAGAAGGAAAGGCCGCGCAAATGGGCAGCCGAGCCATCTGGATCCTGAGCCTTTTGATCGTCGCGGGCCTCGCCGCCGCGGGCGCCTGGGAATGGACACAGCTTCCCGCCGGTGCGCGAATGGCGATCCATTTCGGCTTCGACGGCGCGCCGAACGGCTTCGCCGGCAAGACCGTCGCGCTTGCCATCGCGCCGGTTGCGGCGCTCATCACCACGTTGGCCTTTGGATGGATCGGCCGGACGCGCGAGACGGACAACGAGGCCTATCGCACCGGCTGGATCACCGCGCTGATGGTGCTTTGCGTGGTGCAGATGGTCATCATCCTGAACGCGCGCGACGTCCATTTCGACGTGCGCGGCAACATCGCCATCGCCATGGCATTCGTCATGATCGTGACCGGCAACGTGCTCGGCAAGACGGCGCCCAACCGCCTCGTCGGCGTGCGCACGCCGTGGACGCGCCGCAGCGCCTATTCCTGGGGCAAGAGCAACCGGATGGCAGGGCGGCTGTTCGTGTGCGTGGGATTCGTGACTCTGGGCACGCTGGCGCTGGCGGGCTCTGCGGCGGGCATAGTGGTGCTTACGGCAGGCGTTCTCGGCGTCAGCGCCCTGGGCGCCGTTCTCTCCTATTATTATTGGAAGCATGATCCCGAGACGGGGGGCGAAAGCCGATGAACACCGTTCCGCAAGGCGGATTGATCGGCCTTGGCCTGGCGGCGCTGATCTCGCTCCTCGCTCCGTTCGTGGTCTATTTCGTGTGCCGCAAGCGCATGGAGCTGCCGCTTCGGAATATCGCGCTCGGCGCCGGCATCTTCGCGCTGTTCGCGCTCGGGCTCGAAGGCGCGATGCATTACTACTTCCTCAAAGCGAACCCCACGACCTCAGCCTGGCTCTTGCACAACACATGGGGGTACGTCGTTTACGGCGTGAGCGCCGCCGCGCTCTTCGAGGAGACGGGCCGGCTGATCGCCTTCCGCTTCTTCGCCAAACGCACAGGCGACGCCGGCACCGGCGTCTCTTACGGCATCGGCCATGGCGGCGCGGAGTCGATCATCATTGGCGCGCTCGGGCAGGCACAGGCCATCGTCTTCGCGCTGCTGCTCGACGCCGGAAAGCTCCAGGGCACGCTCGGCGCGAAGCTGCCGCCCGCCACCTACGCGAAGATCCGCGACAGCTTGCTGCATCTGAATTTCCTCATCGGGATTGCCGGTGGCTTCGAGAGGATCGCGGCGCTTTTGCTCCAGATCGCCCTTTCGCTCCTGGTCTGGCGCGCGGTAGAAAGACGGGAGTGGCGCTGGTTCCTGGCCGCGCTCCTGCTTCACGCCGGGGTGGATACGTTCGCCGCGCTTGGCCAGCGCGGGGCCCTCTCGGTCGTGACGGTCGAGATCGTGGTCTACGCCGTGGGCTTGGTGCTGCTCGTCTTCTTCCTCGCCAAATTGCCGCGCCGGCCCGCTTCCAATTAAGTCCCTTCCGCCTGAGCCGCTTGCCGGGCTAGGCTCCCGTCCAGACAACATTTGGGGGATACCATGCGGGAAGCCGTTATCGTTTCGACCGCGCGCACGGGGCTCGCGAAGTCCGTCCGCGGCGGGTTCAACATGACGCACGGCGCTGTCATGGGCGGCCACGCGGTCAAGAGCGCCATCGCCAAGGCGGGCATCGATCCGGCGGAAATCGAAGACGTCTATATGGGCTGCGCCCAGCCTGAAGGCGCCACCGGCATGAACGTGGCGCGCAACGCCGCCATCTGGGCCGGTTGCCCGGTGACGACGGGCGGCACCACCATCAACCGCTTCTGCTCCTCCGGCCTGCAGGCGATCGCGATGGCGGCGCAGCAGGTGATGACGGAGAAGACGCCGTGCGCCATCGGTTCCGGCGTCGAGTCCATCAGCCTCGTGCAGATGGGCGGCATGAACATGAAGAACATCACCGAGGAGCATCTGCTCAAGGTGAAGCCCGCCCTGTGGATGAGCATGCTGGAGACCGCCGAGATCGTCGCCGCGCGCTACGACATCAGCCGCGAGCGCCAGGACGAATACGCGCTCGAAAGCCAGCGCCGCACCGCCGCCGCCCAGCAGGCGCAGAAATTCAAGGACGAGATCGTCCCGCTGGCGACGAAAATGAAGAAGATCGACAAGGCGACGGGACAGGAGAGCATCGTCGACGTCACCGTCGATCACGATGAATGCAACCGCCCCGACACGACGCTCGAAGGCCTGCAGTCCTTGAAGCCCGTGTTCCAGGGCGGCCAGCAGATCGCGCAGGGCAAATACATCACCGCCGGCAACGCCTCGCAGTTCTCCGACGGCGCCTCCGCCTCGGTGGTGATGGAAGCGGGCGAAGCGTCCAAGCGCGGCCTCAAGCCGCTCGGCATCTTCCGCGGCTTCGCGGTCTGCGGCTGCGAGCCCGACGAGATGGGCATCGGACCTGTGTTCGCCGTGCCGCGCCTGCTCGAACGCCACGGCCTCAAGGCGTCGGACATCGACATCTGGGAATTGAACGAGGCCTTCGCCAGCCAGGTGCTCTATTGCGCCGACAAGATCGGCATCCCGCACGACAAGCTCAACGTCGATGGCGGCGCGATCTCCATCGGCCATCCTTATGGACTGTCCGGCGCACGCATGACGGGGCACCTGCTCATCGAGGGCCGCCGCCGCGGCGCCAAATACGGCGTCGTCACCATGTGCATCGGCGGCGGCATGGGCGCGGCAGGATTGTTCGAGATCGTGCATTGAACAAAAACAACCCTCCCCTTGAGGGAGGGTCGACAATTTGCAAGCGCAGCGAAGCAAATTTCGGGGAGGGGTCGTGCACCGCCGTCTGAGCATTACCCCTCCCCGAAAAACGCTCCGCGTTTTTCGACCCTCCCTCAAGGGGAGGGTGGTTGGTGTGGTCGCGCTTCTCGTTTTTTGCGCTGCCTGCACAACCACGCGCACCGCTTATGTTCCCCCGCCTCCGCCGCCCGATCCGCATACGCAGATGGCGGCGCTGGAGTCCCGCATCCTCGACCTGATCCAGGACGAGCGGCACAAGATCGATCCCAGCGCGAAGGTGCTGGCGCTCGATTCCGAACTGGTCGGCGTCGCGCGCAAGCGCAGCGCGGACATGGCGGCGAAGAACTACATGCTGCATGCCGCGCCCGATGGCACGACCTCGACCACGCTGATCATGGACGAGGATCCGGACTTCCAGGGCCTGCTCGGCGAGAACATCGCCGCGCAATATTACACGCCGCAACTGGGCGTTGACGTGGACGCGTTCGCGCGCCGCTTCGTCGCCATCTGGCTGGCGAGCCCCGGCCATCGCAGCCTGATCGCGACACCGGTCTATGACCGAACCGGCATCGGCGCGGCGGTGAACGGCAACGAGGTCTTCGTGGTGGAACTCTTCGCCACCAATCTCGGCCTGCCCCCGCCGAACCATGCGCCGCCCGCGATGGCAGCACCCGGCGCACCGGTTCCCACACCGCGGCCGGGACAATAACCGTCCCGTAACGGAACCCATCTGCCTCTGCGCTAACCGGCCATTAACGCTCTCGGACCAAAGTTACCTGTGAGGAAAGAGGCAGGCCGCCCTCCGCTTTCCGCAGCGCGCAAGATCGTTTCTTTACACAACATCTTGCGGAAGTTACCGTCTTTAGCGGTGCGGCGTTTGGCGAATCACTATGCAGCCTGAACTCCCATGGAATGTGGCCGGGATCCCGCCAGAAGCGCGCGAAGCGGCCCGAGCCGCCGCGCGGCGGGAAGGCTTGTCCGTCGGCGAATGGCTGACGCGCCGCATCCTCAAGAGCTTCGGCGACCTCGGCAGCGATACCGCTGACAGCGGCGCGAGCCGCGAATCCTGGCGCACCAGCAACACCGCCCCCTATCGCGTGCCGACCGTCGATCACGCAGCGACGCCCGCGCAGGATTCCGAAGACATGCTGGCCCGCGTCGCCCGCGCGGAGAACGAGAGCCAGGGCGTCAACAAGCGCACCGAAGACCAGATGCGCGCCCTCACCCGCCGGCTGGACGCGACCGAGCGCAGCCAGTCCGAGAACGGCCGCGCCATGAGCAAGGCCGCCGCCGAGATCAATGTCGCCGCGCGCGAACAGGCGCAGGCCTTCGACCAACTGGGCGGCCATGTCGTCGGCCTGACCGAACGCCTCGCCCGCGTCGAGCGCTCCGCCTCGACCGACGGCGTGCGCGATGCGGTGAAGGCATTGCACCAGGGCCTGTCGCGCCTCGCCGACCAGATCTCCGAAACCGCGAACCAGTCCGCCACACAGATCGCCTCGCTCGCCAACAATGTCGAATCCGTCGCCGGACGCCTCAATGACGCGCGCGGCGAAGCCGAACACACTTCGCGCAGCCTCGAACAGCGCATCGCCGTGATCGACGAGCGCGTCCGCGCCGTCGAGCGCGCTGCGCATGCCAGCGCCAGCGCGCTGGAGAAGACCATCGAGACGATCGAAGCCTCGCACGCCTCCAAGACCGGCGAGCTCGGCGAAATCCAGCGCCAGGGCACGGCCCTCGCGCAGTTGAACGAGACCATCGACAGACTTGGCGCCCGCATGACCACGAGCGAGGCGCAGAACGCCGGCGCGATGGCGCGGCTGGAAGAGAACGTCGCCAAACTCGAAGCGCGCGGCGCCGAAGGCGGCATCGACCGCCGCCTCCACGGCATCGAGCAGACGCTGGGCGACATCGCCGGCCGCCTCGAAAGCACCGAGCGCAAAAGCGTCGGCGCCGATTACGTTGAAGAGAACATGCGCAGCCTCGCCAGCCGCGTGGACGCAGCCGACAAACGCCATCGCGACGCGCTGAGCGAACTCCGCGCCGCGGTGAAGGAAGCCGGCGGCACGCTGGAGCCGGACGCCGCGCCCGTCGCGCTCGCGCCGATCATTCCGCCGCCCGCACCACAAGCACCGCTGACGCCGCCGCCTTTCGCCGCCGCGCCCGCGTTCGACCTGCCGCCCTTCCCCGAGCAACACGGTTTCCAGCCGGCCGCCGACGCATTCGCCCCGCCGCCGCCGTTCGACGCGCCCTATGGCGCCGACACCGGCCGCGCCTTCGGGGCAGATGCGTTCGCCGCCGCCGCGACGCAACAGGCCGGCGCCGCAGTCAACGAGTCCTATCTCGACGCCGCGCGCCGCTCGGCCCGCGCCGCTGCCGCCGCGCAAGCCGAACAGGCCGGCAAGTCGCCCTTCGCCGGATTCAGCTGGGGCTTCGCCAACAAGGCCGCACCTGCCGTCCCGAAAAAAGGCGGCGGCGCACGCTTCCTGCTCATCGGCGGCATCGCGCTGCTCGTGTTCCTCGCGGTGATCGCGGGCGTCTTCCTGAGCCACAGTCTCGGCACCAACGCCGGGCACGCGCCCGTCAACCTGCCGCCGATGTTCCAGGCGCGTCCGGGCTCGACGCCGATGACGGCCGAGCCCACAACGCAGACGCCGCCCGCCACCCAATACGTCCCGCCCGCCACGACCGGCGACGACGAATCCCAGGCGCCGGTCAACGACAATCCGCATATGCGCGTGCAGCCCGAAGCGACGTCGTCGCCCAAGGTGGCCCTGCATCCGCTGCCGAAAGCCGCCGCGACGCCGAAGCCCGTGGCAGCGCAGCCGGCGCCGGTTGTGCAAACGCCGCTCCAGCGTCTCGCCGTGATTGCCAATAGCGGCAGCCCGGCAGCCGAACTGCTTCTGGGCCTCGCCTATCTCGACGGCCAGGGCACGACGGTGAACGAAGCCGAAGCCGCCCGCTGGCTGGAACGCGCCGCGATCCAGGGCGACGCGGTGGCGCAATACCGCCTGGGCACGCTCTACGAACGCGGCCGCGGCGTACCGGTCGATGCCACCAAGGCGATCCAGCTCTATGCCGCCGCCGCCAAGCTCGGCAACCGCAAGGCGATGCACAACCTCGCCGTCGCGCTCGCCGGCGGCAACGGCGTGAAGAAGGATCTGGCGCAGGCCGCGCAATGGTTCACCCGCGCCGCCGGTCTCGGCCTGTCGGACTCCCAGTTCAATCTCGCGGTGCTTTACGAGCGCGGCATGGGCGTGCCGCAGAGCCTGACCGAGGCCTATAAATGGTACGCCATCGCCGCCGCGCAGGGCGACGCGGAGTCCAAGACGCGCATCGACGCGCTGGCGACGCAACTGAGCGCCGACGACAAGGCCGCGGCGCAGAAGGCCGCGGACGCGTTCAAGCCGCAGCCCATGGACCGCGCGGCGAACAACCCGCCCGATCTGTCCGCCGTCCTGGGCGGTTGACCCCAGTGGCGCCACAAGGCGAAACTTCGCGCGCCGTCCGGTGAATCGCGCGCGTCGTCCGGATGCGCCGTCCTCGCGTGCCAACTCAGCGGACCGATGGAAATCTACCTGCCCATCGCCGAGATGTCGGTCCACTGGCTGATCATCCTGGCGCTCGGCGCGCTGGTGGGGCTTCTGTCCGGCATGTTCGGCGTTTCGGGCGGGTTCCTGCTGACCCCGATCCTGATCTTCTACGGCATCCCCGCGCCGGTTGCCGTCGCCACCACCGCGAGCCACATGACCGCGTCGTCGATGTCGGGCGCCATCGCGCAATGGCGCAAGAGCGGCATCGATTTCAAGATGGCGGGCGTGATGCTGGGCGGCGGCCTGCTCGGCACCGTCGCGGGCGTCTGGCTGTTCGGATTGCTGCGCACCAAGGGGCAAACCGATCTCGTCGTCTCCGTCGGCTATGTCGTGCTGCTGAGCACGATCGGCGGCATGATGCTGAACGAGAGCGTGCGCGCGCTCAGGGCCGCCCGCGCCGGAACGCCGCTGCCCGGGCGGCGCGCGGGGCAACACACCTTGCTCCAGCGCCTGCCGCTCAAGCTGCGATTCCAGGAATCGCGGCTCTATATCAGCGTCATCCCGCCGGTGGCCTTGGGCTTCTTCGTCGGCATGCTTTCGGCGGTGATGGGCGTCGGCGGCGGCTTCATGCTGGTGCCCGCGATGATCTATCTGTTGCGCATGCCCACCAACCTGGTGGTCGGCACTTCGCTGGTGCAAATCCTCATCGTCACCGCCGCCACCACGATCCTGCAGGCCGCCAGCAACTACAATGTCGACATCGTGCTCGCGCTGTTCCTGATCCTGGGGGGCGTGATCGGCGCGCAATTCGGCACGCGCCTCGCCGAACGCATGCAGGGCGAATATCTGCGGCTGATGCTCGCGCTCATCATCGTGGCCGTGGCGCTGCGCCTGTTCTGGGGCCTGGTCGCGACGCCGGACGATCTCTACAGCCTGCAAGTGGCCGTGCAATGATCGGGCGCACGGCGATCCTGGCGCTCTTGTTGCTGGCCGCGCCCGCCGCGGCGGAGAATCTCGTCTCCGGCCTGTCGCAGGACCAGATCCAGATCACCTCCAGCTATACCGGCACCGAGCTCATCGTCTTCGGCGCCATCGAATCCGGCGAGACGGACGCGGCCGAAGGCACACGCGACGTGGTTGTCGTGCTGCGCGGCCCGGATGCCGACATGACCGTGCGCCGCAAGGTCCGCGTCGCCGGGGTGTGGATCAATCGCGACGCGATGACGCTGTTCAAGATGCCCGGCTACTATTTCATCGCGAGTACCCGCCCCCTCAAGGACGTGACGTCGGAGGAGACCCGCGAGCGCTACCAGCTCGGCCTCGCCACCGTTCAGCCCGAGACCGAAAGCACGCACAGCCCCAGCAAAGCCGAACCCTTCCGCCTCGCCGCCATCCGCGCCCGCGAGCGCGACGGGCTCTACAAGGAAGACCCCACCGCCGTGGAATTCCTCTCTTATTCGCTGTTCCGTGTCCGCGTGCCGGTGCCCGCCTCCGTGCCGCGCGGCCAATACACCGCCGAGGTCTATCTCTTCCGCGACGGGCTGGTGGTGGGGGCGCAGACGACACCGCTCTATGTCGAGCAGGCCGGCGTCGAGAAACGCCTGTTCAACTTCGCCCATGACGACGCGGTGCTCTATGGCTTCATCGCCGTGGCCATGGCGGTGCTGCTGGGCTGGCTGTCGTCGGCGATATTCAGAAGAACCTGACCACCCTCCCCTTGAGGGAGGGTGGTTACGCAGCCACCATATAAACGCGGCGCTGCCCCAGCACATAGGCCCTGAACGCCTCCGCGAACAGCGAGCGCAGGACGTGTTCGCGCACGTCGAGGCCGCCGGTATAGGCGCCGAAAGACGGCAGCACCATGCGCGCGCCGTCGGACGCGAAGCAGCGGCGGCGGATGGAGCGGCCGTGGCGCGTGACGCGGGCGCAGGGGTGCAGATGCCCCGCGATCTCGCCGGGCGACGATCCCGCGAGTGGCTCGTGCCGGAAGATCAGCGCGCCGATGGCGACCTCCTCCGCCACGCGCCCGCCAAGCCACGCCGGCGGCTCGGGATCGTGGTTGCCCGCGATCCAGACCCATTCGGCGGCATCGGAGAGAAGCGACAAGGTCGCGCGGTCGTCGTCGTCGAGCCGCTCCGCCGCATCGCGATCGTGGAAAGAGTCGCCCAGCGCGATGACGCGCTCCGGCGCGTGCGCGGCGATCAGCGCGGACATCCGTTTGAGCGTGGAGCGCGTGTCGTAAGGCGGCAGCATCTGGCCACCACGCGCATAGGACGAGCCCTTCTCGAAATGCAGATCAGCAAACACGAGCGTGCGCTCGCCCGGCCACCATAGCGCGCCCGCCGCGTCCAGCACCAATGCCTCGCCGTTCACCACGATGTTAGTCAACGCGCATCGCCTCTTCGATCAAAGCTTCCTCGGACTCGCGCAATATATCCTCATGCGCCTCGCCCGCGACCATCTCCTTGGCGATCTCCAGCAAGGCCGGAACCGCCAGCGGCGAGACGCGGCTCAAGGTTCTTGTCACGATTCGCCCTTTGATGCGCGCCAGCATCTCCGACAGGCGCGCGATATCGAGCAGACCGGTCGCCGCATCCTCATAGGTCGCGCGCAGCAGGATGTGATCGGGCTCGTGCTCGCGCAAAACATCATAGATCAAGTCCGACGAAAAAGTGACCTGCCGCCCGGTCTTCTCCGCATGCAGGTTCCTCCGCTCGATCAGGCCGGAGATGATCGCGCAATTGCGGAAGGTGCGCTTGTAGAGCGCGGATTCGGCCAGCCATGCGTCCAGGTCGTCACCCAGCATGTCGGCGTCGAACAGCTTGTCCATGTCCGCGCCGCTCGCGTCGCGCAGGCTCCAGACGGCGAGCGCATATTCGTTGGCGAGGAAACCCAGCGGACGCAGGCGCAGGCGCTCCATCCGCCGCGTGAGCAGCATGCCCAGGGTCTGGTGCGCAAGGCGACCCTCGAACGGATAGCAGACGAGATATTGGCGGCTGCCGCGCGGGAAGAACTCCACCAGCAGCTGTCCCGGCTGTGGCACGAGCGAGCGCTGTTCCTGGATGCGCAGCCATTCGCCGACCGGATGAGGCAGCGCGCCCCAGGTCTTCGGATCGGCGATCATTTCGCGCACGCGCGCAGCGAGGAACGTCGAGAGCGGGAATTTGCCGCCGTTGTAGGACGGGATCTGCGCCTCCGGATCGTGCGTGCGTGTGACGAAGGCGGCGTTCTCGTGGATGCCTTCGAAGCGCAGCACCTCGCCGGAGAAGACGAACGTGTCGCCGCGCACCAGATTCTCGACGAAATATTCCTCCATCCGCCCCAGCACCCGCCCGCCCGCGCCAACGGGCTTGCCCTTGGATTGCAAGCGGATGTCGATCATCGGGTCTTCGACGATGACTCCCGCATTCAGGCGGTATTGCTGCGCCGCGCGCGGATGGGAGATGCGCCATTTGCCGTCCGGCATCTGCCTGAGCCGCGCGTAACGATCGTAACGCTTGAGCGCATAGCCGCCGGTGGCGACGAAATCCACGACGCGGTCGAAGTCTTCCCGCGCCAGCCCCGCATAAGGCGATGCCGATTTCACCTCACTATAGAGCACATCCGCGTCGAACGGCGCCGAGCACGCGACGCACAGCACATGTTGCGCCAGCACATCCAGCCCGCCTTTCTTCAGCCGCTCGCCGTCCAGCTCGCCGGCCAGCACCGCGTCCCGCGCGGCCTCGCATTCCAGGACCTCGAAGCGGTTGGACGGCACCAGAAGCGCCTGCGACGGTTCATCCAGCCGGTGATTGGCGCGGCCGATGCGCTGCACCAGGCGCGCCGCACCCTTGGGCGCGCCGATGCAGATGACGCGATCCACCGCGCCCCAGTCGATGCCCAGATCCAGCGTCGAGGTGCAGACCACCGCGCGCAACGCCCCGCGCGTCATCGCCGCTTCCACCTTGCGGCGCTGCTCGGGCGCGAGGCTGCCGTGATGCAGCGCGATGGGCAGGTTCTCGTCGTTGATGCGCCACAGGTTCTGGAACGTGCGTTCCGCCTGACTGCGCGTGTTGACGAAGACCAGCGCCGTCTTGGATGCGCGGATCGCCGCCATGATGTCCGGCATCGCGTGGATCGCCAGGTGCCCGGCCCACGGCACATAGGCATCCGACGCGCTGATGTCGATCTGCGGCCGCGCCCCCAGCGCGCCGCGCACCAGCGCCGACAATGCCTCGCCCTCCAGCGGCTGCGGCACCAGATAGCGTTGCAGCGGCGCGGGATCCGCTACCGTGGCCGACAATCCGATGCGGCGATGGTTCGGCGCCAGCGTCTGCAGCCGCGACAGCGCCAGCGCCATCAGATCGCCGCGCTTGGAATTGTGGATCGCGTGCAACTCGTCCAGCACCACGGCGCGCACACCGGCGAACATGCGCGGCGCCTCGGGCGAGGACATCATCAGCGAGAACTGCTCCGGCGTGGTGAGCAATATGTCCGGCGGGGTGTGCCGCTGGCGGGCGCGGCGCGAGGGCGGCGTGTCGCCGGTGCGCGTCTCGACCTTGATGGGCAGCCCCATCTCCGCCACCGGGGTTTCGAGGTTGCGCGCCACATCCACCGCCAGCGCCTTGAGCGGCGAGACATAAAGCGTGTGCAGCCGCTGGGCCCTGGAAAGCTTGGAGTTCGCGCGCTTGGGCGTGTTTGCCAGATCGATCAGGCTGGGCAGGAAGCCGGCCAGCGTCTTGCCGCCGCCCGTCGGCGCCACCAGCAGCACCGACTCGCCTCGCTGCGCCGCCTGGATCAGCGCCAGCTGGTGCGCCCGCACCACCCAGCCACGCGCGGCGAGCCAGTCCGTGAAAACGGCCGGCAGGGCGGCATCATCCTGAAGGTCGAGGGCCAGCATCGGGGGAGATTAGCAGGTCAGTTCCCGTTTTGTGCAAATCGTGCAAAAAACCATACCCTCCCCTTGAGGGATAGGGGAATCGCATATGGGTTTTTTTGCGCTTGTAGGCGGATGGCGGTTGGATTCTGAAGGTATCTCCTGATTCTTCTGGAGATGGCGATGGACACTTTCCACGAGTGCTTTGGGGATTTGGTGGATCCGCGGGCGGACAA
>DATATK010000135.1:0-14987 GCA_036268825.1 Rhizomicrobium sp. | reverse complement strand
GACGGCGGCGTGGGCAGCGCGGTGTCGATGACGGACGCGAAGGGATGCATCAGCTCGGGCCATTCCGGATCGTACATCCACAGCGCCGTCGCACACTTTACGCAGAAATTCCGTTCGCCCTTGCTGGTGTGGCAATGACCTTCGTCGTCTGCGATGCGGGCATGGAAGATGCGGATGTTTTTCTTCCCGCGGATATGGAGCGTCGTCGCGTCGCCCATCAGGTTGATCGCGAAGCCGCCGCCGCCCGCCGTCTTGCGGCAGATCGAGCAGTAGCAGAGCTGGTAGGGGTAGGGCGTGTGGCTCATCACATCGAAATCCACCGCGCCGCAGCGGCAGGAACCCTCCAGTTTCTTCACACGCGTCTCCGTCCGAAGGCTTGCGGGGTGGGAACGGGGCGGCGGCGCGTCTGTTCCGCCGAGAAAGTGAAGTATTTCCAGTAGGTTAGCTTGAGGCTTGAAATTCGACTCGACTCCGGCCGCATATTCGTTCTTTATTCGTTCCATGGGTGCCGTGCTCGCGCATAGGTTCGAGGAGGCGGCCCGTCATGGCCGCGTCGCGCTCGGCCATGACGAGGCCGACGCGGTGCTGCGCGGCGGGATGCTGCGCGGCGCGCTGCATGAAGTGTTCGCCGGCGATGCGGGCCATGCGGTGCCGGCCTGCGGCTTCGCGGCGGCGCTGGCGCGGCGGATGGGCGAGGGCAAGGCGCTGCTCTGGATCCGCCAAGACCATGCCGCGCGCGAACATGGCGCGCTGTCGCCGGCGGGCTTGCTGGAGCTGGGCCTCGATCCAGCGCGCGTGATCGAGTTGCGCGTCGCGAACCCGACCGATGCGTTGCGTGCGGCCTGCGATGCGCTGTCGTGCAAGGGGCTGGGCGCGGTGGTGGCGGGGATCGTGGGCAATCCCAAAGTGCTCGATCTTGTCGCCAGCCGCAGGCTGACGCTGGCGGCCAGCGTGTCGGGCGTGACCGCGATCCTGTTGCGCGAAGGTGCGTGTCCGGCGCCCAGCAGCGCGGAGACGCGCTGGATCGTGCGCACCGCTGCGTCGCCGCGCGGGGAGGATTGGGGCCATCCGTGTTTCGACGCGCGCCTCGTGCGGCATCGCCACGGCAATACCGGACACTGGGTGATGGAGTGGAATTGTGACGAGACAGTCTTCCGCGCGGCGTCTGCTCGCGCTGTGGTTCCCGCGACTGCCGGTGAACGCGCTGAGACGCCGCCGCGGTTCGGCCGCGTGGCCTGACGGGCCGGTCGTGCTCGTCGCCAAATTGGGCGGCGCGCTGAAATTGCAGGCGCTGGACGGGCGCGCCGAGCGGCTGGGGCTCGTGCCCTTCATGCCGCTCGCTGACGCGCGGGCGCGGATCCCCGATCTGCATGTCTTCCATGCGGACGACGCGGCGGATGCGCGCCTGCTCGAACGCATCGCCGATTGGTGCGAGCGCTTCACGCCGCTGACGGCGCTCGATCCGCCGCACGGCCTGTTGCTCGATGTGACGGGTGCGGCGCATCTTTTCGGCGGCGAGGCGGCGCTGACCGCATCGATGAAAGCCTCTTTCGCGAAGATGGGTTTCGCCGCCTGCATCGCCATTGCAGGCACCGCTGCCGCCGCGCGCGCGCTCGCCCGTCACGCCCCCGGAACGATCGTTCCGCCGGGCGCGGAAGCGCAGACCCTGGAACCCTTGCCGGTGGAAGCGCTGGGCCTCGATCCGGAAGCCGCCGCCGCCTTGCGCCGCGCGGGTCTCAAGACTATCGGCCAGGTCGCGAAGCGCACGCGGAGCGAACTCACCGCACGCTTCGGTGCGTCGGCGGTGTCGCAACTCGATCATGCGCTCGGCCGCGTCGAGCGCCCCATCGCGCCGCGCCTGCCGGTGCCCGATTTCCTGACGGAGCAGCGCTTCGCCGAACCGATCACCAATCTCGATGTCGCGATGCAGACGCTGAAGACGCTGGCGGAGTCGCTGTCGTCGCTGCTGTCGCGCCATGGCGAGGGGGCGCGGGCGCTGGAGGCGGTGTTCTTCCGGGCGGACGGCGCGGTGCGCCGCATCGCGGTGGAGACGGGCAGCCCGGTGCGCGATCCCGCGATCCTGGCGCGGCTGTTCCGCGAAAAGCTCGACGCGCTCGCCGATCCGATCGATCCCGGTTTCGGCTTCGACATCATCAGGCTTTGCGCAAGCCGCACCGAACGCTTCGACGAAACCGGCGCGAGTTTCGAGAGCGAGCAGAACGCCGCGAAGGAGGTCGCGTTCCTGGTGGATCGTCTCGCCGCCCGCTTCGGCGCGCAGCAGGTCGTCAGCTTCCATGCGCAGGACACGCATATCCCAGAATCCGCAAGCGTCTCCGCGCCCGCGCAGACGCGTCGCGCACCGGTGGCCGATTGGGCGCGGCGGCGCGAAGCCGGCGAGGCGCCGCGCCGGCCCTTGCGGCTGTTCGAACGGCCCGAACCCATCGAGGTTGTCGCCGAAGTGCCCGAAGGCCCGCCGCTGCGCTTCCGCTGGCGCGGCGTGCTGCATGCCACGCGCCATGCCGAGGGGCCGGAGCGCATCGCGATGGAATGGTGGCGCGCGCAAGACGCCAAACCGACGCGCGATTATTTCCGGCTGGAGGATGAAGAGGGCCGCCGCTTCTGGCTCTACCGCGACGGGCTCTACGGCCGCGAGACGCAGAAGCCCAACTGGTTCCTGCACGGGCTGTTCGCATGAGTTACGCCGAGCTTGCGATCACCACCAACTTCTCTTTCCTGCGCGGCGCTTCTCATCCGCAGGAATATGCCGAACGCGCGCGCGAGCTGGGCCTCGCCGCCATCGGCATCGCGGACCGCAACACGCTGGCCGGCATCGTGCGCGCCTACGATGCGCTGGAGGATATGGAGGGCGAAAAGCCGCGCCTGCTCGTCGGCGCGCGGCTGGTGTTCGATGACGGCACGCCGGACATCCTCGCCTATCCGGTGGACCGCGACGCCTATGGCCGCCTGTGCCGTTTGCTCACCACCGGCAAATTGCGCGCGCCGAAAGGCGAATGCCATCTGCGGCTCGGCGATCTGCTCGAATGGCAGGAGGGCCTGCTGCTCATCGTCGTACCGCCGCAGCGCCTGGGGGAGGGCGTGTGGCGCGAGACGCTGGCGCGGCTGCTGCGCGAGATGCCCGGCCGCGTCTGGCTCGCCGCCGCCATGCCCTATCGCGGCGAGGACAAGCGCCGCCTCGCCGCGCTCGCCCGCGCCGCCGCGCCGCTGATCGCGATCAACGACGTGCTCTATCACGCACCCGATCGCCGCGAATTGCAGGACGTCGTCACCTGCGTCCGCGAGCACAAGACGCTGGCGACGGCCGGCCGCCTGCTCGAAGCCAATGCCGAGCGCCATCTGAAATCGCCGGACGACATGGCGACATTGTTCGCGAGCCATCCGCAAGCCGTCGCCGAGACGATACGCTTCGCCGCGCGGATCGAATTCGTGCTCGGCGATCTGAAATACAATTATCCCGACGAGCCCGTGCCGCCGGGCACCACGGCGCAGGCGCATCTGGAAGTGCTGACCTGGGAAGGCGCGGACACGCGTTATCCGCAAGGCGTCCCCGACGACGTCCGCGCCACCTTGAAGAAGGAGTTGGCGCTGATCGAGCAGCTCGACTACGCGCCCTATTTCCTCACCGTGCGCGACATCGTGGGTTTCGCGCGGGCGCGGAACATCCTCTGCCAGGGCCGCGGTTCGGCGGCGAATTCCGCCGTCTGCTTCGTGCTCGGCATCACCGCGGTGGATCCCGCCTCCACCCAGCTTCTGGTCGAGCGGTTCATCTCGCCGGAGCGCAAGGAGCCGCCGGACATCGACGTCGATTTCGAGCATGAGCGGCGCGAAGAGGTGATCCAGGACGTCTACAAACGCTACGGCCACGACCGCGCCGCGCTCACCGCGACGGTCATCACCTATCGCTCGCGCAGTGCGATCCGCGAGGTGGGCAAGGTGTTCGGCCTCTCCGAGGACGTGACCGCCGCGCTCGCCAACCGCGTCTGGGGCAGTTTCGACGGCGGCAGCTGGACCACGCACAAGGAAGAACGCCTCAAGGAAGCCGGCGTGCGCTCCGGCGATCCGCGAGTGGAGCGCGCCATCGCGCTCGCCAACGCGCTGCATGGCTTCCCGCGCCACCTCTCCCAGCATGTCGGCGGCTTTGTGCTGTCGCGCGACCGGCTCGACACGATCGTTCCCATCGGCCCCGCCGCGATGGACGACCGCTATTTCATCGAATGGGACAAGGACGATATCGAACGCCTCGGCATCATGAAGGTCGATGTGCTGGCGCTGGGCATGCTCACCTGCATCCGCAAGGCCTTCGCGCTGATGAAGACGCACGAAAGCGTGGACCACGACCTCGCCAGCGTGCCGCGCGAGGACCCGGCGGTCTACGACATGCTGTGCAAGGCCGACGCCATCGGCGTGTTCCAGGTGGAGAGCCGGGCGCAGATGAGCATGCTGCCGCGCCTCAAGCCGCGCTGTTTCTACGATCTCGTCATCGAGGTCGCCATTGTCCGCCCGGGTCCGATCCAGGGCAACATGGTGCATCCCTATCTCAAGCGGCGCAGCGGCGAGGAGAAGGTGGTGTTTCCCTCGCCGTCTCCGGAGCATGGCGCGGCGGACGAATTGCACGGCGTGCTCGGCCGTACGCTCGGCGTGCCGCTGTTCCAGGAGCAGGCGATGAAACTCGCCATCGTCGCGGCGCATTTCAGCGCGGATGAGGCCAACAAATTGCGCCGCGCCATGGCGACGTTCCGCCATATGGGCACGATCCACACCTTCGAGACCAAGATGGTCGAAGGCATGACGCGGCGCGGCTACACGCAGGATTTCGCGGCGCGCTGCTTCAATCAGATCAAGGGCTTCGGCACTTACGGTTTTCCCGAAAGCCATGCCGCGAGCTTCGCGCATCTGGTCTACATCTCGGCCTGGATCAAATGCCACCATCCGGCCGCGTTCTGCTGCGCGCTGCTCAACGCGCAGCCGATGGGTTTCTACGCGCCGTCTGAGATCGTGCGCGATGCGCGCGAGCACGGCGTTCCCGTCGAAGCGCCGGATGTGAACTGGAGCGACTGGGACAACGCGCTGGAGCGCAATGCCGCCGGCGCGCTTTGCGTGCGGCTGGGCTTCCGCCAGGCGGATGGACTGCGCGAGGCGCATGCCCGCATCATCGTGGAGATGCGCGGCTACGGCTATCCCAACTTCGCCGAATTCGTGCGCCGCGCCGCGCTGCCCAGGCCTGCGCTCGTCGCGCTGGCGGAGGCCGATGCGCTGCGCTCTTTCGGCATGGACCGGCGCGAGGCGGCCTGGGCCGTGCGCCGTTTGCCGGATGACAACGAGCTGCCGCTCTTCGCCGCCTTGCGCGCGCCCGAATTGCCGCAGGAGCATATCGCGGCGCTGCCGGTGATGCCGCTCAGCGAACACGTCCTCGCCGATTACCGCACCATGCGATTGTCGCTGAAGGGCAACCCGATGGAATTCCTGCGCGACATGCTCACCCAAGAGCGCGTCGCCAGTTGCCGCGATGTGAGCGAGGGGCGGGACGGCGCCAAAGTGCGCTGCGCCGGCATCGTGCTGGTGCGCCAGATGCCGGGCGATTCCGGCGTCGTCTTCGTCACCCTGTCGGATGAGACGGGCATCGCCAACCTCGTCGTCTGGCCGCGCGTGTTCCAGAGCTTCCGCAAGGAGGTGATGGGCGCGCGGCTATTGCTGGTCGAGGGCAATATCCAGCGCAGCCCCGAAGGCGTGGTGCATCTGGTGTCGGAGCGGTTTGCCGACCGCACGCGCGACCTGGACCGCTTGTCCGAAGACCGCGTGGTGCCGGAAAAGGCCGACGTGACGGGGATGCACCGGCACCCGCGCAATGTGCGCGTCCTGCCCAAGTCGCGGGATTTCCACTAATCCCCGCGCATCTCCAGCCCCTTGAACGCGCCCTCTTCGCGCCAGTTTTCCAGCACCTTCACGAAGGCGATGGAGCCTGCGCCATAGGGGCCGTTGCGGGCGGCGAGGGCATTGGGTTTGCCTTCGTTGTTGTAGTAGCCGGGCGTGCATTCCTCGAAGAATTTCTGGCGCATCAGGGCGACGCTTTCGACCGCGGCGACCCATTCCTGCTCCGCTTCCGCCGATGGCTCGACGGTGCGGGTCTGCCGGTCGAGGCAGCCCTTGATGACATAGGCGATGTGCTTGCTCTGCTCGTTCAGCATATGCGGGAAGTTGGCGGTGAAACCCGATTGCGCGTTGCTGACGATGAAGCAATTGGGGAAGCCACGCGTCGTCAGCCCGTGCAGGGTGGAGACGCCGTTCTCCCACTTCTCCGTCAAGGTCTGGCCATCGCGGCCGTGGAGTTCGTAACCGGAGCGGCGCGTGTAGCCGGTGCCGACTTCGAAGCCCGTGGCGTAGATCAAACAGTCGATCTCATATTCGCGCCCGCCGGCGACGATGCCGTGTTCGGTGATCCGCTCCACGCCGCGGCCTTGCGTATCGACCAGCGTCACGTTCGGGCGGTTGAACGTGTCGAGATAGTCGTCGTGGAAACAGGGGCGCTTGCAGAACTGGTTGTACCAGGGCTTCAGCGCATCGGCGGTGGCCTTGTCCTTCACTAGCGCCTCGGCGCGGGCGCGGATCTGTTCCATCTTCTTGAAATCGGCGAGCTGCATCAGCTCCATCGGGTTCACCGCGCTGCCGTCCGCGGGCTTCTTGCGCGCGAGGAGCAGGATGTTGCCGATGATGTCCGTCCAGCCGTCGTTGACGAGGTCGGTCTCCTGCGGCACGCCGGAGACGAGCGCGTTGAAATTGTCCATGCGCTTCTGCTGCCAGCCCGGTTCGAGCGAAGCGGCCCACTCGGGGTCCGTCGGCCGGTTGGCGCGCACGTCGATGGAAGAGGGCGTGCGCTGGAACACGGTGAGGTGCTTCGCCCACTGCCCCAGATGCGGCACGCATTGTACCGCGGTGGCGCCGGTGCCGATGATGCCGACGCGCTTGTCTTTCAGTCCCGTCAATCCGCCTTCGGACGTGCCGCCGGTGTAATCGTAATCCCAGCGGCTGGTGTGGAACGAATGGCCCTTGAAGGTCTCGACGCCCGGGATGCCGGGCAGCTTCGGGCGATGCAGCGGGCCGTTCGCCATCACCACGAAACGCGCCTTCATCGCGTCGCCGCGATTGGTGTGGACGATCCAGCGGGCGCTGTCTTCGTCCCAGCGCAGCTCCGTCACCTCGGTCTGGAAGACGGCATTCTCGTAGAGCCCGAACTTCTCGCCGATGGCGCGCGTGTGGCGCAGGATCTCCGGCGCGCGCGAATATTTCTCGACCGGCAAGGCGCCGATCTCTTCGAGCAGCGGCAGATAGATATAGGACTCGATATCGCAGGCTGCTCCCGGATAGCGGTTCCAGTACCAGGTGCCGCCGAAATCGCCGCCCTTCTCGATGATGCGGATGTCGTCGATTCCCGCCTCGCGCAGCCGCGCCGCGGCCAGCAACCCGCCGAAGCCGCCGCCGATCACCACGACCTCGACAGCGTCGGTCAAAGCAGGGCGGGTGAAGCCCGGCGCGACATAGGGATCGTCCAGGTAGCGGCCGAATTCCCCTTTGATCTCAACATATTGGGCGTTGCCGTCGGTGCGCAGGCGCTTGTCGCGCTCGGCGCGGTAGCGCGCGCGCAGGGCCGTGGGATCGAAGCCCAGATCGGGGGCGTGATCGGGGGCGTGGGACATGGCTCTCTCCATAACTGACTATCTGTCAGTATAAAGGGAGAGAGCCGCTTCCGGCAAAGCGAAATTTCAGCCTCGGATTTCAAGCTTTCAGGCTCTGCGCCAGCACATCCACAAGAGACCGCGTCCCCTCCTCGCGCGAGCCGGCGTCGTCGTAGCCGTCGAGGAACGCGCCCTGTTCGGTGATGGTGAGCAGCGTGCCGTTGCCGGCCTCAGCGAAGGTGATGGTGGCGAGCGAGACGGAGATCTTCGTGCCGTCCATCGTCATCTCGTAGACATAGACGATGCGCGCATTCTCCACGATGTCGCGATATT
Source organism: Rhizomicrobium sp. (assembly GCA_036268825.1). Lineage (GTDB taxonomy): Bacteria > Pseudomonadota > Alphaproteobacteria > Micropepsales > Micropepsaceae > Rhizomicrobium. The sequence continues at coordinate 6,966 of DATATK010000135.1, read as the reverse complement.
CCGCCGTGAAATCCGAGATCCTCCAGGGGTGGCTGCCGGCGGACCATTCGCCCCTGAGCCGGTCGCGGCCACCGACGCGGAAATCGTGTTCGCGGATTTCCTCTTTGCATTGCGGCGGCCCTTTGAACCACCGGGCCTTGTGATCCTTGTCGGCGAAGGCGCGGAAGACGAGGGCGACGGGCGCGTCGAGCTTGCGCGCGATGGTGAAGCTGCCGTGCTGCACGGAACGATCGGTCATGGCGTGTTTCTCTCTTGTGATTCAATGTTGAGCGATCAGGTCGCGAAGTTTGTCGAGGCTCTGGCTCCAGCCCGCTTCCATGCCCGCGATCATCTGCGGCGCCAGCGGCGAGACGCCGGTGACGCTGGTGTGCATCACGAGCCGGGTCTTCCCGCCTTCGTCCGCGAAGGTGACGGTGGTGAGACCATCGATCAGATGCTTGCCGTCCTCGTCCACCGCGATGTTGGTGAAGACGAGCTTCTCGTTCGGCACGACTTCCTGGAACACGCCTTTCATCGGATGATCCGCGCCGCCGATCATCGCCGCGATGTCTTCGCGGGCGCGCATCACGATGCGGATCGCGCCGCCGGCGCGCGCGTCCCATTCGCACACCGGATTGGTGAAACCCTCCGGCGCCCACCATTTCTGCACGAGGGCGGGATCGGTCCACATCTTGTAGACCAGCGCGCGCGGTGCGTCGTAGAGGCGTGTGATGGTGAGTTCGCCCGCTGAGGCGGTTGTCGACGACATGGTTGGTCCCCTTCGAGGCGTTTTTAGTTCTTGACCGGAAACATGTGGAAATAGGGCTCGGCTTCCTTCAGCACGCGCGCGAAGGACGGCCGCGCCTTCAGCCGTTCGAGATAGGCCTGCGTGTTCGGGAATTCGCTTTCCAGCTTCACCAGTTTGCCGGCATAGAACAAAGCGGGCGAGGCGGCGCAATCGGCCATCGTATAGGCATCGCCCATCGCCCATTGGGTGATCGCGCCTTCGATCATGCCATAGGCGGTGCGGATCTGCGCCTTTGCCTTGGCGACGCCGGTGGGATCCTTGCTTCCTTCAGGCTGCATGGCGTCGCCCACGATCTTCTGCATCTGGACATGGACGTAGTTGTCGAAGAAGCGGTCGCGCATGCGGATCTGCCGCGCGGTGTCGGCGTCCTTCGACACCAGATCGATGCGGCCGGGATAATGCTGCGCCAGATATTCGATGATGATGCTGGATTCCGGGACCGTGTGATCGCGCGCGCCGTCGTGCAGCACCGGGAATTTACCGAGGGGCCAGAGCTTCAGGAATGCCTCGCGGCTGTCCGTGTCGCCAAGATTGACGAGCACGGGCTCGAACGGCGTGCCGTTCTCATAGAGCGCGATCAGCGCCTTCCAGCAGAACGACGAAAGCGGATGGTAGTAGAGCTTCAACGCGCTATTTTCGCCGGGCATTCTTCTTCTCCTTGCCTTGCAGTTCGTGGAGGTAGTCGTCGAGCCGGTCCAAACGGTCGTTCCACAGCCGGCGATATTCGCCCAGCCAGTCATCCACATCCCTGAGCGCGGTGGCCTCGATGCGGCAGGGCCGCCACTGCGCCTCGCGGCCGCGCGCGATCAGGCCGGCGCGCTCCAGCACCTTCAGGTGCTTGGACACGGCAGGGCCGCTCATGTCGAAGGGCTCGGCGAGTTCGCTCACCGTCGTCTCGCCCAGCGCCAGCCGCGCCAGGATCGCCCGCCGCGTCGGGTCGGCGAGGGCGGCGAATTTCGCGCTGAGGCGGTCGGGGGGCATCGCTGTAGAACCAAAAGGTTAAGTAACCGAACGGTTATATACACGCCCACAAAGCCTCGTCAAGCGCCGTTAGCGCAAACAAACCGCGGCCTTTATGGTTGGATTCGATGACCACCGCGCCGCCCGCCATCCTTATCGACCAGGTGACCAAGCTTCACGCCGGCGGCGTGGCGGCCGTGGCGGATGTCAGTTTCGCGGTCGCGCCCGGCGAGTTCTTCGTGCTGATCGGCGAATCCGGCTGCGGCAAGACGACGACGCTGCATCTGATCAACCGCCTCAGCGAGCCCAGCGAGGGCCGCGTGCTGGTCGACGGCGCCGACATCGCGGGCGGCGACGCGGTCGCGCTCCGCCGGAGCATCGGCTTCGTGTTCCAGGAAGTGGGGTTGTTCCCGCATCTCACCGTCGAGGAGAACGTCGCGATCACGCCGCGCCTGCTGGGCTGGAGCGATGCCGACATCGCTTCGCGTGTCGAAGAGCTGCTCGCGCTCGTGCGTCTCGATCCGCAGGTTTACCGGCGGCGTTTCCCGCGCGAATTGTCCGGCGGCCAGCGCCAGCGCGTCGGCGTGGCGCGCGCGCTGGCGGCGCGGCCGCGCATCATGCTGATGGATGAGCCCTTCGCCGCGCTCGATCCGGTGACGCGCGAGGAGTTGGCGGAAGACTACCGGGAAATCCACGACCGCCTCGGCCTCACCACCGTATTGGTGACGCATGACATGACGGAGGCGTTCCTGCTCGCCGATCGCGTCGCGGTGATGCGCGCGGGCCGCATCGTGCAGATCGGAACGCCGCACGAACTGCTAGCCACGCCGGCGGACGATTTCATCCGCGAATTGATCGAGACCCCGCGCCGCCGCGCCCGCAAGCTCGCCGAAGCGATGCGCGCATGAACGCCACGGACAGCGCCATCTCCGCCGCCTTCGCGCGGCTGCCCGATTATCTGGGCCAGCACGTGCTGCTCAGCGTCTCGGCCATTTTGCTGGGCTGCCTCATCAGCCTGCCGCTCGCCGTGCTGGGCTATCGCTCGGCATGGTTGCGCGGGCCGCTGCTGGGCGTGGCCGGCATCATCCAGACCATCCCCGGCCTCGCGCTGCTGGCGCTGTTCTATCCGCTGCTGCTGGCGCTGACGGCGTTCACCGAACGCGTCTTCGGCTTTGGCTTCCGCGCGCTGGGTTTCCTGCCCGCGCTGCTCGCGCTCACGCTCTATTCGATGCTGCCTGTGCTGCGGAATACCATCGCGGGCCTCGCCGGGATCGATCCCGCGATCAAGACCGCGGCCCGCGGTGTCGGCATGACGCCGTGGCAGTCGCTGGCGATGGTGGAGATCCCGCTCGCCGCTCCGGTCATCATGGCCGGCGTGCGCACCGCCGCCGTCTGGGTCATCGGCATGGCGACCCTGTCGACGCCGGTGGGACAGACCAGCCTGGGCAATTACATCTTCAGCGGCCTGCAGACGGAGAACTGGGTCTACGTCCTGTTCGGCTGCGTCGCCGCGGCCGTGCTGGCGCTGGCGATCGACCGCCTGCTCGCGCTCGCGGAAGACGGTTTCGCCAAACGCAGCCGCGTACGGCTGATCGCGGCCGCCGCCGGCCTCGTCCTCATCGTCGGTGGAAGCCTCGCGCCGATGATGGGCCATTCCAAGCCCGCCATCGTCATCGGCACCAAGAATTTCGAGGAGCAATACATCCTCGGCGCGCTGATCCGCGACCGGCTGGTGCAGGCGGGCCTCGGCGCGACGGAGCGCGACGACCTGGGCTCGACCGTCATCTTCAACGCGCTCGCCGCCAACGATGTCGACGTCTATGTCGATTATTCGGGCACGATCTGGGCCAATGCGATGAAGCGCACCGACATGCCGGGTCGCGCGGCGGTGCTGACGCAGATGCGCGACTGGCTGGCGCGGACGCACGGCATCGCCGATGTCGGCGCGCTCGGCTTCGAGAACGCCTATGCCTTCGCGATGCGCGCCGACAAGGCCAAGGCGCTGGGCATCGAAACCCTTGCCGACCTCGCCAAGCACTCCGCCAATCTGAAAGCCGGCGGCGACTACGAATTCTTCGAGCGGCCGGAATGGGCGTCGGTGAAGAAGGCCTACGGCCTGGGCTTCGGCACGCAGCGCCAATACCAGGCCAACTTCCTGTATCGCGCGGTCGTGGACGGCGACGTGGACGTCATCGTCGCCTTCTCCAGCGACGGGCGGATCGCGCAATATGGCCTCAAGCTTCTCGCCGATCCCAAGGGCGCGCTGCCGCCTTACGACGCGGTGCTGCTGGTCTCCCCACGCCACGCGCGGGACGCAACGCTGCTGAAGGCGCTGCAGCCGCTCATCGGCGCGATCGACCTGAAGACCATGCAGCAAGCCAACCTGATGGTGGACCGCCCCGACAACAAGAAGACCCCGGAGCAGGCCGCGCGGTTCCTGGAAGGCCGTCTGCGAAAGTGAAAGCCCTGTTTGCGGGGGCGCGGTTTGGGGTATAGCAGGGGCGCGGAACTCACGGCGTCACGATGAAAATCAAGCTGCACAAGAACGACCTTCCCGAGGACATCCAGTGGGGCGATTCCGTCGCCATCGATACCGAGACGCTGGGCCTGAACCCGTTCCGCGACCGGCTCTGCCTGGCGCAACTTTCCGCTGGCGACGGGGTCTGCCACGCGGTGCAGTTCGAGCCCGGCCAATACGCCGCGCCCAATCTCAAGAAGCTGCTCACCGACCGGAAGGTCACCAAGCTCTTCCACTACGCCCGCTTCGACGTGGCCATGTTCCGCCGCTATCTGGGCGTGATGACCGGCCCGATCTACTGCACCAAGATCGCCTCCAAGCTCGTGCGCACCTATACGGACAAGCACGGCCTCAAGGACCTGGTGAAGGAACTGCTCGGCACCGATTTGTCGAAGGAACAGCAAAGCTCCGACTGGGGCGCGCCCACTTTGACCGAGAAACAGCTCGCTTACGCCGCGAACGACGTGGCCTATCTCCACCGCCTGCGCGAGGTGCTCGACACGATGCTGGCACGCGAGGGGCGGACGGAACTGGCCAGGGCCTGCTTCCAGTTCCTGCCCGCCCGGGCGCAGCTGGACCTCTCCGGCTGGGCCGAGACGGATATTTTCGCGCACTGAATTTGCACCTCCCACTTGTGGGGAGGTCGAAAAAGCGAAGCTTTTCGGGTGGGGGGCGGTATCCGCCATCCGGAGCGGCCCCCCACCCGAAAACCGCCGCGCTGGCGCGTGACGGTTTGTCGACCTCCCCACAAGGGGGAGGTGCAAGCCGTTGTTAAGCCTTTGACATTGCTCATGTTGCAGAGCACAAACGCCATCGCCATATTTGGCATGATTTTCGCGTCCCGGCCGCGCTAAACTGCGCCCGGGGGCCGCTTGTTCCGCGGACAGGCGACAAACAAAGGTATCTTTCGATGCGTTCCGCCGGTCCCGTTGCCAAAAGCGAATTGTCCGGCGATCTCGTCGCGGCGCGGCGGGTGCTCGATTACGCGACGGACGCGATCCGCGCGCTCGGCACAATGCTCGACGGCGACTTCACCCGCGCCATCGACACGATCCTTGCCGCCCGCGGCCGCGTCATCGTCAGCGGCATGGGCAAGTCGGGCCATGTCGGCCGCAAGATCGCGGCCACGCTCGCCTCCACCGGCACGCCGGCGCAGTTCGTCCATCCGGGCGAGGCGAGCCATGGCGACCTCGGCATGGTGACGAAGGATGACGTGCTCTTGATGCTCTCCAATTCCGGCGAGACGCGGGAGTTGTCCGACCTCATCACCTTCGCCAAGCGGTTTTCGATTCCGATCGTCGGCATCGCGAGCCGCGCGGACTCCACCCTGATGCAGGCATCGGACGTGGCGCTGGTCCTGCCCAAATTCCAGGAAGCCTGCTCCATCGGCATGGCGCCGACGACGTCCACCACCTTGACGCTGGTCTTGGGCGATGCGCTCGCCGTGGCGCTGATGGAGCGGCGCAGTTTCTCCGCCGACCAGTATCGCGTGCTGCATCCCGGCGGCGCGCTCGGCAAGGCGCTGATCCGCGTCTCCGACCTGATGCATGCAGGCGACGAGATTCCCATCGTCGCCGAGAACGCATCGATGCAGGACGTTGTGCTGGAGATGGCGACGAAGCGGTTCGGCTGCGTCGGCATCGTCGACGCGAAGGGCGCGCTCGCCGGCATGATCACCGACGGCGACCTGGCGCGCCACATGGATCGCGGCCTGCTCGACCGCAAACCGGCGGATGTGATGACGCGCGCGCCCAAGACCGTCACGTCCGACAAGCTCGCCGCCGAGGCGCTCGCCTTCATGAACGAGAAGAAGATCAGCCAGCTCTTCGTGCTGGGCGCGGGCGGCAAGAACAAGAAGCCCACCGGCATCTTGCATCTGCACGACTGCCTCCGGGCGGGGCTCGAATAGTGGCGGGCCCAACCCGCCACGTTTCGACGACACCGCCATCGCGCGACGCGATGGACTGGAACACGCGGGCGCGCACCACCGCCCAGGAATCCCTGCGCTACACGCGGTTCGTCGGCGTCATGAAGCGCTCGCTGCTGGTGGCGGCGCTTGCGGTGCTCGCGCTCGTGCTGGTTTACGCGCTGCTGCCCCGGCCGCAGAACAAGATGGCGATCACCGCCGAAACCGTCAGCATCCTCAAGGGTGATCTGCAGATGCTGAAGCCGCGGCTGACCGGGCTCGACGACAGCGGCAGCCCCTATGTCGTCACGGCGGATACCGCGATCCAGGACGCCCACCACAACCGGCGCGCAAAGCTGTTCAATATCGACGGCGACCTCACGCAGAAGAAAGACAATTCCTGGATCTCGCTGCACGCGCCCAGCGGGCTGCTCGAGGCCGATATCCACAAGCTCCATCTGAACGGGCCGATCGCCATTTTCTCGGACGACGGCTACGAGGCCCACACCATGGCGGCGGATGTCGATCTTTCGGGCGGCATCGTGCGCGGCAAGCGGATGATCGTGGGGCAGGGACCGCTCGGCAATTTGCGAGCCGACAAGTTCGCGCTCGACCGCGACAAGCATATGGTGTTCTTCTATGGCAACGTGCGGATGACGATCTATCCCAACGCGATGAAGAAATCCGGCGCCGCAAAGCCCGGCGCCGTGAAAAAAGGACCGAAGACGCCATGAGGGCCGTTCTTGCGCTCACCATGCTCACGCTGCTGAGCACCGCCGCTCTGGCGCAGCAGAT
>DATATK010000134.1:0-18367 GCA_036268825.1 Rhizomicrobium sp. | reverse complement strand
CACCCAGTACTGATTGGACGTGCCGTAGATGGTCGAGACCTGTTCGCCGCCAAAGGCCGCGCCGAGCGCGCTTTCGATGGCGGCCGGGGTTACGCCATAGGCGGCCGCCTTGTCGCGGTCGATATCGATGTTCACCACCGGAGCGGACACATCGAGGTCGGTCGTCACATCGAGAAAGCCCTTGGTGCCCGTCAGCGCGTTCTGCAGCTGCAGCGCATAGGTCTGCAATTCCTGCTGATTGAGGTCCTGCAGCGTGTACTGGTACTGGGATTTGGACTGCATGCCGCCGATGGGGATGGCCGGCGGATTCTGCATGTAGACTTTCAGTCCCGGAATACTGGCGAGCTTCGGCCGCAATTCCTGGATGATCTGATCGGCCGTCAGGCTTCGGTCGCTCCTGTCCTTCAACTTGAACAGCATCGTTCCGGTGTTGACGCCGGATCGCGAGCCGCCGCCGCCCACGAAGGACATGACACCCTGCACGTTCTTGTCCCGTGAGGCGATGGCGGCCACCTGCTGCTGGTAGCGCGTCATCTGGGCAAACGAAGTGCGGTCGGAGGCTTCCGTGGAGGCGCGGATTTGACCGGTGTCCTCGCTCGGGATGAAGTCCGTCTTCGACACCATGAACATCAGGACGGTCGCCACCAGGCTGCTCAGGAAGACCAGGAAAATGATGAAGCGGTGACCGATGCTCCATTGCAGCGACCTGTCGTAATAGCCCTGTACCCGGTCGAACGCGTTTTCGGACAATTGATAGAACTTGCCGTGATGCGCTTCCTTCGCGGGCTTAATGAAGCGGCTGCACAGCATCGGCGTGAGGGTGATGGACACGACGCCCGAAACCGCGATGGCCAGGATGATCGTGACCGCGAACTCATGCAGCAGGCGGCCCACGATGCCGCCCATGAACACGATGGGGATGAACACCGCGGCCAGCGAAACGGTCATCGACAGGATCGTGAAGCCGATTTCCGCTGATCCCTTGAGCGCGGCGTCGAAAGGCTTTTCACCTTCCTCGACGTGGCGGACGATGTTCTCCAGCATGACGATGGCGTCATCGACGACGAACCCCACCGACAGGGTGAGCGCCATCAGCGAAAGATTGTCCAGGCTGTATCCGAGGAACGCCATGCCGGCGAAGGTTCCAATCACAGCCAGCGGCAGGGCGACGGAAGGAATGATGGTCGCGGAGAGCGTGCGCAGAAAAAGGAAGATCACCATCACCACCAGTACGGCGGCGATCATCAATGTCATCTGCACGTCCGCCACCGATCCACGGATCGACTTGCTGCGATCGTAGATCACATTGAGCGAAACCGATTTGGGCAGGCTCGACATGAATTTGGGAATGACACGGTTGATTTCGTCCACGATCTGGATGGTGTTCGAACCCGGCTGGCGCTGGATCGCGAGCACGATGGCGCGCTGGCCGTTGTACCAGCTCGCCACCAGGTTGTTTTCCACGCTGTCGATCGTGCGGCCGACGTCCTGGATGCGCACCGGTGCGCCGTTCTGATAGGCGATGATCTGCTTGTTGTAGGCGGCCGCATCCTCCAGCTGTCCGTTGGTGTGGATGAGGGTCGCCTGGTTTGGTCCGTTCAGCTGGCCGGTCGCCTGGTTGACGTTCGCCGCCTGGATTGCGGTGGCGACCTGGTTGATGCCGATGCCGCGGGACGCCAGCGCGAAGGGGTCGATTTGTATGCGGGCCGCATAGATCTGCGAACCGTAGACGTTGACCTGGGCCACGCCGGTGAGCGTGGACAGCTGCCGCGCCAGAAGGTTCTCGGCATATTTGTCGAGCTGGTAGAGCGGCATCGAAGGCGATTGCATCGCCAGATAGATGATCGGCGCGTCCGACGGATTGACCTTGCGCAGGGTCGGCGGGCTCGGAAGATTGGTCGGCAGCTGGCGCGAGGCGGCCTGGATCGCGGTCTGCACATCCTCGGCGGCGCCGTCGATGTCGCGGTCGAGATCGAACTGGATGGTAATGCTGGTCGAGCCCTGGCCGCTCGTGGACGTCATCGAACTCACGCCCGCGATGGTCGAGAACTGGCTTTCCAGCGGGGTGGCGACCGCCGATGCCATGGTCGCCGGGTCCGCGCCGGGCAGGCTCGCCGAAACCTGGATGGTGGGGAAGTCCACGTTCGGCAGTTCGCTGACCGGTAGAACGGAATAGCCGAACGCACCGAAGATCAGCAGCGCCGCCATCAGCAGCGTCGTCATGATGGGCTTTCGGATAAACAGTTCGGAGATGTTCATTGCGCGCCTGCGGCGCTCTGCTGTTGCTGCGCCGCGCCGGGGAGTGTTTTCCGGATCACGACTTTTGTACCCTGCACAAGACGAAGCTGGCCGTCGATCACCACCTTGTCGCCGGGCTTTACATTGCCTTTCACGGCCGTCTGCGTGCCGTCGTCATAGAGCGTCGTGACCGGCCGCAACTGCGCCTTGGAATTGGCGTCGATGACATAGAGGTAGCTGCTCGTCAGGCCCAGATTCACGGCGTCATGCGGAACGACGATGGCGTTGTCGATCTGGCTGAGCGTGACGCTGCAATCGGCCAGCTGCCCGGGCACGAGCGCGTTGTCGGTGTTCGGAAAGGTCGCGCGCAATTCGATCGTGCCCGTCGTGGCGGAGACGGAATTGCCGACGAAATCGACCGGCGCGCTCAAGGTCTTGCCGCCCGGGCCATGGACCTGGATCGTGACGAGCATTTTGTTCTGCGCCATGCGCGCCTGGATCTGCGGCAGGTCGTTTTGCGGCAGGAAGAAGGAAACCTTCACGGGCTGGATTTGCGTGATGGTCACCAAGGGAGCCGTCGCATCCGCGGTGACCAAGTTGCCTGGCTGGACGAGGATCGGCCCCGTCTTGCCGGTGATTGGCGACAGGATTTGGGCATAAGCCAGATTGAGCCGCGCCGTATCGACCGCGGCCTTGTCGGAGACGACAGTCGCGGCGATGGCCTTGGCGGCGGCGACAGCCTGGTCGGCCTGTTGCTGGGAGGCACCGCCCTGTTTGGCCAGCATGCTGTAGCGCGCGGCGTCCTTGCGGTCGCTGACCAAGGTGGCCTCATCACGCACGAGACTGCCATTGGCCTGCTCGAGCGCCGCCTGGAACGGGCGCGGATCAAGCTGGAACAGGACGTCGCCTTTGTGGACGACGTCGCCCTCCTTGAACGAGGCAGAGACCAACTGCCCGCCGACGCGCGCCGTCACCTGGACCGTGGCATTGGCGATCACTGTTCCGATCGTGCGCTCGGATATCACGACGGTCTTGCGGATGGCCTGGCCGACGCGGACGGGCGTCGTTTGCACATGTGCAGGCGGGGCGGGCGCGAACAAGCGCTCGGCGACATACCAAACCAGTGCCACCACGAGCGCGGCGCCGATCACGCCGAGGATCAATCGCGTCCTGGGCGTGGCGCGCTGGATGGTGCCGGGCAAGGCGGTCACGGTTCCGGGAAACGTCTGAAGGGAGTTCGGGAGCCTGATATTCATAGCCATCCAGTCCTGGCGACCGGCGCCCCGCTGACAAACAGCCGGTCCGCACAACAGAAAAACGCGCCGCCTAAGCCTGCGCATTTTCCTTGGTCATATTCGCTCCCGTACCCTGTCCTAGCACGCCTTGTGGAAATTTCGAGCCCCGTTCGGCGCCTGCGGCGCTGTGTGCCCGTTATATCCTTGTCACGAATTGACGAGGTTCCGGTCCTCTTCTGAGCGGTAAACGCCTGATTCATCAACCTGTTCCGGAGCGGGCGCGATGCACGCAGGAGGATATTGGCGAACCCCGAAAACGCGGTTAATGAAGAGTTGAAAGAGCGGGGGGATACATGCTCTGGGGTAATGGAAATAAGCTCGCTGTCGCGGTCACCTGTTCGGACTGGCGGCTCCATCAGCATAAAGTCGATTTCAACCGCCGGATCGGCCGGGCTGTGGGCTGCGGCAAGGTGGATCTGGTCGCGCTGCCGGGGCCGGACGGGCTGCTTTTGCCGGATCGGGCCGGGGAATGGGCGGTGGCCGAGGCCCAGGTCGATCTTCTGGCCAAAGCCCACCAGGCGGCCGCCCTGGTGGTGGTGGCCCACCAGCGCTGTGCCGGGCACCCGGTATCCGACCCAGAGCATGAGGTGGATGTGGCGGCCACGGCCAAGGCCCTGAAATCCGCCTTGGCTTTCGAGGGGCCAGTCTACGCGCTGGTCGCGACCTACCGGAGCGACAGGGCCTGGGGGCTCAAAACCATAGGCAGATATTGAGTGTTTGCGGTTGCGAAGGCGCCCGTCTATAAGCGCCCGCTCTCCGAAAGCGCCGGACCTATGGAAATTCGAAATATTGCCATTATCGCCCATGTCGACCATGGCAAGACCACGCTTGTGGACCAACTCCTCAAGCAGTCCGGCTCCGTGCGCGAAAACCAGCACATGGACGAGCGCGCCATGGACTCCAACGACCTGGAGCGCGAGCGCGGCATCACCATCCTGGCCAAGTGCACCAGCGTCGAGTGGAACGGCATTCGGGTGAACATCGTCGACACGCCCGGCCACGCCGATTTCGGCGGTGAGGTGGAGCGCATCCTGTCGATGGTCGACGGCGTCGTCCTGCTGGTCGATGCGGCGGAGTCGGTCATGCCGCAGACCAAGTTCGTGCTCTCCAAGGCGCTCAAGCTGGGCCTCAAGCCCATCGTGGTCATCAACAAGATCGACCGCCAGGACGCGCAGCCGGAAGAGACGCTGGAAAGCATCTTCGACCTGTTCCTCGCGCTCGAAGCGAACGACAGCCAGCTCGATTTCCATGTGCTCTACGCCTCCGGCCGCAACGGCTGGGCGGTGAAGGACCTGAAAGACATCCCGAACGAGAAGAAAGACCTCTCGCCGCTGTTCGAACTCATCGTCGCCGATGTGCCCAGGCCCAAGGCGGTCGAGAAGGCAGGCGACGAATATCCGTTCACGATGCTGGTGACGACGCTCGAAGCCGACAATTATCTCGGCCGCATTCTCACCGGCCGCATCGAGACGGGCGCGATCACCGTCAATCGCGTGATCAAGGCGCTGGGCAGCGACGGCAAGGAAATCGAGCGCACGCGCGTCACCAAGCTGCTCGCGTTTCGCGGCCTGGCCCGCGTGCCCGTCGCGCGCGCCGAAGCGGGCGACATCATCGCGATTGCCGGCCTGCCCAAGGCCACCGTCGCCGACACGCTGTGCGACATCGCCGTCGAACAGCCGATTCAGGCCCAGCCCATCGATCCGCCGACGCTTGCGATCACGCTGGCGGTGAACGATTCCCCGCTCGCCGGCCGCGAGGGCGACAAGGTGCAGAGCCGTGTCATCCGCGACCGCCTCTTGCGCGAAGCCGAAGGCAATGTCGCCATCAAGGTGCGCGAGACGGGCGAGGGTGCTTACGAAGTCGCCGGCCGCGGCGAACTCCAGCTCGGCGTCTTGATCGAGCAGATGCGGCGCGAAGGCTTCGAGCTCTCCATCAGCCGTCCGCGCGTGCTCTACCAGACCGATCCGGCGACGGGCGAGCGGCTGGAGCCGATGGAAGAGGTCACCATCGACGTCGATGATCCCTATGCCGGCGTCGTCATCGAGAAGATCTCGATGCGCAAGGGCGAATTGCAGGACATGCGCCCGACCGGCGCGGGCAAGACGCGCCTGGTATTCTTCGCGCCGTCGCGCGGGCTGATCGGCTATCACGGCGAAGTCCTCACCGACACGCGGGGCACGGGTGTCATCAACCGCATGTTCCACGGCTATGCCCCGTTCAAGGGCGCGGTCGAGGGGCGGCGCAACGGCGTGCTGGTCTCGACGGGCGACGGCGAGGCGGTGGCCTATGCGCTGTGGTATCTCGAAGAGCGCGGCAAGATGTTCGTCATCCCGGGCACCAAGATCTATCAGGGCATGATCGTGGGCGAGCATTCCCGCGACAACGATCTCGACGTCAATCCGCTCAAGGCCAAGCAGCTTTCCAACATCCGCACCACGTCGAAAGACGAAGCGGTGCGGCTGACGCCCATCGTGCCGATGACGCTGGAACAGGCCATCGCCTATATCCAGGACGAAGAGCTCGTCGAGGTCACGCCGCAATCCATCCGTTTGCGCAAACGCGAACTGACGCCGCATCTGCGCAAACGCGCCCAGGCCGCGGCGGATTAGGGCCTGCCGAATTTCACTCCGGTCTTGCGGTGGCTGGCGAAATAAAGCCGCAGCACCCAGTTCATCTTGGTCTGCCAGCCTTTGCCCTGCTTCTTGAACCATTTCACCATGTCGTCGTCGAGCCGGATGGTGACGCTTTTCTTGGCGCTGAGGCTCGGGAAGAGATTGACGTAAACGGGGCCGTTCGCCTTCGTCCGCTCGGGAATATCGCTGAAATCGATCTGGTCGTCTGGCATCGCAGCCAGCCTGGCGAGGCGTTCGCGTTGCTCTGCCGTCAATTTAGGGCGTTTCGCTGAAAATCTTACGCTCACGAGCTGTGGCTTTCCGCGCCGAGATGATGCGGTAGATTTCTTCTTCGCCTTCTTCGCGGATGGTGTGAGAGACGACGTGGAGTGTTCCACCGATCTCACCTGTCGTCCGCCATCTGACTTCTCCATGTTCGTCACCTTCAATATCGAAGCGCCTCAGCGGATCGTAAAAGACCTGCATTGCATCTTCGAAGTTCAGCCCATGCTTGCGTCCGTTCGATTCAGACTTCCTTGGGTCCCACTCGACGCGAATTTTTATCGCCATGAAAATATCCCAAGCTTACCGTAGTTACAAGTGTACGTACACTTACCCTTTCCGCTTCAGCCCCAGCCGCCCCGCCACGATGTTGTCCAGCGTGCGCTTGGGCAGGACATTGACCATCGCGTTCTGCACCCGGTCGGGCGTCACGGTGTAGCGCACCTTGGGCTTGGACAGGGTCAGCGCCCGCCACACCGCGGCGCCGATCTTTTCCGGCGGAAAGCCCTTGCGGCCCATGGCGAGCATCAGCTCGCGCACTTTATCCAGCGACGCCGCATAGGGCGTGTTGGCGTAGCGCGAGACGTCGACCTGTTCGGCCTTGTCCCAGATGGGCGTCGCCACCGCGCCGGGCGCGACCACGATCACGTCGATGCCGAACAGCATCAATTCGCGGCGCAACGCCTCGGAGAACCCTTCGAGCCCGAATTTCGACGCGGCATAGGGGCCCATGAAAGGATTGGCGTTACGCCCGCCGACGGAGGTGATCATCACGATCCTCCCCGGCTTGCCGGTGCGCGACGTGTCCGCGCCCAATAGCGGCGCGAAGGCCTGCGTCGCGATCAATTGCCCGGTGAGATTGACTTCGAGCTGCTGGCGGAATTCGTCGACGTCGAGATAGAGCAGCGGACCCGCCACTGCGATGCCGGCGTTGTTCACCAGCCCCGACAAAGTCTCGTTGCCCAAAGCGGCCGCGACCTGGTCGGCCGCCTTGCGCACCGCCACTGCGTCGGTCACGTCGAACATCAGGGGCGTGAAGTTCTTGCCGAACTCCTTCGACAGGCGGTCCGCGTCCGCCTGCTTGCGCACGCTGCCATAGACCCGGAAGCCCTTCTTGATGAGCACCTTCACGCAGCCCCAGCCGATCCCGGTCGACGCCCCCGTCACCACGACACTTTTCATGCGTTTCCCCTTCAATGGTCCGGGCGAGAGTATAGAAGAAAATTCGCACGCGGAGCCGCGGAGACGCGGAGGAGCAGGGGATGAAATCTCGTTTTGGCCGATTGGCTGGCGCGCAATGCGCGCCGCTTCCCTCTTCAAAAGCACTTGTGATGACCACCTGCTCCTCCGCGTCTCCGCGGCTCCGCGTGAATCCATTCTCTTTTTGGCTGGATTCGGGGCCGGGCCCTGATATGAGGGCGGCATGAGCATCGATCCCGCCACCATCGCCTTCGCACACCGACTGGCCGACGCGGCGGGGGCGGTGATCCGGCCCTATTTCCGCAAGCGCATCGCCGTCATCGACAAGGGCGCCACGGGGCCCAAGCCGATCTACGACCCCGTCACCGAGGCCGACCGCGGCGCCGAAGACGCCATGCGCACGCTCATCCACGCCGAGCGGCCCCATGACGGGATCCTCGGCGAGGAGCGGGGCCACGAGCCCGGCACCAGCGGCCTGACCTGGATCCTCGATCCGATCGACGGCACGCGGCCCTTCATCACCGGCCGCCACACCTGGGGCACGCTGATTGCGCTGGCCGAAGGCGAGACGCCCGTATTTGGCCTCATAGATCAGCCGGTTCTGCGCGAACGCTTCGTGGGACATGACGGGCAGAGCACGCTCACCACGCGAGAGGGGACGGAGCGGCTCCGCGTGCGGCCGTGCAGCGCGCTCTCCACCGCTGTCGTCTCCACCACGCATCCCTGGGGCTATTTCAATCGGGCGCAGCGCGCGGCGTTCGAGAACGTCTGCGAGGCCTCGCGGATGAGTTATTTCGGCGGCGATTGCTACGGCTACGCGCTGCTCGCCATGGGCTTCATCGACGTGATCGCGGAAGGCCGCCTCGCGCCTTGGGACGTGGCGGCGCTGATCCCGGTGATCGAGGGGGCCGGCGGCATCGTGACGGACTGGACGGGGGCGCCGTTTGCCAATGGCGCCTGCATTCTGGCCGCCGGCGACGCGCGCGTACATGCGCAGGCGGTCGAGCTTCTGAAGGGCGCGAATTAGCGCCGCTTCGCGGCCCTCCTGCCGGCAGATCAGCACTTCGGCTTCGGCCAGGGCCAGCCGCTTGCGCCGCTTGAAGTCCCGCACCCGCGCATAGAAGTCGCGGAAATCAGCCGTGTGGATACCGGTCTTGCGGGCGTTGCTGTTGCCGGGCTGCCCGCCCTTCCGCCGCTTTTCCGGTTTCTCCAACAATTCCATGGCCTTATTCGTTTTCCGTTTTCTTCTTACCCCCTCCCCCCTCTCCGGGCGGAGCAGGGAATCGGGCAAGGCAGGAGTATAGAACATATAGCGTACAATACGCAATCTATGATTGAACATGGAGGTGAGGCCTGACGACACTGTGAGGTGCGGCTGTGCGGCGCCCGCGCGATGATCGCGCCGCCAATGGGGGATGCGGGGATGAACGATATCGGCAAGCGGATCGGGGCGAGCTTCGTGGGCGGGCTGCTCGTGGGCACGCTCGACATCGGCGTCGCCTGCGCCATCTTCCATGCGCCGCCGATCCCCGTGTTGCATGCCATCGCCAGCGGATTGATCGGACACGATGCGTCCGTGCGTGGCGGCATGAACACCGCGCTGCTCGGCCTCGGCCTTCAGGAATTCATCTCGGTCGTCGCGGCGGGGACTTATGTGTTCGCGAGCGCGTGGCTTGCGGTCCTGATCCGGCGTCCCGTGATCATGGGGCTCGCCTTCGGGCTTGCGGTGAACCTCTTCCTGAACTTCGTCGTCATCCCGCTGTCGCTGACGCGCGGCACGCCGCCCATGTCGATGTTCTTCCTCGAGAATCTCATCGCCAACATGGCGCTGTTCGGCATCCCCATCGCGCTCGTCACGAAGTGGATGGTGGGGGAGCGGTGACGGCGATCTTACCTATGCAAACGGCGCGATGAAGTCGTCGAACGTCTTCCAGAATTTTTCTAGGATGGGATCGGCTTCCATCAGGATCTCGTGTTCGGCGTCCTCGAACAATATGAACTTGCCGTGCGGCAGGCGCGCGGCGAAAGCGGCATCGACGCTGGTGTCGA
The DNA here is from genome assembly GCA_036268825.1 of Rhizomicrobium sp. Taxonomy (GTDB): domain Bacteria; phylum Pseudomonadota; class Alphaproteobacteria; order Micropepsales; family Micropepsaceae; genus Rhizomicrobium. Next base: position 8,691 of record DATATK010000134.1, on the reverse strand, counting down.
CGATGCGGTCGCGGCCCGCGCCGATGATAAGCGTGGGCGTCACGATGGCTTCGGCGTAGCCCGGCGCCATCACGGTTTTCAGCGAGGCGTTGGCTTGTTTCAGCCAGCCCCATGTCGGGCCGGCCAGTCTGAGATCGGTGCGGGCGATGAGGATGTCCTGCGTGCGCTGGAAGCGGGCGCGGTCGGTGGTGACGAGCTGCGTGTCGAAGGTGACGATATGCGGATCGCGCTTGTCCATGCCCCAGATCCACGCGTTCTTCCGGCCGAATGCATTCTGAAGGGCCAGCGCGGTGATCGCGATCCAGCGCGGGACGCCGCGCGTTCCGATGGCCAGCATCGGTGCGCTGCACACCGCGGCAGCGAACGCATTGGGCCGGTCGTGCATCATGCGCATCAGATTGTGCCCGCCCATCGAATGGGCCAGCGCGATCGGCGGCTTCGCCGCGATCGGCTTCACGACCTGGTCGAGGAACGCGGCGAAGGCCGCGTCGTATTGCGCGAAATCCTCGATATGGGCTTTGAGTGGATCGGGAAGCAGGCGATAGCTGTCGCCCTGTCCCGGCCAGTCGAAAGTCGCGACCGTGAAGCCGCGCGCGTTCAACTCGCCGATCACCTCCTCGTATTTCTCGATGAACTCGGTCTGTCCATGCAGCAGCACGCAGACGCCGCGCGGTGCTGCGCCCGTCTCGAAGACGGCGGTGCGAATCCGCTTGCCGTCCGCCGTGTTTATGAAGCGCGGTTCAGCCACGCGCCTTCGCGAGGATGGGGCCCAGCTTCATCGCAAGGCCCATGTCGCCCGCGACGCGCAATTTGCCCTGCATGAAGGCGGAGGTGCCGTCCATCTCGCCTTTGATCATCTTCTCGAAGTTCTCAAGGCTGATGGTGAGCGTGCAATCGGCCGTCTTGCCTTCGCCGTCGCTGACCGCGTTCGGCGAGGATTTGCCATCGACATAGATGCTGCCTGCGTCGCCGAGATCGAACTTGATCGTGCCGCCAAGGCCGGAATCGGCGCCCAGCCTGCTGCTCATGCCCTCGATGATCTCCTGAACCTGCGGTGAGCTCATGGCTGGTCTTCCCTGCTGCCGTCCGCGCTTGCTGGCGGGTTCGCCATATGAGCATTTGTCAGGAACCGGCACAATCCTGCCTTGGCCTGCCTTGGCCTGCCTTGGCCTGCCTTGGCCTGCCTTGGCCCGATAGCGCGCGCACCCAGTCCGGTTTAGACTGGGTTCGGTTTTGGGGGCCGAGGATGACCAGGCAAGAGCGCGAAGCCGTACTCGCTTTTCTGAAGAGCAACGAAGCCGCCGAAGGCCTCAGCCTTCCCGAGCAGCGCACGCGGATGGATTCGCTGGCGGCGTTCTTTCCCGTCGCGGACGGAACGGAAGTCGAGCCGGCGACGGTCGGCGGAATCAAGGGCGAATGGGTGCGGGCGCGGCATGCGCGCACCGACGCGGTGGTGCTCTACCTGCATGGCGGCGGCTATGTGGTCGGCTCGCCGGCGTCGCACCGCCATCTGCTCGGCGCGGTGAGCGATATGGGCGGGCTCGTCGCGTTTGCGCCGGACTACCGCCTCGCGCCGGAACATCCGTTTCCCGCGGCGGTGGACGATGCGGTCGCCACTTACAAAGGCCTGCTCGACTCCGGCTTCCCCGCGAACAAGATCGCGATCATGGGCGACAGCGCGGGCGGCGGCCTCACCATCGCCGCGCTCGTCGCCGCGCGCGACAAGGGCCTGCCGATGCCCGCCTGCGCGGTGGCGATCTCGCCCTGGGCCGACCTCACCCAAAGCGGCGAGACCTATCGCACCCGCGCCGGGCGCGATCCGATGCTCGCCAAGAAAAGCCTCGACGAATCGGCCGCGCTCTATCTGGGCAGCGCGGATGCCAGGTCGCCGCTCGCCTCGCCGGTCTTCGCGGATATGAAAGGCCTGCCGCCGCTTCTCATCCAGGTCGGCACGGAGGAAGTGCTGCATGGCGACTCCCAGATTCTCGCGGCGCGCGCCGACGAAGCTGGCGTCGATGTGAGCCTGGAGAACTGGGGCGGGATGGCGCATGTCTGGCACATCTTCCATCCGCTGCTCGGCGAAGGGCGCGACGCGATCGCGCGCATCGCCAGCTTCGTGAAGACGCATATCGCATGAGCATCGCCGGCGACAACGACGAGCCCTCCGTGCTTGACACCGCGCTGCCGGCGGCGCCGAAGAAGGTGCGCGATACGCTGAGCACGATCTGTTTCTACCATCACATGGCGATGATGGCTTACATCCTCTTGGGCTGGCTGGCGCCGTGGCACGCCGCGCTGATCGTCTATCTCGTCTTCCTGCCGTCGGTGATCGCGCAATGGCGCCTCAACCGCAACACCTGCGTCCTCAACAATATCGAGGCGCTCCTGCGCACCGGCAAATGGCGCAACCCCCGGAACCGCGAAGAGGGCGCCTGGCTGCACACGCTCATCGTGGATTCCACCGGCATCCCGATCACCAAGCTCCAGCTCGACTGCATCATGTATTCGGTGATGACGTTCCTGTGGGGCTTGGCCTTCTGGCATCTGCGGGGGTGGAGCCTTTAGAAGGAAGTTGATTCACGCGGAGCCGCAGAGACGCAGAGGAGGGCACGGTGTTGGCGACACGATGTATTCCCTCCTTCAGCGTCGGCGCTCCGAAATTTATCAGGAGGCCGAGCGGTAGTTGGAGAAGACGCAGATAGGTCAGCAATTGCTTGGGATGAACTGGCGCCAAGCGCTCAAGCGATTTAATTTCCACGACGATGCGATTTTCGACGAGGATGTCGACGCGGCAGACCTCTTCAAAATTGAGGCCGTCGTACTCAAATGAGACCGGAATTTGCCGAGCGGCGCGCAAGCCGCGCCGCTCAAGATCCCGCATCAGCACCTGTTCATAGACCGATTCCAGCAAGCCCGGCCCCAGCGCGCAATGGAGCTTATAGGCAGCATCCACAATCTCCCCAGTGATCGCATTCAGCGGTCCTCCATCCCCCGTCATCTCTGCGCCTCTGCGGCTCTGCGTGAATCCACTTTCGATACTGGGGTACAGTTGTCGCAGAACTATCTCCTGCCCGTCGCAAGCTGCATCTGATCCCCCTTGAACCCTCCAAAACCCCGCCTATCTAAGGCTTTGTCCGGGCGGCCTTGATGGCGTTCGGGCGCTGAGACGGCCTTGGCTCCCTATGGGGCAGGGCCTCAACCAAACGCTTTCAGGAGGTTTGACCATGCGTTTCGATTTCACCCCCCTTTCCCGCTCCACCATCGGTTTCGACCGTCTGTTCGACATGCTCGACCAGATGTCGCAGCACGACACCGCCAACGGCTACCCGCCCTACAATATCGAGCGCGCCGATGAGAGCCACTATCGCATCTCGCTCGCCGTCGCCGGCTTCGCCGAGAAGGATCTGAACGTCGAGCTGCGCGATGGCGTGCTCACCGTCACCGGCAAGCGCGACGAGCCCGAGAAGGCCGACGGCAAGTCCGTCCTCTACCAGGGCATCGCCGGCCGCGCCTTCGAGCGCCGCTTCCAGCTTGCCGAGCACGTCGAAGTGCGCGGCGCCAAGCTCGAGAACGGCCTGCTGCATGTCGATCTCGAACAGGTCGTGCCCGAAGAGAAGAAGCCCCGCCGCATTCCGATCAACGCGCCGGACCTGAAGACCATCGAAGGCACCGCGAAGGCCGCGTAAGCGCCTTCCGAATTGAGAATAGGAAAGGCCGGGCGTTTGCGTCCGGCCTTTTCGTTTTTGGTGGCGGGGCGGGGCGACGCGGCCTATTGTGTTCGCGATCACGCTACCGGTTTCGCGAAATGCCCTCCTGGCAAAGCTCTTTGTTCGGCCGTCTGACGCGCATGGCGCGGCCGCGCACGGCTGTGGCGGAGACGGACAGCGAGGAATTGCGCCGCCAGTTCGATTATCTCTCCGACCGTTTCGGCGCGATTCCGCCGGATGTGAGCTTCGAGGCGGGGCAGGTGGGACCCATCAAGGGCGAGTGGGTGCGCATCGATGCGGCGAGCCCCAACCGGCTGATCCTCTATTTCCACGGCGGCGGCTACGTCTCGGGCTCGCCCGAGACGCATCGCCCGCTGATCGCGCGGCTGTGCCAGGCGGCTGGCGCCACCGCGTTCTCGGTGAGCTATCGCCGCGCGCCGGAATTCGCGTTTCCCGCCGGCCTGCGCGACGGGATCGATGCCTATCGCCATCTCATCCAGAAGAAGATTCCGGCCGGCTCCATCGTGCTGGCGGGCGACGGCGCGGGCGGCGGGCTGGCATTCGGCTGCCTGCTTGCGATCCGCAATGCCGGATTGCCGATGCCGGCGGCGTGCGTCGCGATGAGCCCGTGGGCGGACCTGTCGCTCTCCGGCTGGTCGATGCTGCAGAATGCGAGGAACGACGCAGCGCTGTCGTGGGAATTGCTGTTCGTCTCGGCGCGGCATTACCTGAAGAAGACGAGCCCGTCCGATCCCTACGCCTCGCCGGTGTTCGCGAGCTTCAAGGATTTCCCGCCGATCATGGTCCATGCCGGCAGTCTCGAAGTCTTGCGCGACGACGCCAGCCGCCTCGGCGAACGCGCCGCCGAGGCCGGCGTGCCGGTGAGCGTCGAGATCTATGACGGCATGCAGCATATCTTCCAGGCGCAGGCCTACGTGCCGGAGGCGCGCGTCTCGCTGCAAAGGCTGGGCAATTTCATCAAGAGCAAGACGCCGGATGGCGACGCGGCAGGATAGCCGGGGTTCTCGACCGCCGCACTTATCCCAAAATTGGAACTTGCACTTCCATTTTCTGGAATGCCGATAAGGCCGCGCCATGATTGTGATCGGCACGGATGTTGTGGAGGCTTACTTCGCGGTCCATACCGGTCACAAAGGCATTGTATCCGCGCGCAGGCAATATGAAGCCTGGCTCGCCATTGCGGAGGCCGCAGATTGGAAGACGCGCGCGGACGTGAAGCGCGCGCATCCCAAAGCCAGTATCCTCAAGGGGGCGGGCGGTCTTCAATATCAAGGCGAACGATTTTCGTCTGGTAGCTGTGGTGCAGTATGCCGGAGGAGCGCTGATGATCCGGTTCTTCGGATCACATGCGGAATATGACTATATCGATGCGGAGGCTGTATGATGAAAGCGACGTTGATTGTGATCCGAACGGTACTGACATGCCCAGGCCAAGGCGCTCGTCGCGAGATTGATGGCATCGGATACACCGGAGGATCGGGCGCGTATGACTGCCCAGGCACGCCTCGTCGAGGCTTATGAGCGGGCCGCTGGCCGCGCGCGCGTCCGTCGCTGCCCCAGCTTCTCACCTATCTGATGGATCAGCACGGAATGACGCGAGCCGATCTGGCGCCGCTTCTCGGTACCGCCAGCCGCGTGAGCGAAGTGCTGAGCGGCAAGCGCGAACTCAGCATGACGATGGTCAAAAATCTGCGGGCGCGATTTCATGTCTCCGCCGATCTTCTGATCGCTCCCATACGCCACAAGATGGCTGTGGCGGCCGAGTAGCGCTTGTCTTGGCTGCTCTTGGCTGCATTTACGGTCGTTACCGCCACATTACCGCCCATCTTTGTTCTCATCGCAACTTGCGCGGTGTCCACGCGTTTTCATGTCAGGATATTCGCGAAGGAGACAATAATGAGCGATATGAGAGGCTACGTGACCCCGGCGTCTTCGATCAACATTTCGGAGAATGCGGGCAAGATCATCGGTGCCGCCGTCGTGGCGCTCGCGATCGCGACAGCCGGCATCTACAGCTACGAAAGCGGCATGTGGAAAGTGCAACCGGTCACGCACTCGCAGGTGTCGGACAGTTCGCTGCCGACGGCGACCGCGCCGGCTTCGCCCGGCACGCCGAGATAGGCTGACGAAAAGAATGCCCGCGCCCGCGCGCTCTGCTAGGAGTGCGCGGGTGTTTGCTTGTCCGGCCTGAAGATGACGCGCGCCTCATCGCCTTCCGCCGCCCGCAATCGCGAGCCGATCCTCGACGTGCTGCAGCGCGTGCTGCCGCGCATGGGCCGCGTGTTGGAGATCGCGTCGGGCACCGGCGAGCATGCGCTGTTTTTCGCGCGCGCGATGCCGGGGCTGGTGTGGCAGGCAAGCGATCCGGATGAAGAGGCGCGCGCCAGCATCGCGGCGTGGATCGCGCAGGAGGGCCTCGCCAACGTTCTGCCGCCACTTGCAATCGATGTGCGCAACGCGGATTGGGGCGTGGTTGGGCCGTTCGATGCGATCGTCGCGATCAACATGATCCACATCGCGCCCTGGGAGGCGACGGCCGGCCTGTTCGCGGGCGCGGCGCGGCGGCTGTGCGCCAACGGGATTGTGTTTCTCTATGGCCCGTACAAAAGGAATGGCGCGCATACCGCGCCATCCAACGCGTCGTTCGACGATTGGCTGAAAGCGCGCGACCCTGTGTCCGGCGTGCGCGATCTCGAAGCGGTCAGGCGCGTGGGCGAAGCCAATGGCTTCGCCCTTCGCCAGATCGTGGAAATGCCGGCGAACAATCTGTCGCTGGTGTTCAGCCCGGCTTCTTGAAGCGGAAGGCGAACTGGTCTGTCTTGCCGCGGATCGACGGATCGAACACGATCATGGTGTGTGGATCGGCGGGGTTGGCAAGGACGTCGGTTTCGCCGTCGAAGACGAAACCGGCCGCCGCCATCTCGGTCTTCACCACCGCCGGATCGATGCGGTGCAGTCTGTCCGCGGTTTCCACCGGCGGCGATCCCGGAAGTGCCGCGTGATCGACGATGACCACCACGCCGCCCGGCTTCAGCAGCGCGAACCAGCCTTTGTCGACCGCGAGCATGTCCAGATGCAGGCGCGACAGATGCAGGTCGTGATAATTCCACGACGTCCAGATCACATCGAGCGGCCCCATCGCAGCGACGGGCAGCGGCCGGAGCGGAACGACGGTGACGTTGCCGTAGCCGGGAGCCGCCGCGATCGCCGCGGCGGCGGGTTCGGCATCGCCGGATTTGGCGTCGGGCACGGCGGCGTAGAGATGACCCGTCGGCCCGATCACCTTGCTGAAGACGCGCGTGAAGTAGCCGGCGCCCGGCAGGAGTTCGAGCACGTTGCTGCCCGGCTTGATGCCCGCGAACACGACCATCTCGGCCGGCTTGCGCGCCGCGTCGCGCGCGACGTCGGTGGCAGGCCGCCCGGAATCGGACACGGCGGCGGTGACGTAAGCGGGCGTGTCGGCCGCGAGCGCGGCGGTGCCGATCAGCGCGATGCCGAGCGCGAGGCCCAGGAATTTGTTTGTCATGGTTGTTCCCTCCAGAACGGCCGGGATCATGACGCACAAAGGCCCGCCTGTCATGGCGCGGGTTGCGCCTAGCTGGCGGCGGAAACCGGGTGCACGGATTCGGCGAGGCCGGCGGGAAGCTTGGCGCCGGTCAGGATGGCGCCGCTGAGGTCGGTGTCGCGCAGGTCGGCGCCCGACAGGGTTGCGTAGGCCAGATCGGCGTCGTCGAGCGCGACGCGCCGCAAATCGGCGCCGCGGAAATCGGCATAGCGCGCCTGGGCGCCGTCGAGGCGGGCAGGCAGAAGGCGCTGGTCGGAGATCATCAGCGGGCCGAGCCTGGCATCGCGCAGATCGGCGTTGTTGAGCTTGGCGCCGGAGAGATTGGCGCCGCGCAGATCCGCGCCGCAAAGTTTGCTGCCGCGCAGATCGGCATCGGCGAGATTGGAGCCCTGCAGCGAAGAGCCCGAAAGATCGAGGCCGTAGAGCACCGCGCCCGGTGCGATCAGCGCGGTGAGCGTGCGATGGGCGAGGCTCTTCAGAGAACGCAGGTCCATGCCGGACAGATCGGAGGGCTTGCCCTCGCGGCCGTCGCTCTCGGCCCAGCGGCAATGGGCATCGAGGATGTCGGCGATGGGTTCGCCGAGCTCGGTCATGTCGCGGCCGCAGCGCGCTTCGGTGAGCGCGGTCGTGAGATTGGCGCCGTCGAGATTGGCGCGGCTCATCTGGGTGCCGATGAGGATCGCGCCGGAGAAATCGCAGCCGGAGAGATTGCAGCCGGACAGGTCGGCATTCTCGAGGTTGGCGCCGGTGAGCTTGGCGTCGCGCAGGTTCGCGCGCGTCAGGCGGCAGCCTTTCATGATCGCATCGGTGAAGTCCGCCTGCACCGCCATCGCGCCGGTCATGCGCGCGCGTTCGAGGTTCGCGGAGGTCAGCAGCGCCGACGGCAATTCGGACGGGCCGATGTCGTGCTGCAGCACGCGAAGATTTCCGAAGCGGTCTTTCTCGGCGATGGTGCCTTCGCGCAGGTCGGCTTCGTAGAGATCGGCGCCGATCAGGTTGGAACCGCGCAAACAGGCGCCGCGCATGTCGGCGCGCCGCAGCGAGGCGCCGGCCATGTTGGCGCGGCGCAGGTCGGTGCCGAAGAAGCTGGCCGAATCGAATCGCGCGCCTTCCAGATTGGCCTCCTCCAGCACGGCGCCGGTGAAATCGGCATCGGCGAGGTTGCGGCCGGACAGGTCCAGGCCTGAAAGATCGCAAAAGGCGAAAACCGCCCGCGCTCCGCCCATCCGCCCGGCGTAGAGCATCTCATGGCGGGCCGCCGCGGCGGAGACCTGCTTCTGGGTCAGTTTGGAGAAGCTGATGCGGCGCGGGCTCGTCATAAAGGGCAAGACCAATGGTTAAGCGGGGAACTCTTCTCAAGTCATTCTGGGGGCAGGATCGCTAATGACGCATTAAAAA
>DATATK010000133.1:0-3484 GCA_036268825.1 Rhizomicrobium sp. | reverse complement strand
AAGTCATGCGAATGGCAGATAAGAAACCGGGAAATAGGCCTCTGCCCGCTCACCCTTTGTCCCGCATCAGGCGCGCCTTGTCGCGCGCCCAGTCGCGTTTCTTTTCGGTTTCGCGCTTGTCGTGAACTTTCTTGCCCTTGGCGATGCCGAGTTCGATCTTGGCGATGCCCTTGGGGTTGAAATAGACGCGCAACGGAATGAGCGTCATGCCTTCGCGTTGGATTGCGGCCGCCAGTTTCGCGGCTTCGCGCTTGTGGACCAGAACCTTTCGCGCGCGGCGCGGCTCGTGGTTGAAGCGGTTGGCCATCAGATATTCGGGGATGTAGGCGTTGACGAGGAATATCTCGCCGTCCTTCGCATGCGCGTAGGATTCCGCGATGGTCGCCTTGCCGGTGCGCAGCGATTTCACTTCGCTGCCCATCAGCATCAGCCCCGCCTCGAGCGTGTCCTCGATGGCGTAGGAATAGCGTGCCTTGCGATTGTCCGCGACGACCTTGCGCGTGTCGTCTTTCTTCTTGGCCATACGCTAGATCAGCCCTGCGAACTTCATCGCCGCTTTGATTTGTTCGCGGCTGGCCTCCACCGGCGGCGTCATCGGCAAACGCAACTCCTCGGAGCAAAGTCCGAGCAGAGAGGCCGCGTATTTCGCCGGGGCGGGGCTCGTCTCGCAGAACATCGCGTCATGCAGCGGGATCAGGCGATCCTGCAGCTTGAGCGCGGTGTCGAACGCGCCTTGCATGCAGGCTTCCTGGAATTGCGAACACAGCTTCGGCGCGACGTTGGCCGTGACCGAGATGCAGCCATGTCCACCATGCGCCATATAGCCGAGCGCGGTCGCGTCTTCGCCGGAGATCAGCCGCCAGTTCGGACCGCACGCGAGGCGCTCGCGCGATGGCCGCGCCAGATTGGCGGTCGCGTCCTTCACGCCGATAACGTTGGCCATTTTCGACAGCCGCGCCATCGTCTCGACGGAGATGTCCACCACCGCGCGCGACGGAACGTTGTAGAGCAAAATCGGGATATCGACCGCTTCCGCGATGGTCGCGAAATGACGATAGATGCCTTCCTGCGTAGGCTTATTGTAGTAGCCCGTCACCGAAAGAACCGCGTCCGCGCCAACCGCTTTGGCGTGTTTTGTCAGCGCGAGCGCTTCCGCCGTGGAGTTGGAGCCAGCGCCGGCGATGACCGGCACACGTCCATTGGCCTCTTCCACGCAAATCTCAACGACCCGCATATCTTCTTCGTGACTCAGCGTGGGCGATTCGCCGGTGGTGCCACAGGGCACGAGGCCATGCGAACCTTCGGAAATATGCCAGGAGACGAGCTTGCGGAACGCCGCTTCGTCCACCTTCCCGTCCCGAAAGGGTGTGATGAGAGCGGGGATCGATCCCCTTATGCGTTCGCGCACATCGCGCATGAGAAAATCCTGAAGAGAGACAGTGGCAAAATAACGCCCGTGTAATGGGCGCGGCAAGGCAATCGCTGGTCTTGGCTAATCCGCCTCGTTATCATTGTCCATCGCCGCCCACACAGGATTCGGACATGAAGACGTTGCGCGCCGCATTGCTGGCCGCTTCCGCTGCCGGAATTGCCGCCACCGCTTGGGCGCAGACCTCCGCCGTGTCGCCGGGCAACAGCCTTCCGCCCGGCCTCATCCGGCAGGGCAATGTCGTGATGATGCAGCCCATTCAGGACTCCGGCGAAAGCGGCCCCGCCACCAATCTTGGTGGCGAGCGCCGCGAGGGGCTGGTCCATATCCTCTCGGCGTCCGATCACGGCATTTTCGAGCAGGCGTTCGCGGCCTCCGAGCGCGGCGACTGGACAGGCGCGCAGGGCCTCGCCGCCAGCGGACAGGATGCGACGGCGAAGAAGATCGTTCTGTGGCGCTACCTGATCGACAAGAACAGTGGCGCGTCGTTCAGCCAGATCGCGTCATTCGTGCGCGACAATCCGGGCTGGCCCGCGCACGACATATTGCTGGCGCGTGCCGAGGCCGCCATCGATCCCACAATGGACCCGCACGCCATCATCGCGTGGTTCGCCGGCCGCGATCCGCAAACGGGCATCGGCAAGGTGCGGCTGGGCGAGGCGCTGGTCGCAGCCGGCTCGACCGAGCGCGGCCACGAACTGATCCGCAAAGGATGGATCGAAGGCAGCTTCGACCCCGACCAGGAACTCGCGATCATCCAGAAGGACGGCGGCTCCAAATCTTCCGACGACGACATCCAGCGGCTCGACAGACTGCTCTGGCACAACGACATCTCATCCGCGCGGCGCGAGATTTCGCGGGTGCCGGCCGATGCGCAGCGCGTGGGCCAGACCCGCATCGCGTTGCATGTCAGCCCGAGCGCGGGATTGAGCGAGGCAGCCAGCCTTCCGTCGGCGGACCGCGACGATCCGGGCGTCCTTTTCGACAAGGCCCGCGCGCTACGCATCACAGGCAGCGTCGATCAGGTGGCGGACGTACTGGCGCAGGCGCCGATGCACGAGATCGGGCCGCTGGCGCCGTCGCGCGTCTGGCCGGAGATCAATCTCGACGCGCGCCAGCAGCTCAGCGAGAGCAACTACCGCACCGCCTATTCGCTGGCGGCAAATTCAGGGATGCCTGCATCCGCGCCGGAATACGCCGACGCGCAATTCCTCGCCGGCTGGATCGCCCTGCGCTACATGCACGAGCCGGCCACGGCGCTCACGCACTTCCAGAATCTCACGCGCAACGTCTCGCGCCCGATCAGCAAGGCGCGCGGGCATTATTGGGAAGGCCGCGCGCATGAGGCTGCCGGCAACACCGCCGCCGCCTATGCGTCCTATCGCCTTGCCGCGGAGCATCCCGAAACCTTCTACGGCCAGCTCGCCACGGCGAAACTGTCCGCCAGCCCCACGCTCGAGCTGCACTCCACGGCTGTCGATACCGCGACCGCCGCTTACGAGAAGGACGACCTCACCCACGCCGTGCGCGTGCTGGCCGATCTGGGGCTCGAGAGCATGCTGCGCGTCTTCGCGATGCACGACGCGGAGACTCATACGCCCGGTTTCGCCAAGGCGCTGTGCGAAGACCTCACGAAGATGGGCTTCAGGGAGGTCGCGCTGCGCGTGGCCAAGAGCGAGAGCTACACCAACGTGATGCTCGTCCCCTATCTCTATCCGACGATCGCGGTCTCGTCTTACACCGGCCCCTACACGGCGCCGGAGCAGGCTTACACGCTGGGCATCATCCGGCAGGAAACGGAATTCGATCCGGCGTCGGTGAGCGGGCCGGGCGCGCGGGGCCTGATGCAGCTCATGCCGGAATCCGCGCGCATCGCGGCGAGCGAGGCAGGCATGGAGTACCGGCCGAACGATCTGCTCAGCGATACCGACTACAACATGCGTCTGGGACAGGTGGAGTTGTCGAGCGATCTGAATAGCTGGACCGGCTCGTACATTCTGGCGGCGGCGGCCTACAACGCTGGGCCCGGCAATGTGCGCAAATGGCTGGCGGCCT
>DATATK010000132.1:0-5031 GCA_036268825.1 Rhizomicrobium sp. | reverse complement strand
ATCCCGGGTCTGTCCATCGTGCCCTCGACCGTGGACCTGTCGGGCGCCGAGCTCGAACTGATCGATGTTCAGCGCCGCAACTATCGGCTCAAGGACGCGCTGGCGGATTTCGCGGCCGAGCCGGGCCAGCCCTTTTCCTATGTCCTGATCGATTGCCCGCCGTCGCTGACCCTGCTCACCGTCAATGCGATGTGCGCGGCGGATGCGGTGGTCGTGCCGCTGCAATGCGAGTTCTTCGCCCTGGAAGGCCTGACCCAGCTGCTCAACACGATCGAGCGGGTGCGGGCGAACCTCAATCCTGCGCTGGAGATCCAGGGCGTGGTGCTGACCATGTTCGACAAGCGCAACAACCTCTCCGACCAGGTCGCCGCCGATGTCCGCGAGCATCTGGGCGACAAGGTCTATCGCACCATCATTCCGCGCAATGTGCGGATTTCCGAGGCGCCGAGCCATGGCCTGCCGGCCCTGGTCTACGATCTGCGCTGCCCCGGCAGCCAGGCCTATATCAAGCTCGCCGGTGAGCTTATCCAGCGCGAACGTGCGCGCCTCGCCGGCCCATTGGCCGCCTGAAGGACACGAAGATCATGGCGGATGAAGCAAGACGGCATGGGCTCGGGCGTGGGCTATCGGCGCTGATCGGCGACGAAGCGCCGCCGCCCCGCGCGCCCGAGGCCAACCGCAGCCCGCGCACCGTGCCGACGGCGTTCCTGCGTCCCAACCGCTTCCAGCCGCGCAAGACCTTCGGGCCGCACGAACTCGCCGACCTCGCCAATTCGGTCCGCGAAAAGGGCGTCTTGCAGCCCATCCTCGTCCGGCCGGTGGCGGGTGAGGCCAACGCGTTTGAGATCGTCGCGGGCGAGCGGCGCTGGCGGGCGGCGCAGCTGGCCAAACTGCACGATGTCCCCGTGGTCGTCCGCGAGATGAACGATGGCGAGGCGCTCGAGCTCGCGATCATCGAAAACGTCCAGCGCGAGGATCTCAATGCGGTCGAAGAGGCCGCGGCCTATCACGAGCTGATGGACCGTTTCGCCTATACCCAGGACCGCGTGGCCCAGGAGGTCGGCAAGAGCCGCTCCCATATCGCCAACACGCTGCGCCTCCTGAAGCTGCCCGAAGCCGTCAAGGCGATGGTCCGCGAAGGCCGCCTCTCGGCAGGCCATGCCCGCACGCTGCTGTCGGTCGACGATCCCGAGGCGCGGGCGCACGAGATCATCCGCGGCGCGCTGAATGTTCGCGAAGCCGAACAGCGTTCGAAAACCAAATCTGGTAGGGCGCCCAAAGCGCCCCAGAAGGACGCCGACACCAAGGCGGTGGAAGAGAACCTTTCCAACCGCTTGGGGCTCAAAGTTCAGATTCTGCACAAAGGCGAGAAGGGCGGGGAATTGCGGATTGCTTATCGAACGCTCGAACAGCTCGACGACGTGATCCGCCGTCTCAACAAAGGCTGAGAAGCTCTTTTATCCACAGCATATTCACAACGGTTATCGGAACGCTTAATGGGCCTTTGCGCGGGCCAAAGCGGCCGCCGGGTCGATCCGGCCGTCATACAATGCCCGGCCGATCACCACCCCCAAGATGTTGGGCCGGCGCGCGGCGATCAGCGCGTCGATATCGCCGATCCCCGCGACGCCGCCCGATGCGATGACCGGGATTTGGATCTGGGCGGCCAAAACGGCGGTGGCCTCGGCATTGACTCCTTGAAGCATCCCGTCGCGCGCAATATCAGTGAAGACGATGGCGGCAACGCCCGCATCCTCGAAGCGGCGGGCGAGGTCGGGCGCGGTCAGCTCCGAGGTCTCCGCCCAACCCTCCACCGCAACCTTGCCGTCCCGCGCGTCCAGTCCCACCGCGATCCGGCCGGGATGGGCGCGCGCCGCGTCCTTCACCAGCTCGGGATCGCGCAAGGCCGCGGTGCCCAGGATCACGCGGGCAATACCCGCCTCCAGCCAGAAGTCGATGTCGGCGCGATCGCGGATGCCGCCGCCCAGCTGGATGGGCAGTTTGATCCGTGTACGGATGGCCTCGATCGCCGCGCGGTTAACGGACTTGCCGGCGAAGGCGCCGTCGAGATCGACGCAATGCAGCCATGCGAAACCCTGCGCCTCGAAAACGGCGGCCTGGGCCGACGGGTCTTCGTTGAACACCGTCGCCTCATCCATCGCGCCGCGCTTCAGCCGCACACAGCGCCCGTCTTTCAGGTCGATGGCGGGAAACAGGATCACGGCCGCCACGCCAGGAAATTCGCCAGCAAGGTCAGCCCGACCGCCTGGCTCTTCTCGGGATGGAATTGCGTGCCGGCGATATTGTCTCGCGTCAGCATCGCGGTGACGGCGCCGCCATAATCGGTAGTCGCGAGGACATCGTCCACATCCGCCGCGCGGAATTCGTAGGAGTGCACGAAATAGGCATGCGCGCCACTTTCAATTCCAGTCAGTAAGGGGTGGTCGCGCGTGAGCGCGAGTTCGTTCCAGCCCATATGCGGAATCTTGAGTGCGGTGTCTTTCGGCGCGAGCTTCACCACTTCGCCGTCGATCCAGCCGAGCCCGTCATGATCGCCGAATTCCCGGCCGACACGCGCCAGCAACTGCATGCCGACACAAATGCCGAGGAACGGGCGGCCACGCTTCAATACCACATCTTCCAGCGAAGCGATCATGCCGGGAATGGATTTGACCCCGTTCATGCAATCGGCGAATGCGCCGACGCCAGGCAGCACGATGCGTTCGGCGCGCGCGACGATATCCGGATCGCTCGTGACGGCGACCTCATCCGCGCCGGCCCGTACAAGCGCCTTCTCCGCCGAACGCAGATTGCCGGAGCCGTAATCGATCAGGGCGACAAGAGCCATGGGTGTGCGAAAGACCTGTGCCTGCCACGCCCCTCTAGCATCGCAAGCGCGCAGAGGCCATCACCGCCCCACGCAGGCCGGCGGTGCGGCTTCTGGCAATGCCGGGGTGATCGTCCGCGCGCCGATCCGGATATCGCGGAACGCCGGCGGGGGCGGGGCTACGAGTTTGTAGGCGCCCGCGCGCAAGGCTTCGAGATCGCCGGGGCAATGAGGCGAGGGCAGGGTGGCGACGGGCGCCCATTTTGCACTCCCATCCAGTTTCATCACCGTGCCCCACCACACGACGCTGTCCCCGCCCGTCACGATGACGACTTCATCGGCGCCGTCGCCGTCGAGATCGATCAGTTCGGCCTCGCACGCCGAACCCGCGTTCACCAGGCAGGCGGGCGTGCTGATCCGCATGTTCACCGCCTTCCAGTTCTGCGCGATGAAACTCTGCGGCAGCGCCTTGCCCTTCGGATAGACCGTCACGTTCCTGACGATATCGAGCGACGCCGCGGGCCTGACCAGTTCGGGCATGCCGATGATCAGCGCATTCCTGGCATGCGCGCGGATGGCGATGGCGGCCTTGTCGCTGCCTTTGACGACGGCGAGTTTCTCCAGCGCGCGGCGGCCGTATCGCCCGCCTTCGCCCTGCAGGTAGGAATAATCGAAATCCTCCGCGCTCACTTTCCCCGCGCGCAGCCGCGCGATCTGGTCATCGACCGAAAGCTTCGCCGGATCGGTGAACGGTGTGAACAGCGAGCCCAGAAGGATCAGCACGACGAAGGCGGCGACGATGTTCGCCGTTTCCAGCAGCGCCATGCGGCCGGGACGGTTCAGCGACAGGATCGCCGCCGCGCCATAGCCGAGCGCATAGACGCCCGCCACGATCAGGCAGTAAAGCGTCGCGAAGCGATCCGCCGTCCAGCCATATTGGTGCACGCGCAGGCTGAGCGCATAGGCCGCGATGATGGCGAGCGGCGTCAGCGCAAACGCGGCCGCGGGTTCGGACAGGCGCAGCAGAGTGGGGCGCGGCGTCCCGCCGTCCTGGTAGGCGGCGTTGATCAACACGACCATCGCGGCGGCCGCGCCAAGAAGTCCGCCGGCGGCTTCGCGCGTCGCCCAGAGCGGGGCGAGGCCCGTGAAGAACAGGCTCGCCAGAAAGCCCGCCGCGATCAGCGCGAGCAACGGCAAAAGCCAACCGAGCAGCGTCAGCACGACGGAGCGGATTCCCGCGACCAGCCGCGTGCGCACGTCGGTGAGCTCGATGGCAACGGCAATGGCGAGCGCCGTCGCCGGGATCGCGAACCAGTCATGCTCCAGAAGCTTGGCGAGGAAATGCAGCTGGATCAGGCCGAACAGCCCAGCGCCCAGCCACAAGACGCCCCAGAACACACCGACAAAGACGGTCGCGAGCGCGAGCTGGATGCCCAGTTTCCAAGCCGCGTTGAAATAGGCCTCGTAATGCGCGATCGGGCGGCGCTCCGCATCGCCCGCCGCGACCAGGATCTGTGCGATGAACAGCCCCGCGAAGCCGAGGAAGACGGTGGAGAAATCCGGCAGCAGACCGCTGAAGCCGGTCAGCACGGCGGGCGCCGCGCGGCTGCGGTCGTAATAGCCCAACCCCAATGCAATCAGCGTGGCGGCCACCGCCCACACCGCCAGCGTCACAGGCCGCATCGTGCCCATCGCCTGCGAGACCAAGAGCGGCACGTAGAGCGCCGCGATCAGGAGCGGCGCGAACAGCAGCGGATCGGGCCAGTCCTGCGCCTCGCCCGCGTGATAGAGCAGATAGAGCGCAATGCCTTGCGCCAGCCCGAGCACGAGCCGCACCGGAAACACCCAGGGCGCACGCATGGCGGCATCGCCGGTTTCGATCGACATGAACCGCCCCCTCTAAGCCTGGGGAGACAATACACGCAAACGCCGCCTTAGTCCTTGCCGGGATAGGTTTGGGAATGCAGCAGCGCCGCCAGATGCACGGCGTTGCGCACCATCAGGTCGGTCGCCTGGCTCACGACGCGCGGCGTGCTGTCGAGATCGGCATAGTTCTTGTCGCCCATCGCCTCGCCCACCCAATAGGTCATGCCGCAGGCCGGCACGGTGAAGCCGACATCGTTGAGCGCCTGGAATATCTCCGCCGAGACGTGATGGGCGCCGTCCTCGTTTCCCACCACGGCGCAGAGCGCGACCTTGCCGAA
>DATATK010000131.1:0-8630 GCA_036268825.1 Rhizomicrobium sp. | reverse complement strand
CGGCTGCGAGTCGGTGACGCAGATCTCGCTGATGGTGCCCGCACGCTGCGCGAGGATCGGATTCATCGTTTTCATCGCTTCGACGATGAGGAGCGTGTCGCCTTCCTTGACCGTGTCGCCGACTTTCACGAAAGGCGGCTTGCCGGGCTCGGGCGACGTATAGACGGTGCCGACCATGGGCGAGGGCACGGCGCCGGCGGCGGGTCCTGACGGCTTTGCTGTGGCCGGAGCATCGTGCGACGCGGCTGGCGCCGCTGCGGGCGCGGGCGCGGCGGCGGAGGCCTGGGCATAGACGGGCGTGCTCTGGCGTGAGACGCGCAGCTTCATGCCGGAGGTCTCGATCTCGATCTCGGTGAGGCCGGTCTCGGCAAGAAGCTCGGCGAGTTCGCGGATCGCGCTCGCGTCGACGGAGGATTTTGCCTTGGGTCCGTTCGCCAGCCGCGAGCCCATTTCCTTCATGTCTTTCATATTCATACCGGATGGTCCTTGAAGTAACGCGCGAGCGCGTCGATGGCGGCGATGTACCCGTCGGGTCCCAGGCCGCAAATCACGCCGGTGGCCGCCTGGCTGATAAAGGAACGATGGCGGAAACGCTCGCGTGCATAAGGGTTTGAGAGGTGAACTTCAATCAAGGGCTTATCCAGCGCTCTGCAGGCGTCGAGCAGCGCCACGGAGGTGTGGGTATAGGCGCCGGCATTGAGGATGACGCCCGCCGCATTGGCGCGGGCCTCGTGCAGCCAGTCGACCAGCTCGCCCTCGTGGTTGGACTGGCGGAACTCGGTGGCGAGGCCGTGGGTCTTGGCCTGCGCCGCCACGCGCTGGCCGATCTCGGCGAGCGTGGTGCGGCCATAGACCTCCGGCTCGCGCTCCCCCAGCAGATTGAGGTTCGGGCCGTTGAGGACATATATCAGGGAGGAGCCCACGGAATCTCCGGCCGGCGCGTTGCTTCGGGGGTTATAATGCCCCGGGGCGGATACGGAAACCTCTAACCGGGAAAAGGATTCATGGCCGTTCAAGTCACCGTCAACGGCGAGGCGCGCCATCTGGACGCCCCTTTGAGCGTCCATGCGCTGCTCGGCGTGCTGGGCCAGAATCCCGCCAAGGTGGCCGTGGAGCGCAATCTGGAGATCGTGCCCCGGTCGGAATATGCGGCGACCCTGGTGGGCGAGGGCGACCGGATCGAGATCGTCCAGTTCGTCGGCGGCGGCAACGCGCCGGTGGAGGCGCCGCGCGAAGACAAGCCGTTCGTCATCGCGGGCAAGACCTACAAGTCGCGGCTCATCATCGGCACGGGAAAATACAAGACGTACGAAGAGAACGCGCGCGCGCTGGAGGCGTCCGGCGCGGAGATCGTCACCGTCGCGATGCGGCGCGTGAACCTCACCGATCCCGGCCAGCCCAGGCTGGTGGATTTCATCGATCCGAAGACAGTGACCTATCTGCCGAACACGGCGGGATGTTTCACCGGCGAGGACGCGGTGCGCACGTTGCGGCTGGCGCGCGAGGCGGGCGGATGGAGCCTGGTGAAACTCGAAGTGCTGGGCGACAAGAAGACGCTCTATCCCAACATGATCGAGACGCTGTCGGCGACGCAGCTCCTGATCAAGGATGGTTTCCAGGTGATGGTCTATTGCAGCGACGATCCGCTCATGGCCAAGCGCCTCGAAGAGATGGGCGCGGCCGCGATCATGCCGCTCGCGGCGCCGATCGGCTCGGGCCTCGGCGTGCAGAACCCGGTGAACATCCGGATGATCATCGAGGAGGCCAAAGTGCCGGTGATCGTGGACGCGGGCGTCGGCACCGCGTCGGACGCGGCCATCGCGATGGAGCTGGGCTGCGACGGCGTCCTGATGAACACCGCCATCGCCGAAGCCAAGAACCCGGTGATGATGGCGTCCGCCATGCGCCACGCGGTGGAAGCTGGCAGGCTCGCTTATCTCGCCGGCCGCATGCCGAAGAAGCGCTACGCCGACGCGTCGAGCCCGCTGGCGGGGTTGATCTAACTCCTGCACCTCCCCTTGTGGGGAGGTGCAGGGAAGTTACGGCAGTTCCCCCGTCGCGAGCCAGTGCGCGCATTCGGGGCCAAGCTCTGCCAGCGCGCGGGCCTCATATCTTGCGTTGTCTTCGGCGGTGAGCAGGTCGCGCCAGCGGCCGTTGGTGCCTTTGTTGATGAAGCTGTCCGCGCCGCCTTCCCACAGGACGCCGCCGAGCGGCGCGGTCTTCGCGGCGTGGGTCTTCATGTAGTCGAAGGTGCAGTGTGAGACGATCTGCGGCCACTTCGCTTCATCGATCGGCACATCCATATATGCGGCGATGGCGCGCATCTCGCCGGAGAGATCGCGCTTCAGGTTGGCGAAGTGGATCAGCTTGACGTTGGAAAGATCGCGGATCGCCCACCAGCTGCGGACGTTTTCCCAGAATTTCCAGAACGGAAAGCCGTCCTCGTCCAGCCATTGGCGGAAGTAGGAGACGACGTCGAGCGTGGTGCGTTCGATGGGCGGGCCAACGCGGCCGGGCGTGTCGTTGAGCGCGGCGTACCACAGGTCGTTGGCGGTGACGTGGTGATTGTACATGCTCCAGACGACGTCGCGCCCGTCGCGGCCGATATAGAGATATTGCGCCAGCGGACTGAAGACGAGCGCATCGACCGGCAGATGCGTCTTGAGGAAACGGCGGTGGGTCTGCGCCTCCATCATCTCCAGCTTCACCGCCTTGGGCGGCACGCGCAGGTCGAGCCAGGGGGACATCGCGCCTAGATCGACGGCCTCGTCGCCGCCGAACAATATCTGACCGACGATCTGCTGCGTCCACGTCGTTCCGGATTTGGCGTAGGTAGCGACGATCACGTCGCCGTCGCGGAAGCGGAAGTCGTTCCACACGGTGGAATCGAAGTGATGGCTTTCCAGTTCGCGGGTCTTGCGTGGCGATGCCGGCATGATCGTCCTCCGGACGCGTTTCAGGTCTTCGTCATCCGCTTTAGCGTCTTGTCGTCGAGCGTGCCTTCGCGGATCTTGCCGTCGATGATGAAGGCCGGCGTGCCGCTGAGCTTGGCGGCGGCGCCCAGGGTGCGCGACGAGGCGAGCGCCAGGTCGATCGCGGGATCGGCCATGTCGGCTTTCAATTTGGCTCCATCGAGGCCGGCCTGCTTGGCCATCTCGGCCAGCAGATCGTCGTTCATCACGTATTTGCTGCTCATCATCAGGAAGTGGAACGCGACGTATTTGTTAGGCTGCTTGCGCGCGGCCAATGCGGCGCGGGCGGCGAGCGTCGAGTCCGGGCCGTCGATCGGGTATTCGATGAAGGCGAAACGCGTGTCGTTCTTGTGCGCGTCGTAGAACTTCTTCACCGCCGGGACCGAGGCGCGGCAATAGGGGCAGTTGTAGTCGAAGAATTCGACCACCGTCGTCTTCGCGTTGGCGGGGCCGGTGATGAAGGCGAGCTTGGGATTGAAGAACGGCTTGGGCCCGAGCCTGTCCACCGCCGCCTGGCGCTCGTCACTGGCTTGCATCTCCTGGTCGAACTGGAGCTTGTTGGTCATATCGACGAGGATATCGGGATGCGTCATCAGGTAGTCGTGGATCGAGGCGCTGCTCGCGGGCAGAAGCCCCATCTGCGCCGCGCCCAGCACGAGCACGAACGCCAGCGCCGCGCCGCCGAGACCGCCGGCGGCGGCAAGTTTCCATCCTGCGCTCATCGGCGTCCGCGCTGCTCCGACGCCGGTATGACCGCCATGATGTCGCTGGCGCGCTGCCAGTCGGGCGTGCCCTTGGGCAGCGCGTGCGCCGCCATGGACGCGAAGCGCGCCGCATCGCGCATGTTGCCCGCATTGTAATTGAGCTCGGCGGTCGAAAGGTTCGCCATCGGCTCGTTGCCGAGCTGGCTGTAGGCTTGGGCGGCTTCGTACCAGGCGAAGGTGTTGTCGTTCTCCTGGCGCAGCGCGATCTTGAGATTGTCGAGCGCGGGCTTGGTGAACTGCGGCTTGTCCGTCGCCAGTTGCGCGGCGGCCAGATCGATGCGCAGCAGCGGCGCGTCCGGCAGAAGATCGACGGACTTCTGATACGGGCCGATGCCCTTGAGCGGCTGCGCCATGTCGACGTTGATCTGGCCGAGCACTTCCCAGAAATAGGGATTGTTCGGCTCCATCTTGATCAGCGTGTTGATCTCGGCGAGCGCCTTGGGCAGATCCGGCTGGCGGAAATAGGCCATGGCGCGGGCGTAATGGGCTTCCTCGCTCTGGTCGCTGAGAGGATAGCGCTGCAGCACCGCGTCCGGCCGCGACAGGTAGCCGGCGAGCTTGGCCTGCACCATGTGGAATTCGTGGATGACGGCGGGGCTGTCCGGCACGTCCTTGTAGGGCGAAGCGTCGACTTCGCGGCTCAGCATGTCGATGCGCTCGCGGTCGGCCGGATGGTCGCTGATGAACGGCGTGTTGTAATAGGCCGACATCGCGTCGTCGTTCGCGAACTTCTCGAACACCGAGAGCATGCCGCGGCCGGACTGGTGCGTCTTCAGGAGGAACTTCTGGCCCATCTGGTCGGCGGTGGCTTCCTGGACGCGGCTGAAGGCGTTGAACTGCGACTGCGCGGCCTGCTGGCCCAGCATCATCCCGGCCATGCCGGCTTCGCCGCCGCCCGCCGCCATCGCGATGATGCCCACCGCCATGCCGATCAGCATCGGCACGCTGGCCTTCTGCATCGCCGCCACGTCGCGGATCAAATGGCCGCCGGCGATGTGGCCGGTCTCGTGCGCGAGGATGCCGATGACCTGGTTGGGCGAGCTCAGCTGCAGGAACGTGCCGGTGTTGACGAGGATGTCTTCTTCTTCCGACTGCATCGGGCTCTGCGTCGCAGCCGCGTTGATTTCGGGATCGCTGATGAGATACAGCTTCACGGTCGCCGGATCGATGTTGGCGGCAACCAGCAGCGGTTCCTCGTAACTCCTGAGCACGCGCTCGATCTCGGTATCCCGGATAAGCTCCACACCCTGCGCCGAGGCGGGTTGCGCGCCGAGGCCCAATGCGAGAAGGAAGGCGGGGACGAAAACGCCCGCCAGGTGCGCCGGCTTCAAAGGGTTGCAAAATGCCAAGGCTTGAACTCTCCTATAACCCCGCGAACCTCATCCGCCGGGACGGTAAGGTGTGCACCGTCCGGGCGTCAAACGGAAACCCGCAAAGCGTTTTTCCGGTAACCATTATAGGGCAACGGTAGACTTTATGCTGCGAATCCTTCGCCTAGCCGGCGTGGCCGGTCTTTTGTTCGTTACGGCTTGTTCATCCCAAAAGGATGAGACCCTGCCAAGCGGGGGCTATGTCGTGGGCGACGAGCCGTTCGCGGTCAAAGCCGGCGCCGCCGTGCTGTCCCAGGGCGGCAGCGCGGCCGACGCGGCCACGACCATGTTCTTCGCGCTGACGGCGACCTATCCGGTGGCGGCGGGCCTCGGCGGCGGCGGCATCTGCGTGGCGCACGACCAGTCCACCGGGCGCAACGAAGTGTTCGAGTTCCTTGCCCGCGACTCCGATGGCAAGGGGCCGTTCGCGGTCCCGGCCGCGGTGCGCGGGTTCGCGGTGCTGCAAAACGCCTATGGGCGGCTTCCCTGGCAGCGCGACGTCGCGCCGGGCGAGGATTATGCCGCGACGGGCTTTCCGATTTCGAGCGCCTTGTTCGACCGCCTCAACGCCGCCCAGGACGTGGTGCGCCTCGACGCGAGCCTCGCGGCGGAGTTCTTCGACGAGACCGGGCATTTGAAACCGGCGGGCGTCACCGTCACCAACACCGCGCTCGCCGCGACTCTCGCCGATATCCGCGTCGGCGGACCGGACGGATTTTATCGCGGCGCCGCCGCGGGCAAGATCGCGAGCTATACGTCCACGCAGGGCGATGCGATCACGACCGCCGAGCTCGACGGCGTGGCCGTGAACAGGCTTGCGCCACATGTCGTTCAGCTCGGCAGCGAGATCGGTTATCTCGCGCCCGACCGCATCGGCGCGGGCGCGTTCGCCAATTCGCTTCTGGCGCGCCTCATCGATGCGCAAGGCAACGTCACCGTGGGCGATCAATCCGCATCCGCAACGGCCGCGGCGACGAAAGCGACGCTCGACCAGTTCGGCATCAGCGAATTGCCGCGCGACATGGGCGCGACGGGTTTCGCCGCCATCGACAACACGGGCCAGGCGGTTTCCTGCGCGGTGACGATGAACGGCCCGTTCGGTTCGGGTCACACGGTTCCCGGCACCGGCATGCTGCTCGCGCGGGCCCCGTCGTCTGGACCGGCGGGCATCGCCGCCGCGTTCCTCACCCCCGCCATCGCGACCGACGGAAGCGACGGCGTGGTTTCGCTGGCCGGGGCCGGCGCGGGCGGCCCGAACGGCACCGCGGCGATGGCCTACACGCTGCTGAAACTCGCGCGCGGCCAGGACCTGACCCAACCGGGAGCCATCCGCTCCACGGGCATCGCACCCTACGACACGGTCAACGTCATCGCGTGCCATGACAGCGTCTGCGCCACGCTGCCAGACCCGCAGGCGCACGGCTTGGGCGCAGCGGCGGGGGATTTGGGGAATTAGGTCCGGATTTCACCTCCCCCTTGCGGGGAGGTCGAAAAATGCGGAACGCGTTTTTCGGGTGGGGGCTAAGTCAGCGCGATTCGCGCCTGCACAAATGACGCCCCGTCACGCTCGGTTTCTCCTACATTGGCTTGACAGCGCCACGCTGGTCAGGCATCTTTTCAGCATCTCCAGAATCACGTCCGGACTTCTTCCGCACCTCCCCCATGTGGGGAGGTCGATAAATCGTCGCGCGCTCAGCGCGTGACGATTTTCGGGTGGGGGACTGTGCGCGCGTCTGGAGCGGCCCCCCACCCGAAAAAGCTTCGCTTTTTCGACCTCCCCGCAAGTGGGAGGTGCAAAAGAAAAAGGAGCACCACCATGCGTATCCTCGATTTCCGATAGCCGCGTCAGCGGCACAGAAACACGACATCGCGAAAAACAGGGATTCCGGGCACAGCCCGGACTCTGCCCGGTACTCACCCGATGGCGACAATTCCGATGGGGACTCGCAATGTGTCCGGCGCGGATCACAAAATCCGCGCCGGATTCCAGTCTGCGAAAATTCAGGCCTTGCGAAAATCAGGCCTTGAAGGTGCGCTGCCACCAACCCTTGCGGGCGGGTTGCGAAGGATCGTTCGCTGCCTCCGGCTCGGTCGCTTTGGGTGGCTTCGGCTCTGTCTTCACCGGCGCCTCGGCGGTCAGCGACCAGACGGGCGCGGACGGCGCGTTGGGCGCGGGCTCGGCAGGCGCCACGGCGATGTCGGCTTCGACGCCGTCATCCGCGGTGCCGGTGATCTCCTCGCCGTCGTCGCGCACGCTGCCGTCGACCGGCACGCCTTCGAGCTGGTTGCCGGCGGCATCCGTGCCGAAGCGTTCGCCACCTTCGCGGCGGCGGCCACGGCGGCGGCGGCGCTTGCGGCGCGGTCCGCCGTCACCCTGCGGGGCGTCGCCGGTGCTGGGCGTATCGCTGCGATAGCTCTGCTGCGGCGGCGCGCCATCGACGGGCGTGGTGTCGGGGATGTCGTCGTTGAAGCCGAAGCGGTCTTCGACGATGGGCGCGCTGCTCTGCTGCAACGCGGGCTGGTCCTGTTGCGGCTGCGGCGACGAAGCGTTCATCGGGCCGCGTTCACGGTCGCGGCCGCGCCCACCCCGACGGCGGCGGCGGCCACGGCGCTGCCCGCTTTCGCCTTCGGCGGATCGTTCACCGCCTTGACGCTCGCCGGATCGTTCGCCGTTGCGCGGACCGGAAGACGCAGAAGAGTTCGGTTCGGCATGAGTCATATCCTCATGCTCTTGCTCCTCCTCGATCTCCTCGGAGAGATCGGCGGGGGCTTCGACAAAGGTTTCCGGCGCGGGCGGCGCTTCGCTGGGGAAGTATTTGCGGTCTTCGAGTGCGCGCACGGCGGTGCGTTCGATTTCGAGATTGCCGGCGAGGATATCGTCCTTCGGCACGAAGCTGACCGCCATGCCGTAGTCGTTTTCGATGCGGGCGATCTCGCGGCGCTTCTGGTTCAGCGTGTAGATCGCGACGTCGGACGGCACCAGGATGTTGACCGACGCGGCGCGCTGCTTCTGGCCCTCCTCGTCGAGGGCGCGCAGCACGCGCAGGGCCGTCGACTCCACCGAGCGCACGATGCCCTGGCCCGCGCAGTGCGGGCAGGGCACGGTCGAGCCCGCGATGACGCCGGCGCGCAAGCGCTGTCGCGACATTTCGAGCAGGCCGAACTGGCTGATCTTGCCGATCTGGATGCGGGCGCGGTCGTTCTTGGTGGCGTCGCGGATGCGCTTTTCGACATTGCGGTCGTTGCGGCCGTCTTCCATGTCGATGAAGTCGATGACGATGAGACCGGCCAGGTCGCGCAGGCGGAGCTGGCGGCCGATCTCGTCGGCGGCTTCGAGGTTGGTCTTGTGCGCTGTCTCCTCGATGGAGTGCTCGCGCGTCGCCCGGCCGGAGTTCACGTCGATCGAGACCAGCGCCTCGGTCTGGTTGATGACGATGTAGCCGCCCGATTTCAGGGTGACGGTGGGCGAGAACATCGAATCCAGCTGGGACTCGATGTGCATGCGCTGGAAGACGGGAACGCCG
>DATATK010000130.1:0-64163 GCA_036268825.1 Rhizomicrobium sp. | reverse complement strand
CTCGCCTTCGCCCGCCTCGTCCGCGCAAACCTCATGCATCGAAGGCGGCTCGACCGACTGATCGAGCCCCCGCCACACCACCAAGCCGCTTCCCAGCAGTTGGCGATACAATGGCGCTAAATTTAAACCGGACAGCCGTGGACTTGCCCGGGGGATGACGGTGCAGAGAGCGGGGTGAGCTGACTGTCACGTGCGTTACTCTTCCGCGCCTCTGCGGCTTCGCGTGAATCAACTTTCTTTTCGCTCAAACCCTGTGAACGACGATGTTCAACCCCTCATCCGCCGACGGCGGCACAAAGTAGCTCGTGAACAAGTCGAAGTCCGCCTCCGTCGTCTGGAAAGGATGCTCGCCGCCGGCGTTTCGGTCCCGCAGACGCTGTTTGCACACCGCGTCCGGCACGTCGAGATAGTGGAGTTCGTGGGCGACGTCTGCCTCCTCGGCAATGTCGCGCATCCAGCGGCGGTTGGCGAGCATGTTGGCGGGGAAGTCCAGCACGACGGACATGCCGGCCTTGAGCAGCGCGACCACATGCGGCGCCATCGCGCTGCGCAGGAGCGCAGAGCAGCGTCCGTAGTCTTCGAGAGTCTTGAGTTCACCGGCGAAGAGATGGGATGTCCAGTGATCCTCGCTGATCAGGACGGTGCCGGGTCTGCCGGCGAGCGCTTTGGACAGCGTGGACTTGCCCGCGGCGATCTTCCCGCAGAGCAGGTAGAGGACGGGTCCTGTATTCGGCACGAACGTCACCCCCAAGGACAGGTGCTCATAGCAAAACGGCGGAGCCTGCGCCCCCCGTTCTGTAACGTTCGTGCCAGGACAGGCTAGTTCCGGCGGCGGCCCTTGGAGGCGGGGGCGCTGCGGCCGAGGCCGATCTTCTTGGCGAAGTCGGAGCGCTGCTGGGCGTAATTCGGCGCGACCATGGGGTAATCGGCGGGCAGGCCCCACTTGGTGCGGTATTCTTCCGGCGACAGGCTGTAGCGCGAGCGCAGGTAACGCTTGAGCATTTTCAGCTTTTTGCCGTCTTCCAGGCAGATGATGTATTCCGGCGTGATCGACTTCTTGACGGTAACGGCCGGCTTCTGGGTCGTCGGCGCGTCTGTCGGGCCGCCGGCGGACAGGCCGCCCAGGGTGGCGTGGACGCTTTTGATCATCCCGGGAACGTCGGTAATGGCAATCGGGTTGTTGGAGACATAAGCCGCGACGATATCGCTGGCCAGCTTGAGAAGATCGTCGGCTCGCGCCGCCTGCATGTCGCTCATTTTTACGCGTACCTCTGCCATGTCTGGTTCGAGTTTCGAATAAGTAGCGTATTGCCTAGTTCACAAAACGAAATCAAGCAGTATTCGGAAGTGTTGGGCCGGTGTTGCCCGATGAACGGTTTGTAACGGCAAAGGCAGCCAGATATCAGCATTTACGCCACTTATTGGCTGTTAGACAAAGCCGAGAGATCGTCAATGCACGTATAACGGGTCCGCCCGTTAGACTTTTTTGATCTTCTTAAAGAGTCCCTTTGCGCATATAAGAAAACCGGTTCTGCGTTAACCGTATAAGCCCGCACTGGAACGGCCGCCGTATCGCCGCCCGATTCCCAACACGCCGCAGCCATTGGCCGCCTGCAAAACCGGTATGCACTGGCGCAAGATTTGGTAAAGCGCTAAGGACGGGACGCGATTAGGTGTGGTGCGCGGCGCGGGCCGGCCCGACGGGTGATCTACTTCAGTGAGGCGTGACATGGCGGCGATTTCCAGCGCGGCAGAACCGCGCAATAGCGGGTTTTTCTCCCGGGGACTGGCGGAAGCGGACCCCGAAGTGGCGCGCGCCATCGGCGAGGAACTCCAGCGCCAGCAGGAGAAGATCGAGCTGATCGCTTCGGAAAACATCGTCAGCAAGGCGGTGCTTGAGGCCCAAGGCTCGGTGCTGACGAACAAGTATGCCGAGGGCTATCCGGGCCGCCGTTACTATGGCGGCTGCGAATATGTCGATATCGCCGAAGAACTCGCGATCGACCGCGCCAAGCGCTTGTTCACTTGCGACTTCGCCAACGTCCAGCCGCATTCCGGCGCCCAGGCCAACCAGGCGGTGTTCTTCGCGCTGATGCAGCCCGGCGATACGTTCATGGGCCTCGATCTCGCCGCGGGCGGGCATTTGACGCACGGCTCGCCGGTCAACCAGTCCGGCAAATGGTTCAAGCCGGTGTCCTACACCGTGCGCCGCCAGGACCAGCGCATCGACATGGACGATGTCGAGGCGATGGCCAAGGAGCACAAGCCCAAGCTGATCATCGCCGGCGGCTCGGCCTATTCGCGCATCATCGACTTCAAGCGCTTCCGCGAGATCGCCGATTCCGTCGGCGCCTATTTCATGGTGGACATGGCGCATTTCGCGGGCCTCGTCGCCGGCGGCGTGCATCCCAATCCCCTTGAGCATGCGCATGTCGTCACCACCACGACGCATAAGACGCTGCGCGGCCCGCGCGGCGGCATGATCCTCTCCAAGGATCTGGACCTCGGTAAGAAGATCAACTCCGCCGTGTTCCCCGGATTGCAGGGCGGCCCGCTGATGCATGTCATCGCCGCCAAGGCCGTCGCGTTCGGCGAGGCGCTGCGCCCCGATTTCAAGATCTACGCACGCAACGTCGTCGAGAACGCCAAGGTGCTGGCCGAGACGCTGCACGCTCTCGGCCTCGACATCGTCTCCGGCGGCACCGATACGCATCTGATGCTAGTCGACCTGCGCCCCAAGGGCGCCACCGGTCGCGCCACCGAGCGTTCGCTCGATCGCGCCTTCATCACGACGAACAAGAACGCCATCCCGTTCGACACCGAGAAGCCCGCGATCACATCCGGTGTCCGCCTCGGCTCGCCCGCCGGAACGACGCGTGGCTTCGGCCCGGCGGAGTTCAAGGAGATCGGCAAGCTCATCGTCGAAGTGGTCGATGCCGTGGCGAAAAAAGGCGAAGAGGGCGATGCCGCCGTCGAAGCCAGCGTGCGCGCCCGCGTCGCCGAACTCTGCAACCGTTTCCCGATCTATAGCTGAGGATATTTCATGCGCTGCCCGTTTTGCGGACACGACGATACCCAAGTCAAAGACAGCCGCCCGAGCGAGGACAATTCCGCCATTCGCCGCCGGCGCCATTGCCCCGCGTGCGGCGGCAGGTTCACGACATTCGAGCGCGTGCAATTGCGCGAATTGATCGTGACCAAGAAGAACGGCCGCCGCGAACCCTTCGAGCGCGACAAGCTGGAACGCTCGCTGCACCACGCCTTGCGCAAGCGCCCGGTCGAAGCCGAACGCGTCGACCGCATGATCACCGGCATCGTCCGCCGCCTGGAAAGCCTGGGCGAGAACGAAATCCCGTCCTCCATGGTCGGCGAGCTGGTGATGCAGGCCCTGTCGAGCCTCGACAAGGTCGCCTATGTCCGCTTCGCCTCCGTCTACAAGAATTTCCGCGAGACCAAGGACTTCGAGGCGCTGATCGGCGAGATGGAAGGCGTGGACAAGGATTGAGTTGGCCCTTGACGAAATATAGCTTATAGGTTATATCGCGATGTGGCAAGTCGCCTTTGCTGACGCGTTCCATGCTGACTATGTGGCGTTACCGGAAGCGGTTCAGGACGAGTTGCTGCTGGGCGTGCGGCTGCTGGAGGTTTATGGACCGAAGCTCGCGCGTCCGCATGTGGACACGCTGAAAGGCTCGCAATTCGCGAACATGAAGGAATTGCGGTTCCGGGCGGATGATGGAGTGTGGCGCGTGGCTTTTGCGTTCGACCCGAAGCGGAACGCGATCCTGCTGGTCGCGGGCGATAAGAGCGGAACCAGCCAAACGCGGTTCTACAAAAAGCTGATCGCAGCGGCAGACGCGCGTTACAAGGCGCATCTCAAACGGTTAGGAATATCGTGATGCCTGTGCCTCTGAAAGACGTTCTTGACGCCTTGCCGCCCAAGCGGCGCGCGGAGCTCGACCGCCGGTTCAAGGAACTGGTCAACGAGGTGGAATCGTTGAAAGAGCTTCGCCGCCTGTCGGCCAAGTCGCAGGCGAAGATCGCGAAAACGCTCAAGATCAGCCAGCCCGCCGTCTCCAAGATCGAGAAGCAGACGGACATGTATCTCTCCACCTTGCGCAACTATGTAGAGGCCATCGGCGGTGAACTCGATGTGATCGTGCGCCTGCCCAACCGCGCGCCGGTCAAGGTGAGGTCATTGGAGGACGTGGATGCGGCCTGATCTGACTGTCGCATACCAAAACGTCCGCGAGACCAAGGACTTTGAGCCCTGATCGGTGAGAGGGAAGGTGGTAAGAAAACTCAGCAGCTTGTTGTGATCGCGGCTACGCCAAAGTTCGAACGCTTAAGCAACGGACGTAGACAACGGCCAGCCCAATTAGAGCACCAAAACAAAACCATTCGGCGCTGCTGCCATCATAGGACCACATCGAGGAGAATGCGTAGGGTCCAATTACCCAATACAAAAATGGCTGCGTATAGTCCCGCGAGTATTCTGGTTGGTTGGCGAAAAAGCCAATTATGATGCCGATGCAGCCGCCGATGGCGGCTCCCAACAGGAGCGCGACTTGCAAGTGACGCTGCCAGCGAATGGGATTCATTGATTTCTGTTCCAGCCGATAGTCGTGTTGCAAATTATTCCGCAAGAAGGTCCGCCGTCAGCTTCTTTTCACCGCGACAACAGGCAGCCAATTCTTCACCCCGAATGCTTCTCCCGTTGCCGTCATGAATTGCGACATCGACTTGATTCATGGAAATCTGCCTGCACGCATCCGCCAAAGCAGCATCTAAATCGACGGATGGCCCTATCGCCGCCGGGCTGGCGCCAAATGTCACACGATACCGCATGGCGTTTCCCCAACGGTTTGCCTGTCCTAAATGCGTTCGCAGTTTTCCAATTTAACTTCGCAGTTATCGCAAATATGTGGCAATTCTTGCCCGTCAGCCATTACAAACTAGAATCACGATGAATAATGAATTTCACATGCGTCACGCTCTCACGCTCGCCGCGCGCGGGCTCGGGCGGGTTGCGCCCAATCCAGCTGTCGGTTGCGTGATCGTTTCGCCGGATGGACGTGTTGTCGGGCGTGGGTGGACGCAGGATGGCGGGCGGCCGCACGCGGAGGCGATGGCGCTGACGCAGGCTGGTGAGGCGGCGCGCGGCGCGACGGCTTATGTCACGCTGGAACCTTGCGCGCATCTGGGGAAGACGCCGCCTTGTGCGGATGCGCTGGTGAAGGCGGGCGTCGCGCGCGTCGTCGCGGCGGTTGAGGATCCCGATCCGCGCGTGAAGGGCAAAGGGTTCGCGATCCTGCGCGCCGCCGGCATCGACGTCGTGACAGGCGTGTTGGAAAAAGAAGCCGCTGAGTTGAACGCCGGTTTCTTTCTGCGCGTGAATGCGAAGCGCCCATTGGTCACGCTCAAGATCGCGCAGAGCGCCGATCACAAGACCGCGCGCGCGCCGGGCGAAGACAAGTGGATCACGGGCGAAGAAGCGCGGCGTTATGGGCATCTGTTGCGCGCCAAGAACGATGCGATCCTTGTCGGCATCGGCACGGTGCTGGCGGACGATCCGGATCTGACGGTGCGCCTGCCGGGTTTGGAGAAATATTCGCCGTTGCGTGTCGTGCTCGACTCCCGGATGCGGATGCCGAAGACGGCGAAGCTCGCGGTGCCGTCGACGCTGGTGTTCACGGCTGAGGGCGACATGCAAAACGCGCAGGGCAGGGTGGATATCGCCGCTGTGCTGGCCGCGCTGGCGGCGCGCGGCGTGACACGGTTGCTTGTCGAGGGTGGCGCAACCGTGATCTCGGCGTTCGTTGCCGCAGGGTTCGCGGACCGGCTGGAAGTGTTCACGGCGCCGTTGACGCTGGGGCAGGCGGGACGTGGCGATGTCGGTCCGTTGCTCGAAACCCCAGATTTTGTGCGGGTTAACAGGCGTGTTTTGGGCATCGACACGCTGGAAAGCTTCGCGCGGCAAGCGTAAAGGATTTCCATGTTCACCGGAATCGTCACCGATGTCGGCCAGGTTCGTCACGTTGAGAAACGCGGCGATACCCATGTCGTGATCTCCACGCATTACGATGTGAGCGCTGTCGAGATGGGCGCGTCCATCGCGTGCTCGGGCGTGTGCATGACGGTGGTGGACAAAGGCAGCGCCAAGGATCGCTGGTTCGCCGTCACCGCCTCGGGCGAGACACTGTCCAAGACGACGCTGGGTGACTGGAAGGTCGGCGGCCCGGTCAACCTCGAGCGGCCGATGCGCGTGGGCGACGAATTGGGCGGCCATATCGTCACCGGCCATGTCGACGGCGTGGCCGAGGTGACAAGCGTGGCGCCGGAAGGCGAATCCGTGCGGATGAATTTCAAGGTGCCGGTCGCGCTGTCGCGCTTCATCGCGCAGAAGGGCTCCATCGCGCTCGACGGCATCTCGCTCACCGTCAACGACGTGGACGGCTTACGCTTCGGGGTGAACATCATCCCGCACACGCAGAAGGTGACGACGTTCGGCAAGCTCAAGGTTGGCGGCCGTGTCAATCTCGAAGTCGATCTGATGGCGCGCTATGTGGCGCGTCTGGTGAAATCATGACCATCAACGTCTTCCACGACTACATCGCCAAGATCGAGGACGTCATCGAGGACGCGCGCAACGGGCGCATGTTCATCCTGATGGACGCCGACGACCGCGAGAACGAGGGCGACCTCGTCATCCCCGCGCAGATGTGCACGCCCGCCGCGATCAACTTCATGGCCAAGCACGGCCGCGGTCTCATCTGCCTCGCGCTGACGCAGGAGCGTTCTACCGCGCTGCAGATCCCGATGATGACGCAGTTCAACGGCACCGCGCACCAGACCGCCTTCACCGTCTCGATCGAGGCGAAAGAAGGCGTCTCCACCGGCATCTCCGCGCATGATCGGGCGCACACCATCTCCGTCGCCATCGACCCCACCAAGGGCCCGGGTGACATCGTGATGCCGGGCCATGTGTTCCCGCTCGTCGCCAAGCATGGCGGCGCGCTGATCCGCGCCGGTCACACCGAAGCCTCCGTCGATATCGCGCGGCTGGCGGGGCTCAATCCCGCCGGCGTGATCTGCGAGATCATGAACGACGACGGCACGATGGCGCGGCTGCCGGACCTCGTCGCCTTCGCGCAACTGCATGGCCTCAAGATCGGCACCATCGCCGACCTGATCGCCTATCGCCGCCGCTACGATCATTTCGTCAGCCGCGTGGTGGAGACGCCGTTCCAGAGCCACAATGGCGGCGACTGGAAGATGATCGTCTATGCCAACACGCTGGAATATGCCGAGCACATCGCACTGGTGAAAGGCGACATCACCACGCCCGAGCCGGTGCTGGTGCGCATGCACGCGATCAACGTGTTCAGCGATATACTCGACTGGGCGCAATACGAACACGACGTACTCGGCACGTCGATGCGCATCATCGGCGAGGCGGGGCGCGGCGTCGTCGTGCTGTTGCGCCAGGCCAAGCCGACTTTCGTGACCGACGCGCTGCTGCGGCGGACGCAGGACGACGTGGACCGCCGCCGGGTCAAGGAATTCGGCGTCGGCGCGCAGATCCTGCTCGACCTCGGCATCAAGGACATGACCCTGCTCACCGACACGCCGGAGAAGAAGATCGTCGCGCTGGAAGGCTACGGCCTCAACATCGTGGGCACGCACCAGATCCGGGGCACGCGATGACCCCCAACATCCTGATCGTCGAAGCGCGGTTCTACGCGCATATCTCCGATCAATTGCTCGACGGCGCGACGGCCGCGCTGGAAGCGGGCGGCGCGCATTTCGAGCGTATCGCGGTGCCGGGCGCGCTGGAAATCCCCGCGACCATCGCCTTCGCGTCGAAATCCGACAAGGCGTATGACGGCTATATCGCGCTCGGCTGTGTCATCCGAGGCGAGACCTATCATTTCGAGATCGTCTCCGGCGAGTCCGCGCGCGGCATCATGGACCTCGGGCTGCATCACGGCCTCTGCATCGGCAACGGCATCCTCACGGTCGAGGACGAAGCCCAGGCGCTCGCCCGCGCCAGCCGCGACGGGCAGGACAAAGGCGGCGACGCGGCGCGGGCCTGCCTCGCCCTCATCAAGGCGCGCGCGCGGTTTGGAGCACGGTTGTGACCGCGCCTGCGGAAAAGAAAAACAACGATCCCGTCGCCCGCCGCGCCGCCAGGCTTGCAGCCGTGCAGGCGCTCTACCAGATGGAATTGACCAACGAGAACGCCGAGATGGTGGCGCAGGAATTCCTCGACCACGGTTTCGGGCAGGACGTCGAGGCGGCGCCCGTGGGCGAGCCGGACGCGGAGTTCTTCACCGATCTGCTGCGCGGTGTGCCCAAGCACCAGGTCGAGATCGACCGTTCGGTGGCGCGCTGCCTGTCGGAGAACTGGAAGCTGGAGCGCATCGACTCCATCCTGCGCGCGATCCTGCGCGCCGCGACCTGCGAATTGATCGCGCGGCCGGACGTGCCGGCCAAGGTGGTGATCGACGAATATGTCGAGATCACGCACGCTTTCTTCAGCGGCGACGAACCCAAATTCGTCAACGCCGTTTTGGATCGCCTCGCGCACAGAAAGCGCGCCCCCGAATTCGGCGAGCCCCCGCCCGATGACGAACTCCAGTTCTAAATACGGCGAGTTCGCGCTGATCGCCGACCTCTTCGCCCCGCTCGCGAAGACGCCGGGCGCGTTCGGCCTGACCGACGATGCCGCGACGCTCGCCGTGCCGCGCGGGCATGAGCTAGTGGTGACGGCGGATGCGCTGGTCGCAGACGTGCACTTCTTCGCAGACGATCCGCCGGAGACGATCGCACGCAAGGCGTTGCGGGTGAACCTTTCCGATCTCGCCGCGAAAGGCGCGAAGCCGATCGGCTATCTGCTGGCATTGTCGCTGCCGCGTAACGTTCGTTACGACTGGCTGAGGAAGTTCGCGCGCGGTCTTGCGAAAGACCAGCGCGAGTTCGGTATCGCTCTGCTCGGCGGCGACACCACTGCGACGCCGGGCCCGCTGACGATTGCGATCACCGCGCTGGGTGTGGTGCCAAAGGGCAAGATGCTTCGCCGCAAGGGCGCGAAGGTGGGCGATCTGGTGTTTGTGTCGGGCACCATTGGCGATGCGGGCGCGGGGCTGGCGCTGCTGAAGAGAAAGGCGAGGACGCCGAAGAGTTTGATCGCGCGCTATCGGCTGCCGACGCCGCGACTATCTCTAGGTTTCGCGCTGCGTGGCGTGGCGCGCGCGTCCATCGATGTTTCGGACGGGCTGATGGCGGACCTTGGGCACATCGCGGAGGTGTCGAAGGTGCGTGTCGTGGTGGATGCAGCGCGCGTGCCGGTATCGCGCGGTGTCGATCTGATCGCTGCCGTTACGGCCGGCGACGATTACGAGATCGCGTTCACCGCGCCCAAGCGGGACGCCGTGATGCGCGCGGCGCGGAAGGCCGGAGTCGCGGTGACGGAGATCGGCATAGTCGAGCGCGGCGAGGGTGCGGTGTTGCGCGATGCCAAGGGGCGAGAGGTCAGGCTGAAGAAAAAGGGCTACGCGCACTTTTAGTGCACCTCCCCCTTGTGGGGAGGTCGAAAAAGCAAAGCTTTTTCGGGTGGGGGGCCGAACCTCCGTCTGGCACCGCCCCCCACCCGAAAATCTTCGCGCTTTGGCGCGAAGATTTATCGACCTCCCCACGAGGGGGAGATGCAGACAGAGATTCACCTCTGCACAAATGACGCCCCGTCACGCCAAATTTTCTCTACATCTGCTTGACAGCGCCACGCTGGTCAGGCATCTTTTCAGCATCTCTAGAATCATGTCCGGACGGTGGCGCGGCTAAGTCCCTGCGCTAACGGAGTTTTAGCGGCCATCTGCGAGGCTCGGGGCATGCGAATCCTGGCGGTCATCCTGACTGTGACACTGGCCGTTCCGGCGATGGCCGGCGGGGCGAAAGCGCCTGAGCCGGGAACCAGCGTCGAAATGCCGTATCTGATCGCGCCGATCATCGTCGACGACCGGCTGGTCTCATATGCCTATGTTTCCTGCAAGATCGTGGGCGTTTCGCCCCAGGCGGCCATCGATATCCGGCTCGCGACGCCTTTTATCCAAGACGCCTTCGTCCGCGACGTGAACGCCGCCTCCATCGGCACGGCGGCCGATCCGTCGGTTGTGGACCAGCCGGCGCTAGCCGCCCGGCTGCTGGCGGATGCCAAACGAATCGCCGGGGCGGCGAAAGTCAGCGATCTGAAGCTGATCCAGGTCCAGATCGCCCAGATGCGGCCGAGTCCCTAAAAGCGCCCCCACCCGAAAAATCCCAGAGGATTTTTCGACCTCCCCGCATGGGGGAGGTGCAGCGCGATTCGGCGTTGCCTCGCGAGAACGCTTTTGGCATACCTCCGCCGCCCTTGAAGCGGTGGTTGCACCGGCCATGGGGATCGGCGGATCAACACGCCGTCCAGGGTAACTGATTCACTCACGAGGGAATTCCCATGAGCATGGAGCTTGAGATCGTCTTGGCGTGCGGCGTGCTCGCACTCCTCTACGGCGGCTGGACCATTCGCTCGGTGCTGAGCATGTCCGCCGGCAACGAACGGATGCAGGAAATCGCCGCCGCCATCCAGGAAGGCGCCAATGCCTACCTGAACCGTCAATACATGACCATCGCCGTCGCCGGCGTCGTGATTTTCGCGGCGGCCTTCGCGGTGTTCGGCTGGCAGGTCGCGGTGGGATACGCCGTCGGCGCCATCCTGTCGGGTCTGGCCGGCTATATCGGCATGAACGTTTCGGTGCGCGCCAATGTGCGCACGGCCGAAGCCTCGCGCCAGGGCCTGGCGCAGGGCCTGTCGGTCGCGTTCCGCTCGGGCGCGGTCACCGGCATGCTGGTCGTCGGCCTCGGCCTGATCGCGGTCGCCGGCTACTACGCCTTTCTCCGTTACGGCCTCGGCCTGCCCATCAACGACCAGCCGGAGGGCCGCGTCATCGTCAACGCGCTCGTCGCGCTGGGCTTCGGCGCCTCGCTGATCTCGATCTTCGCCCGTCTGGGCGGCGGCATCTTCACCAAGGGCGCCGATGTCGGCGGCGACATGGTGGGCAAGGTGGAAGCCGGAATTCCCGAAGACGACCCCCGCAACCCGGCCACGATCGCCGACAACGTGGGCGACAATGTGGGCGACTGCGCCGGCATGGCCGCCGACCTGTTCGAGACCTTCGCGGTCACGACGGTGGCGACGATGGTGCTCGCCTCGATCTATTTCGACGGCGAATTGCGCTCGCAGCTGATGCTCTATCCGCTGGCGATCTCGGCGATGTGCATCATCACCTCGATCATCGGCACGTTCTTCGTCCAACTGGGCAAGTCCAGGAACATCATGGGCGCGCTCTACAAGGGCGTGATCGCGACGGGCGTGCTGTCGCTGATCGGGCTCTATCCGCTGACCAACTGGATCGTCGGCTTGCAGACGGAGATCCTGCCGGGCGTCACCGGGATGAGCCTGTTCGAATGCGGCGTCGCGGGGCTCGCCATCACCGGCGCGCTGATCTGGATCACCGAGTATTACACCGGCACGAACTTCCGCCCGGTGCGCACCATCGCGGCGGCATCCGTCACCGGCCACGGCACGAACGTGATCTCGGGCCTCGCCATCTCGATGGAATCCACCGCAATGCCGGCCATCGTCATCTGCGTCGGCATCATCGTCACCTACTCGCTCGCGGGTCTGTTCGGCATCGCGATCGCGGTGTCCACGATGCTGGCGCTGTGCGGCATGGTCGTGGCGCTTGATGCGTTCGGCCCGGTCACCGACAATGCCGGCGGCATTGCCGAAATGGCCGGCCTCGAAGGCGACGTGCGCAAGACGACCGACGCGCTCGACGCGGTGGGCAACACCACCAAAGCCGTCACCAAGGGCTATGCCATCGGTTCGGCCGGCCTCGGCGCGCTGGTGCTGTTCGCCGCTTACACGTCGGACCTGAAGTATTTCCTCGGCCACTCGGACGTCTACACCTACTTCGCGGGCGTCACCGAGATCGACTTCAGCCTCGCCAATCCCTGGGTCGTCGTCGGCCTCCTGATCGGCGGCCTGTTGCCGTACCTGTTCGGCGGCATGGCGATGACGGCCGTTGGCCGCGCTGCCGGTGCGGTTGTCGAGGAAGTGCGCAGGCAGTTCCGCGAAATGCCTGGCATCATGCAAGGCACGCAGAAGCCGGACTATGCGCGCGCCGTGGACCTTCTGACCAAGGCCGCGATCCGCGAGATGATCATCCCGTCGTTGCTTCCAGTGCTATCGCCGGTCGTGCTGTACTTCATCGTCGATTTCGTCGCCGGCAAGGCCGAGGCGTTCTCGGCGGTCGGCGCGATGCTGCTCGGCGTGATCGTCACCGGCCTGTTCGTCGCCATCTCGATGACCTCGGGCGGCGGTGCGTGGGACAACGCCAAGAAGTTCATCGAGGACGGCAATTACGGCGGCAAAGGCTCGGAGGCCCACAAGGCCGCCGTGACCGGCGACACGGTCGGCGATCCCTACAAGGACACCGCCGGTCCCGCCGTGAACCCGATGATCAAGATCACCAACATCGTGGCGCTTCTCTTGCTCGCGACGCTGGCGCACGGCCTGTAAGAGGCCGCAAAGACAAAGGGCGCGGAGGAAACTCCGCGCCCTTTTTGTTGGCCCAGTTCGTGACGTTCAGTAGCCGCCCGGGCCGCTGCCGTGACCGCCGCCGGGAACGGGCTGCCCGCCGGGATTGTTCGCGCCGCCGCCGCTGCTGAGCGGCACACCGGGTGTCGAGTTGAATATCTGTTGCAGGAAGGTGAGCGTGCGTCCCGGCGCCGGTGTGGTGCGGGTTTCGAAGGCCACGATGTGGCCGTCCTTCAAGCCATAATGCTTGAGGCCGGCGACCTTGCCGTCCTTGTCGAATGTGATCGCCATGACGGCGCGTTTCAGCACGATGGGATCGAAGAACGCGACCTGCCGCTCGGTGCTGGAGATGTAGTACCAGGTGTCGCCGTTGAAGGTGGCGGAAGTGGACGGATCGCCCAGCCGCGCCTGGATGGTCGTCTTGGTATCGGTGCCGACCTTGATGGAGGCTTCGCCGACCGGGTCGGCCAGATAGCCGCGCTGACTGACCACAGGCGTGCAGCCGATCAAGAGGATGCTGGCAAGCGCGAGCGCTGGTATCTTCATGGTCCAGGGTCCTGACGCAAAAGGGTTTCTTCCCTGAGCGATGTGCTAGCCTCGCGGGCGGATTGTTGCAAGCATTACACTTCGGAAAGGCACAAACATGCTGAATGCCTGGCGCAAGCGGACCGAGCGCAAACAGCTCGCGGAACGGCTTTGCGCCGACCTGGGCAGCCGTGCCCGCGCGCCGGTATTTTTCCGGGGCCTCGGCGTGCCCGACACGATCGACGGGCGGTTCGACCTGCTGGCGCTGCATGCCTGGCTGGTGCTGGAGCGGCTGGAACTCGCCGGCCGCCGCGATCTGGCCCAGGCCGTCACCGATCGGCTGTTCACCGGCTTCGACGAGGGCCTGCGCGATCTGGGCGCCGGCGACATGGGCATGAGCCGGCGGATGAAGAAGCTGGGTTCCGCATTCTACGGCCGGCTTGAGGCCTATCGCGACGCGGCGGACGATGCGGCGCTCGCCTCGGCCATCGCGCGCAACGTGTTCCGCGGCGAGGCCGGCCACGACGAAGCCGCGCGGCTGCTCGCGCTTTATGCGAAGATGGCGCGCGTGCATTTGAGCGGCGCCGATGTCGCGCAGGGAGATGTCGAATTCGGGCCGTTGCCCAACGATTGAAACGCCATGAACAATCCGCCTGTCGAGAAAATCTACAATCTGTCCGACCTCTCCGCCGCCGGCGCCGAGATCGCGATCACCGCGAAAGCGGACGAGTTGCCCGGACTCGCGCAGTGGCTGGACGTGAGTGCGGTGACGCGCTTCGAGGGCACGGTCACGCTGCGCCGGCTGTCGCAGACGCGGTTCGCCTACGAGGGCAAACTGGTGGCCGACGTGGTGCAGGCCTGCGTCGTGACCTTGGAGCCGGTACGGGCGCGCATCAAAAAACAGTTTTCGCGGACCCTGCACCTGACGACCGGGCCGGCCGCAATGCGCGAAACGGTGATCGTCTCGCCGGACGACGACGATTCGCCGGAGGAGATCGCCAGCACCCGCTACGACCTCGCGGGGCCGCTTTTGGAGGAACTGTTGTTGTCCATCGACCCTTACCCACGGGCCGCCGGGGTGGCGTTCGAGCCGCTGGCCGGCGAGACAGCCCGGGAAGCCAGCCCTTTCGCGGTCCTCAAGCAGTTGAAGCAGGGCAGCTAGGCGCCACCAAATCTAGGCGGTAAGCCCCTTGAATCCCAAAGCGGTTTCGGCTTCACTCCGCGCCTTG
The DNA here is from genome assembly GCA_036268825.1 of Rhizomicrobium sp. Classification (GTDB taxonomy): domain Bacteria; phylum Pseudomonadota; class Alphaproteobacteria; order Micropepsales; family Micropepsaceae; genus Rhizomicrobium. The sequence continues at coordinate 49,772 of DATATK010000130.1, read as the reverse complement.
TTTTTCGACCCCCCAAAACAGGCACTGGACGCCCAGAGCGCCGGGCAGAGTTGGGGGGATTCCTCAAGGAGTTACCCGCAATGGCGGTCCCTAAACGAAAGAAGTCGCCGTCACGGCGGAACATGCGCCGCGCGCACCATCGCCTGGTGCCGGTCGCGCATGTCGAATGCTCCAATTGCGGCGAGCAGACGCGCCCGCACCATGTGTGCCCGGCTTGCGGTCACTACGGTGAACGCGCAGTCGTCGCCCAGGCGGCGAAGGCCTGACGCGGATTCCGATCCAGGCGCGAGGCGCAAGTGACCGCTGATCTGACGGTCTCGATCGATGCGATGGGCGGGGACACCGGCCCGGGCATTGTCGTGACTGCGCTTGTGCGCTCATCCGTGCGTCATCCTACCGTGCGCTTCCTGCTGCACGGCGACGAGGCGGTGCTGAAGCCGCTCTTCGCCAAGCGCGCGAAATTGCTGGAGCGCGTGGAGATCCGCCACAGCGCCGAGCGCGTACGTATGGAAGACAAGCCGAGCCAGGCATTGCGGCGCGGCCGGAACACCAGCATGTGGCGCTCGATCGAATCCGTGAAGAACAAGGAAGCGCGTGTCGCGATCTCCGCCGGCAACACCGGTGCCTTGATGGCGATGTCGATGTTCCAGCTCGGCGTGCTCGAAGGCATCGACCGCCCCGCCATCGCGGCGATCTGGCCGACCAAGCGCGGCCAGACCATCGTGCTCGACGTCGGCGCGAACGTGGAATGCGACGCGGACCAGCTGGTCGATTTCGCGGTGATGGGCGAGGCCTATGCCCGCGCCATTCTCGGCCTGGATCGTCCGCTCGTCGGCCTGCTCAATGTCGGGTCCGAGGACATGAAAGGCCGTGAATCGGTGAAAGGCGCCGCGCAGATCCTGCGCAACACCACGCTGCCGATGGAATTCGTCGGTTTCGTCGAGGGCGATGATATTTCGGAAGGCACGGTCGACGTTGTCGTGACGGACGGTTTCACCGGCAATATCGCGCTCAAGACCGCCGAAGGCACCGCGAAAATGGTCGTCCATTTCCTGCGCAGCGCGATGAAGCGCTCGCTGTTCGGACAGATCGGCGGTTTCTTCGCTGCCGGCGCGCTGGGCGTGCTGCGCCGCAAGCTCGATCCGCGCACATCCAACGGCGGCATTTTTCTCGGCCTCAACGGCGTCGTGGTGAAAAGCCATGGCGGCACCGACGCACTGGGGTTCGCAAGCGCGCTGGACATGGCGATCGACATGGCGCGCGCGGATGTGATCGAGAAGATCATTGCCGACCGCGCCAGCATCTTGCCTGTTGCCGCGCCCGTCGCCGCCAGCGGAGCCGCCGTCTCGTGACAGTCGTCAGATCGCAGGTCATCGGCCTGGGCGCCTATCTGCCCGAGACCATTCTGACCAACGACGAACTCGCCAGGCGCGTCGACACGACGGACGCCTGGATCGCGGACCGCACCGGCATCCGCAGCCGCCGCATCGCGAAAGAAGGCGAGGCGACATCCGACCTCGCGCTGAAAGCCGCGCAAGCCGCGTTGGCCGATGCAAAGATCGGCGCCGATGAGATCGACCTCATCATTGTCGCCACGACGACGCCGGACGAGACCTTCCCGTCCGTCGCGACCAAGATACAAGCCAAGCTCGGCATGACGCGGGGCGCCGCGTTCGACGTGCAGGCGGTGTGCTCGGGGTTCGTCTACGGCCTCTCGGTCGCGGACAACTTCATCAAATGCGGGCAGGCCAAGACGGTGCTCCTGATCGGCGCTGAGACGATGTCGCGCCTGATGGACTGGACGGACCGGACGACTTGCGTGCTGTTCGGCGACGGCGCCGGCGCCATCGTGCTGCGCGCCTCCGAAGGCAAGGGCGACGTGTCGGATCGCGGCGTGCTCAGCACGCGGCTGTTCTCGGACGGGCGGCACCACGACTTCCTCTATGTCGACGGCGGCCCCTCGACCACAGGCACGACAGGCCATCTCAGGATGGCGGGCCGCGAGGTCTTCAAGCATGCCGTGGTCAACACCGTGTCTGCCATGGAACAGGCAGCCGCGGCCGGCGGGGCGGGAATGGACCAGATCGACTGGATCGTCCCCCACCAGGCCAACCAGCGGATCCTCGATACGACCGCCTGGAAGCTGGGCCTGCCCAAGGAGCGGGTGATCTCGACCATTGCCGAGCACGGCAACACATCCGCTGCCTCGGTGCCCCTGGCGCTGGAGACGGGCGTGCGGGACGGCCGGATCAAGCGGGGCGATCTGTTGCTGCTGGAGGCCATGGGCGGCGGCTTCACCTGGGGCGCGGCCCTGGTCCGCTGGTAAGGCGGCGACTCAACTCTGCCGCCTATCCCTTTGACGTTGACGGATAATCGCCTCACCCTTAGGTTTCAGTTGCGCTAGGGGAGTCGCCCTGTTTCATGACCAGCAATACGCTGACCCGTGCCGATTTGAGCGAGGCCGTTTTCCAGTCCGTCGGCCTGTCGCGCAACGAATCCGCGCAGATGGTCGAGGACATGCTCGAAGAGGTCTGCGTCGCGCTCGCGCGCGGCGAGACCGTGAAACTGTCCTCGTTCGGGACGTTCGCGGTGCGCCAGAAATCGCAACGCATGGGCCGCAATCCCAAGACGGGCGACGAAGTTCCGATCGCGCCGCGCCGCGTGCTGGTGTTCCGCCCCAGCCATGTGCTCAAGGCGATGATCAACGGCGATCCAATTCCGGATGAAGTGGAAGTCGAGCGCGAATGACAGCCCTGGCTCCCGTCATCCCGCTCCGCGAGAAATCGCCGGAAGCGTTCCGCACCATCAGCGAGGTCGCCGTCGAGCTCGACGTGCCGCAGCATGTGCTGCGTTTCTGGGAGACGAAGTTCTCGCAGATCAAACCGGTCAAGCGCGCTGGCGGCAGACGCTATTACCGGCCCGAAGACGTCGATCTGCTGCGCGGCATCCGCGCGCTGCTCTATCACGACGGCTACACGATCAAGGGCGTGCAGAAGGTCCTGCGCGAACGCGGCCTGCGCCACGTTGCAGGGCTGGGTCGCAATGGCATCTCTCTTGTCGAAGACATCGTGCCCGACGCCGTCGATGAAGAACCGCGTTACGCCCGCGCCGCGCTGGCAAGGTTGGAACTGGCCCATGCCGCCGCGCCGCCGTCGCCCGAATTCCTCGACGAGCGCCGCCGCGTGAAGCTGGAGATCCTTCTGGCCGAACTGCTGGTCATGAAGGAACGCGTCGCCGCCGCGAAGCCTCGCGCCGCCGTCTGACGGCCGGTTTTGGCGCGACGTCCACGGCTTGCCCCAGCGAAAGCTGCCCCCTATAGTCCGCGGCCCTCGCGGAACCGGCGCCAATCTGGCCTCGAACGCCGCAAAATGTCGGAGCGTGGCGCAGCCTGGTTAGCGCACTTGTCTGGGGGACAAGGGGTCGTGGGTTCAAATCCCGCCGCTCCGACCATTTTCACCTACAAAGCTGCTCGCCCTGCCGAGTAGCGCTACGGACTGCCGTGCGGACAGGACGACGGCGTCGGGTTCGCGGCGCAGGCCTGGATTTCCCGCATCGCGGCGCCGATGCCCGGGTTCGTGTTCTCGGACCAGAAATTGGCGAAGCTCTTGACGCCGTTGGTCACAGTCGGCGCCTGGCCCGGCCACCAGCGCCAGATAATGGTGCCGACCTTGCCCGGATACATCAGCGAATACTCGGCGTAGTGCACGAAGTTCGACAGGCTCGTGGATGTCATGCCGTTCTGTATGCCGCCAAACGGATTGGGGCCGAGCGTGTATCGCAGGCCCGCCTGGTTGGCGCAGGCCACGTCGTTGGCGATCAGCTTCTCGCCATGCGCATAGTCCGTCAAACGGATGGTGAAGATCGTGATCAGCACCAGGTCGACATTATTGTGCCAATTGGGACCGACGAGCGTGCACGGGCGCGCGGTGTCCAGCGCGATCGGCATGTACGGCCACAGCGTCTTCACATAGGCAGCCACCTGCTGGATCTGGCCCAGGTCCGGGGATTTGCGGGACAGTATGGTCGGCGCCAGCGAGTATTCGAAGATATGCAGCCCCAGCACCGTGCCGTCCGCGACATAAGGCTGGAGGTTGAGGCAATGCTTCGCGCCGGACGCATCCTTCGGGCACCACTGGTCGTAGCGCGCCTGCCAGGTCGAAAGCTGGAAATTGCCGGGCGGGTTCTCCCGCATATCGGCGAAGTTGACCATCTGGATGAAGGTATGGCCGTGCGCGGCGCGTATGGCGTTGAGCGCGGCCAGCACTGTCGCCGGCGAATCCTTGTCGGGGTTGAAGGCGATGCCGTTCAGGTTGAAGGGCAGGCTGCCCATCTGATCGGCCGGAATGCGCCACAATCCGAAGGGCGGGTTGTAGGATGGCGCCGCCAAAGCGGGGGCGGCGAACAGGACCGCGAACAACGCGGCGAGAAATCGTCTCATGACTGTCATCCCTTCAAATCCCGCGGATGTTAGCCCCATCGCGACGGACATTCGACCGCTATCTCAGACGTTCCAACGCCGCCCCTGTGAAAAAGGCTTCACATGGGTTCCAGAACATCGCCGGCTTCTGGATGCCGCCGGAACCAGGCGACCGCATAGGGACAACTGGGAACGATCTTGAACCCCTCGCTGCGGGCCAGCGCCACGATCCCCTCCATCAGGCGGCCCGCGGTTCCCTTGCCGCGCAACGGAACCGGCGCCTCGACATGCGGGATCGTCGCGCGCGTTCCCGCGCGGCGATAGGTGGCGAAGGCGGTGAGGCCCTCCTCGGTGAGCTCGAAGTGCATTTTCGCGGCGTTGTCGACGACATCAGGCATGGCTTTCGATCCAGGCGGCCATCAGGTCGATGGCGCGTTCGCGATGTTGCTCGGAATCTTCGAAGTAGTGCGCGCCCGGCACGAATTCGAGCGTCTTGTCCGTTGCGGCCAGTGCGCCGAAAATCGCGTGCGCGTCGCTCGGGAACACGCCCATGTCCGCCATGCTTTGGACAACGAGCGAAGGCTGCTTCAGTTTCGCAAGCTGCGGCGCGCCGCTGCATTGCGAAGTCTCCAGGCTCCACATCGATAGCCACGCCCGTAAGGTACAAGCCCGGCCGATGCCGAACGGTGACCGGTTCGCCAACTTCGGCGGCCCGGCATAGCAGCCGGGGCAGGGCCGGTCCGACGGATCGATGGCCGGATCCAGGAAGCGCAGATCCGCCCAGGTACGGAACAGTGGAAAAATGCGATCCGGAATCCCGGCCGCGTTGAGCCGCGCCAGTTCGGCCTTCGCGTAACCTGTAATCCGCTGGTTGCGCGCGCGCTGCGCGGCGCGATAGCGCGCGATGAACTCCGCCGGATAAGGCGGGCCCGGATCGAACGGATCGAGCGCGGCGTCGGTCGCGACGGGATCGGTTTCGTCGGTGACGGACGCATCCATCCAGTTGGTCAGGACCTCCGGCCGTCCCGGATGAGCGTTGAGCGAAACATAGAGGTCACCGGGCGAGAGCGACGACAGCGCCTGCGCCATCGCGCCTTTTGCCGCCAGCACCGGCGCGTTCGCTTCGGCCTGATACGCCGCCATCAGCGAGCCGCCGCCGGAATTTCCCAGCAACACGATGCGCTCGACACCGGCTTCCTCGCGCAGCCATCGCACGCCCGCGCCGATATCGATCAATGCATGCTCCAGATGGAACAGGTCCTCGGCGCCGCGATAGCGCGTGTTCCAGCCGAGGAAACCGAAGCCGCGCTCGGCAAAGTAAGGCGCGCTGTAATGCTCCGCGAAATCGACATTGTAATGCGTAGCGATGATCGCGGTGCGCGGCTTGCGGCCCGATGGCGTCCAGTAAAGTCCCTGGCACGGATGCCCGCCCGCACCCGCGCGCACCGATGTGGGCGAGGCGAGGCCGACGAAGCGCGTCTCGATCACACCCGCACCATCAGTTTGCCCTTGTTCTTCCCGGCGAACAGGCCGACGAGCGCCGCGGGCATGTTCTCGAATCCCTCCACGATATCGACGGGCGCCTTGAGCTTGCCGTCGGCGACCCAGTTGGCGAGCGCGGTTTCGGCCTGCTGGCGGCGGTTGTAGAAATCCATCACCACGAAGCCTTCCATGCGGATGCGCTTGGTGACGAGCAGGCCGGGCACGCCGGCGGGGCCACCGGCCGGTGCGCCGGTGTCGTATTGCGAGATGTTGCCGCAACAGGCGACGCGGCCGAACAGGTTCATCCGCGCCAGCGCCGCTGCCAGAACATCGCCGCCGGTGTTGTCGAAATAGACGTCCACGCCGTCGGGGCAGGCAGCCTTCACCTGCTTGTAGACGCCGCCCGCTTTGTAATCGACGGCGGCATCGAAGCCGAGATCGCGCACGATCCAGTCGCATTTGTCCTTGCCACCCGTCGTCCCGACCACGCGGCAGCCGGCGATCTTCGCGATCTGCCCTGCGATGGAGCCCACGGCGCCCGCCGCGCCCGACACCAGCACGGTTTCACCCGGCCGCGGCTTGCCGATATCGAGCATGCCGAAATAGGCGGTGAGACCAGTGATGCCGAGCACGCCGAGGATATGCTCGGGCTTGTGCTGCTTGTCGTGCTTGGTGAGCGAGCGCGCGGGCACGGCGGCGAATTCCTGCCAGCCATATTCGCCGCTCACCATGTCGCCGGGCGCGAATTTCTCGTTATTCGATTTCACCACTTCACCGATGCCCCAGCCGGCCATCACTTCGCCGGGCATGAGTTGCGAGCGGTAGGTTGGTCCCATCATCCAGGCGCGGCTGGCGGGATCGAGCGACAGGTGCGTCGCGCGCACCAGAACCTCGCCTTCGCCAGGCTCGGGCATGGGGGCGCTCTTGAGGCCGAAATGCTCAGGGCCCACCTGGCCGGTCGGCTTGGCGGTGAATATCCATTGCCGGTTTGCCATCGAATTTCCTTCTCTAGTTGACCCGGCGTCAGCTTGCCGCTTGCCGTGCAGAACCGCTAGCCTGCCGCGAAAGATAAACGGGAGACGCCATGAGTGCGACAGGGATTGCCGGTCTCAAGCCCGCCGTATCCTTCCTCAAGGTCGAAGGCGAGCATGCCTGGCTTGCCGGCGCGAAGTGCGGCAAGTGCGGCACGGTCTATGTCGGCAAGAAGGACGTCTGCGCCAAGTGCTTCGCGCGCGACGCGATGAAAGAGGTAAAGCTCGCCGACACCGGCAAGCTCTACAATTTCACCGTCGTGCATCGCAATTTCCCGGGCGTGCCGGTGCCGTTCATCTCCGCCATCGTCGACCTGGACGGCGGCGGCACGATCAAGGGCAATCTGCTCGACGTCGAACCGGACCCCGCGAAGATCAAGTTCGATATGAAGGTGAAGGTCGTCTACCGCGACGCCGGCCGCAAAGACAAAGAGGGCAATTCGTACCTCGCTTATTTCTTCGTACCCGCGAACTGAAGGAGCAACGCCATGAGCAACGATGTCTATGTCGTCGGAACCGACATGATCAAATTCGGCCGCTTCCCCAACCGCTCCATCGCGGAGATGGGCGGCGAGGCGGCGCTTCTCGCGCTCGACGATTGCGGCCTCACCATCGCCGACATGCAGGCGCTGTATTGCGGCAACCTGTTCGAGGCCTCCGGCGGCGTCGGCCAGCGCGTGCTGCGCGAAATCGGGCAGACGGGCATTCCGGTCGTCAATGTCGCCAATGCTTGCGCGACGGGCGCGACCGCCTTCCGCGAAGGCTGGATGGCGATCAAGGCCGGCGTCTACGACATCGTGCTCGCGGTCGGCGTCGAGCAGATGGGCAGCGGCCTGCTCGGCGGCGGCGGCGGGCGCGAGGGCGTCTCGACCGAAGGCCTGCTCGGCTCCGGCACGATGCCATCCGTATTCGCGCATGTCGGGCTGGAACACACCCGCCAATACGGCACGACCTTCGAGCAGTTCGCCAAGGTTTCGGTCAAGAACCATCACCATTCCACGCTGAATCCCAAGGCGATGTACCGCAAGGAAACGCCGCTGGAGGAAGTCATGGGCGCGGAGATGATCTCCTATCCCAACACCAAGCTGATGTGCTCGGTGAATGTCGATGGCTCGGCGGCTGCGGTGCTGTGCTCCGAGAAGAAGGCGCGTGAACTCGGCTTGATGGGCCGCGCGGTGAAAGTGCGCGCGTCCGCGTTGGCGAGCGATCCCTACACCGACCGCAACATCGCGATGATGGACTTCAACGCGGTGACGAAGCTGGCGGCGAAGAGCGCTTACGAGATGGCGGGGCTCGGGCCCGATGACGTGAACCTCATCGAGCTCCATGATTGTTTCGCGACGGCGGAAATTGTGCATTACGAGAACCTCGGTCTGTGCAAGCCCGGCGAGGCGGGCCGCATGATTGATTCCGGCGAGACCGCGCTCGGCGGCCGCATCCCTGTGAACGTGTCGGGCGGGTTGTTGTCGAAGGGCCATCCCCTCGGCGCGACTGGCATCGCCAACATCTACGAAGTGACCACGCATCTGCGCGGCGAAGCCGGCGAGCGCCAGGTCGGCGGCGCGCGCATCGGCATGACCCATGTCGTCGGCGCGGGCTCGGCCTGCGCGGTGCATATTCTGGAAAAGGTGTGAGATCTTTCTGCACCTCCCCCATGTGGGGAGGTCGAAAAGTGCGGAACGCATTTTTCGGGTGGGGGGCCGTACCGCCGTCTGGAGCGGCCCCCCACCCGAAAACCGCCACGCTACGCGCGACGGTTATCGACCTCCCCACAAGGGGGAGGTGCAGTAACGGTCCGGACATGATTCTGAAGATGCCGATAAAATGCCTGACCAGCGTGGCGCTGTCAAGCAGATGTAGGAGAAATTTGGGTGACGCAGGCGTCATTTGTGCAGACGCCGAATCGAGCCTTGGGAACTGTGCTAAAATCCGTCCAACGCCCCGGCGTAACAAAGGGGCGGCAGAGGGCGAAAGCCCAGGTAACCGGCAGCCGCCGGCTACCAATCCCTGGAGGAGATATCCATGATTCGCATGACGCTTGCGGCCGCCGCGGCCGCGTTCCTTTTGGCCGCGCCCGCGATGGCCGACAATACGATGGCCGGCGGCGCGATGTCCGCGAAGCCCGCCGCGACGGCGAACTGCAAAGGCAGCGCGATGGCGAGCGGCCACACCAACACGATGGCCGGCGGCAATTCGATGTCGGGCGGCAACACGATGGCTGGCGGCAATTCCATGTCGGGCGGCAACGCCATGGCTGGCGGCGCCAAGAAGCCGGACTGCAAGCCGGCCAAGCCCGCCAATTCCATGACCGGCGGCATGGGTCACTAATATCGACGCGCGGCCCGGTCGCGTCAGCGCGGCTGGGCCGGTTCGCGGTTCATCCAGGGCAGCGCCAGCCCCACCGGTATGATCCACAGCGTGCCCGCCAGCGCGTAATAGGCGAGCCCGACATACCAGGCCGCATGCGGCAGCACCCGCACACCGATCCCCATCGCGATCAGCGCGTAGACCACGATCCAGACCAGCATCGCGACCGTGCCGATCAGTTTCTTGATGCTGGAGGACATGGTTCGACTCGCTGCCGGTGACGTGTTGTCAGAAATCACGATAGCCCAGGCAGACGCCCACCATCAATTTGCCCAGATTGCCGCGCCCCAATGATGCGCCGCGAACCCAGCGGCTTTCATCGGGGAGGATGAAATGACCAGCATACCGTACACCAATGCCGTCGCGCCCGCATCGGAACGGCGCACCATCAGCATCGCCGTTGTCGCCGCGCTGCACCTGGCCGTGATCTACACGATCCTCGCGGCGCTCGACATCGTACCGTCGCCGTTGCCCACGCACGACATCACGGCGTGGATAATCCCGGAAAAGAAGGTGGTTGTGGTGACGCCGCCGCCGCCAACCGATCCGCGCCCGCGCGGATTCGTAAGGCCAACAAACAATTCACCGTTGCCGCCGAATCCCGGCGATCACCCGACGACAGGTCAGGAAATCTTCACCCCGCCGGGAGCCAACCCGGTGGACACATTCACATCGGCCAGCAGCGTGCCGGGGACGCATACGATTCCCGCGTTTCCACCGCTCGATCGCCGCCTCAGTCATGAAGGCACGGTCCAGCTGACGATCGCGATCGACGCGGACGGCAACGTCACCGGCGCGAGCATCGACCGGTCCAGCGGCTATGACAGCCTGGACGCGGCCGCCATCGCATGGGTCAAGGATCACTGGCGCTATCGGCCTGCGATGCACAATGGCGTGGCTGTGGCGTCATCGACCAAAGCCTCGGTGGTGTTCCAGCTGACGCAGACGGGGAATTAGAACGGCACTGCTTGCACGTTAAACTCCGTTGTCATCCCCGGCCGAACGACCGGTTGGGAGTGAGGGGAAGGGAATCCAGGTGGTTGGGCATCTCGAATGCTTCAATGCCTGGTTCCCCTTCCCTCACATCGCGCTAGCGCGCTGCTCGCCGGGGATGACAACTTCGTTTTGCGGTTAGAGAGAAACCACCCCACCCATCCACGCCTTCAAATCCGAGACGACCTCTTCGCGGTTGGTCTCATTGAGCATCTCGTGGCGGCCGTCCTTGTAGAACTTCGTCGTCACGTCGCGCACGCCGGCAGCGCGGTAGCGGTCAGCCAACGGAGTCAGGAATTTCAGGTTGCCGTTCACCGGGTCCCTGTCGCCCGCGATGAGATGGATCGGCAGGTCTGCGCGAATCGCTTTGAGCGCGGCCGGGTCCATCGCGCGCATCAAAGCGCCGAACATGCTGGCCTGTGATTCCGCGTTCACCGAAAAGCCGCAGAGCGGATCGGCGATATATTTGTCGACTTCCTTTTCATCGCGGGATAGCCAGTCGAACGGCGTGCGCGCCGGCTCGAACGCGGCATTGAACGACTCCAACCCGCCCGACAGGTCGGAGGCCTGTGCCAGAAGATCAAGCGCCGCGGAGCCGGACAGGATGGCGCCATCGATCAGTGCGCTGTGGTCCAGCAGGTAAAGCTGCAGCGCAAAGGAGCCCATGCTGTGGCCCAGCAGGATCAATTTCTTGTCCGCGTTCCCGGCGCGCGCGATGACACTGAGAATCGCCATGTCAGCTGGCAGCGCGGGGAATCCGCCCGTGCCGAAATCGCCCAGCGCCTCTTTGCTCTTAGCGGTGCGGCCATGGCCGCGATGGTCGTTGGCATAGACGACGATGCCGCTTTCGATGATGGGGATGAGCGGCTCGCGATAGCGCAGCGCGTGCTCGCCCATGCCGTGCGCGATCTGCAGCACGCCTCGCACCGGCGCGTCGCCGGACCAGCGCCAAGCGGCGATGCGCTCGCCGTCGGCGCCGTTGAACGTGAACGCATGATCGCGAATGGTCATCCGAACCTCAGAATCGGGAACTGGTGAGTTTCACGTCTGCAAGCTGCCACGCCATGGCGAATTGCTTGCGCACCTTCGCCGCTTCCGCCGTCTTGCCTTGCGCGTCGAGCGATTGGGCCAGGCCGAACAGCGCCCAGCCGTCGATGCGGTAGCGCGTCAGGCTGTCGCGATAGACCGCTTCAGCGTCGGCCGGACGATGCGCCTGGAGGAGCGCGGCGCCGAGCAGGTGGCTCACCGGCTGATGCCAGTCGGGCGGTTCGTTATAGGGCAGGGCGATTTCGATGGCGCGGGCCTTGGTGAAATCGGCGACCGCATCGCTCAGATGACCCGATTTGCGGGCGATCTCGCCGTCGAGCAGATCGAGCGCCATTTCCGACATCCGGCTGGCGGGCACGTCGTCCGCGTCCAGCTCGGCCAGGCCCGTTCCGCCCACCAGAGCGGCGAGTTTCGCGCGGGCGTCGCGCGCTTGTTTCAGGTCGCCGGTATTGGCGAAGGCAAAGCCACGCGCATAGAGCGACACCGCGAGGTCCAGCGCGCGGCCGTCCGGCGGCAGCGGCTCGGCGAGGATCGCGTCCCATTTGCCGAAGCGCAGCAAGGTCGCGACGGGCGTGAAGTAGAAGAGCTGCGCGCCGGGGTTGGTCCTGGTGGCGTCCGGGCCGATGGCCTTCACCAAGCGCCGCGCGGCATCGATGGAGGCGGCGTAGCGGCCCATCATCTCGGACGACGTCCACAGGAAGTGGATGTTGTGGCCGTAATAGCCGACCGGGTAATAGCCCTGCGCCTTGCAGTTCGCGATGTAACGCTCGTCGGATTGCGCCGCGAGCTCGTTGACATGCGCGGCATCGGCATAGCGTCCAACGCGATAGTAGATGTGCGACGGCATGTGCACGACGTGGCCGGCATCGGGCATCAGCGATTCGAGACGGTCGGCGGCGGCTTCCGCGCGCTCCGGCGTGGTAGAGGCTTCGACGGCATGGATGTAGAGATGCAGCGCGCCCGGATGATTGGGCGCGCGCGCGATGACGCTCTCCAGCACCGAGACGATCTCGGCGCCATGGCCTTTGGGTGTCTTGTTGTCGGCCTGCCAGTAATCCCAGGGCTGCGTGTCCATCATCGCCTCCGCATAGAACACGCCGGCATCGAGATCTTCGGGATGGTCATGCCAGAGCTTGCCCATCGCTTGTGCATAGGCTTCGTCGAGCTTGGCGCGGTCGGCCTTGGGATCTGGCGAATAACGGGCGGACAGTGCCTCGATCCATTCGCGCTCCTCCGGCGAGGCATGAGGCTCCAGCGACTGCGCCATCTTCAGCGCCTGCCAGGCGGGCGTGACGGCGTCTTTCGGCATGTTCATGTTGATGTTCGGCCCCAGCGCGACGGACACGCCCCACCAGCACATCGCGCAATCCGGATCGAGCCGCGCGGCCTCGCGGAACGAGCGGATCGCCTCGGCGTGGTTGAAGCCGATCATCAGGTCGATGCCCTGGTCGAAGAGCTTCTGCGTCTGCGCGTTCTTCGTGCTGATCGCGTGATGCAGCGTGCCCAGCCCGTTGAACACCGGCGCGCCCGGCTTGTCGGCCTCGCCCATATAGGCCGCCGGCATCGGCGCCATCTTCATCGGCGGCATCCCGCCCATGCCGGACATCGGCTCGTCCTTCGGCGCGGAACACGCCGCCAGAACGACGGCGGCGGAGGCCAGAACAAGGGCGCGGATTTTCATGGGACGTTCCCCCCGGATCGACCCGGCAAGATTGCGTCGGGCCGCAGGCCAAAGGCAAGGCCGAAGGGCCGCATGGACCGCCGCGCGCCGCCGGATTAAAGGGAGGCCATGACAGTCGTCACCCAATCGCGTTTGTGGAATCCCGGGCCGCGCGCCGTCGGCCTCTGGCTGCTCGGCATCGCGCTGGTGATCGCTTGCATGGTGACCATCGGCGGGCTCACGCGGCTGACAGGCTCGGGGCTTTCGATCACGCAATGGGACCCGATCATGGGCGTGATCCCGCCGCTCAGCACAGCGGCGTGGATGGATGCGTTCCACAAATATCAGCAGATCCCGCAATATATCCTTGAGCACCAGGGCATGTCGCTGGATGCGTTCAAGGGCATCTTCTGGTGGGAGTGGACGCATCGTCTGCTCGGCCGCGTGCTGGGCGTGGTGTTCTTCGTGCCGTTCGCCTGGTTCGCATGGCGCGGGGCAATCAAGCGCGCGCAGATCCCGCGCATGGTCGTGCTGTTCCTGCTGGGCGGGGTGCAGGGCTTTGTCGGTTGGTGGATGGTGGAGAGCGGATTGGAGACGCGCGTCTCCGTCTCGCAATACCGGCTCGCGCTGCACCTCGGCGTCGCCATCATCCTGTTCGGCGCGATCCTGTGGACGGCGTTCGAATATCTGCGCCCGAAGCCTGCCGTTGCGCGCGCCGCACCGTTTGCGAACTGGACGCTCGGCTTCGCCGGGCTTGTCTATTTCCAGATGCTGCTCGGCGCCATCGTCGCGGGGCTGCACGCCGGGCTGGTCTACAACACCTGGCCCAGCATGGACGGCCATTTCTTCCCGGACGCGGTGTGGTTCGTCAAACCGTGGTTCCTCAACTTCTTCGAAAACGCCGGCCTCGCGCAATTCGACCACCGCATGGTGGCGTACACCGTCGCGATCGCCGCCGTCGCGCTGTGGTTGCGCGGGCGCCGCGCCAAGCTCGCGGGCCCGGCGCGGACGAGCGGCGATCTCGTGCTCGGCTTCACCGCGTTCCAGATCGTGCTCGGCATCCTCACCCTGCTGAACCAGGCTCCCACCGCACTCGCCGCCGCCCATCAGGCGACGGCGGTCGCGCTGTTCAGCGCGGCGCTGTGGCATGGGTATGAGTTGCGGCGTGCTTCTTTACCCTCCCCTTGAGGGAGGGTCGAAAAATGCAAAGCATTTTTCGGGAAGGGGCTCACCCCTCCCGCTATCCGATTGCGTCGAGAAAACTCATTTCGCCGCCGTTGAATGAGCCCCTTCCCGAAAACGCAAGAGCGTTTTCGACCCTCCCTCAAGGGGAGGGTGAAAAGAACTACGCCCCCGCCAGCGCCTGATCGAGGTCCGCGATGATGTCTTCGGCGTTTTCGATGCCGATGGAGAGGCGCACGACGTCCGAGCCTGCGCCGGCCGCCTTGCGCTGCTCTTCGTTGAGCTGGCGATGCGTGGTGGAGGCGGGGTGGATGATCAGGCTGCGCGTGTCGCCGACATTGGCGAGATGGCTGACGATCTTCACGCCGTTGACCAGCGCCATGCCCGCCTCGAAGCCGCCCTTTACACCGAAGGTGAACACCGCGCCCGCGCCCTTGGGACAATAGAGCCGGTGCAGATTGTAGCAGGGATCGTCTTCCAGCCCGGCATAGCTCACCCATTCGACTTTGGGGTGTGATTTCAGCCATAGCGCGATCTGCAAGGCGTTGTCGCAATGCTTCTGCATGCGCAGGGGCAGCGTTTCGATTCCCGTCAGCACCATGAAGGCGTTGAACGGCGACAGCGCCGGCCCGAGATCGCGCAGGCCGAGCACGCGGCAGGCCGTGGCGTAAGCGAGATCGCCGAACGTCTCCCACAGGCGGATGCCGTGATAGGATGGGCACGGTTCGCTGAGCGTCGGGTACTTGCCGCTGCCCCAATCGAACTTGCCCGAGTCCACGATCAGCCCGCACATCGAATTGCCGTGGCCGCCGAGAAATTTCGTGCCCGAATGGACGACGATGTCTGCGCCCCATTCGATCGGCCGGATCAGATAGGGCGACGCCAGCGTGTTGTCGACGATCAGGGGCACGCCCGCCTCATGCGCGACAGCGGCGATGGCTTCGATGTCGGTGACGATGCCGCCCGGATTGGCGATGCTTTCGATGAAGATAGCCTTGGTGCGGTCGGTCAGCGCGCGCTTGAACGAATCTGGCTCGCGCGCGTCGGCCCAGCCGACATGCCAGTCGAATTTCGCGAAGCCCTGGCTGAACTGGTTGATCGAGCCGCCATAAAGCTGGCGCGCCGCGACGATGTGATCGCCCGGGCTCATCAAGGTGTGCAGCGCGATGAGCTGCGCCGCGTGGCCCGACGCGACCGCGAGGCCGGTGCGGCCGTTCTCCAGTGCCGCGATGCGCTCTTCGAGCACCGCGTTGGTCGGGTTCATGATGCGCGAATAGATGTTGCCGAAGACCTGCAGGTTGAACAACGCTGCCGCATGATCCGCGTTCTCGAAAGCGAACGCCGTCGTCTGGTAGATCGGCGTTGCGCGCGCGCCGGTGGCGGGATCGGGCTGGGCGCCGGCATGGACGGCCAGCGTGTTGAAACCGTATTCGTTCATCGGCGGAACTCCCGGCAAGTCTGGAATCGTTATCGCGGAATCAGCCGGGCCGCGCAATCAGGCAACGGAACGAGGCCTGGATGCGATAGCTGCCGTCCGCCTGCCGGAACGGCGCCAGCGCCTTGGCGTGCGCCTCATCGACCGCCGCGTCGCTGGAGTTCTCGACCGCGCGCACCGCGACACCAGCCGACCCCAGGGCGCGCTGCCCGATGGCGAGATCGGCATATTGGAATGCGCATTCCACATCCACGATATCGCCCGGCGTAAGCCCGGCAGATGTTGCCAGCGCGCGCAACGCTGTCTCATCCGAAAGCGCGAACGGCCCGGGCGCGCCGGGCGGCGGCGCGGGCAAGAGCGGACGCAACGCCGCGAGCAGCGAGGCGGCCTGCATATTGTCGGGCGGGCCCCATGTCATGACGACGATATGACCGTCCGGCTTTGTGACACGGCCGGCCTCGGCGAGGGCCTTTACCGGATTGCCCGCATATTGGAACGCGTTGAATCCGGTCACGAAGCCGAACGTCGCGTTGGCGAAGGGAAGCTCTTCGAGATCGGCGTTGCGGAAGTCACCGCCCGGCGTGCGTTCGCGCGCGATTGCCAGCATGGGATCGGCGGCATCCGTTCCGCTGACCTTTGCGCCGCGCGCGGCGGCCACCTGCGCCGCCATGCCGGAGCCGCAGCCCACGTCCAGATAGCGCGTACCCGCCGTCACGAAGCGCGACAGCATCGCTTCATAGGCAGGCTTCATCTGGCCTTCCTGGAGGTCCGCCCAGTCGCGCGCCCGTGCGCCCCAAAGCTTCGCGTTGACGGTGGATGTCCTCGGCTTGTCGGTCAATGCTTGGCTCCAGTCGCGAATGCGTCGCGGCTGTTATAGCGCAAAACCTAACACTTCAATGGCGTCTTAATGCGCGTGCTGCACCGGCGGCTTCTGCGCGGCGGCGGCCTTGAGTGCGCGGTCCTTTTTGACGGCTTCGTGATGGCCGATGGCGCAGCCGGCGAGGGCGCCGAGCACCGGGTGGTGGAGGAAGTGGCCGCCGACGCCGCCGACCACAGCGCCCTTTATGCAGCCTTTGGCGTCGACCAGGCCCGACGTGGCGGGCAGGGCGAAGAGGGCGATCAGGGCAAGCCCCGCGAACATCAGTCTCATGGCCGTAATCCTCCCAGGCGTCCGGCCGTCTCGCGGCCACGCTAGAAAGATAGGCGTCCTTCGAGCTCGTTAAAGGGCACCATGACATGGGTGCGGAAGGTTTCGCGTTCCTGCAGCCGCGCATACCAGCCCTCCACGCTGGGCAGGGACGGCCGGTCTATTTCCAATTCGAAATAGCGGTAGAGCTGGGCGCCTGCAGGGATGTCGCCCATGGTCAGCGTGTCGCCGGCGATGAAAGGCTTGTCTTCCAGGTGCCGGTCGAGCAGGCGGAACAATATGGCGCTGCGGGCGATGCCCTGGCGGATCAGGTTCCAGTTCCGCTGTGCCTCCGGCGTGCGGTAGAAGTTCCAGAAGACGCCGCCAATGAAAGCGGGCTGCAGGTCGGCGAGCGTCCAGTCCATCCACATGTCGGACTTGGCCCGCATCCCGGCGTCGTCGGGCCAGAGCGAGCCGGCGCCGTATTTGGCGGCGAGATAGCGCACGATAGCGTGCGACTCCCAGACGATGGTGCCGCCGTCGTCGATCGCGGGGACGCGACGGTTGGGATTGATGTCGCCGAATTCGTCGGTGTCGAGCCCGCCGAACGATCCGCCGGCATCGACATGCTCGTGCGGCAGGCCGAGTTCGCCCACCGCCCACATTACCTTCTGCACATTGACCGAATTGCGCCGGCCCCAGATCTTGAGCATCTACCGGCGCCCCAGCGCGCCGCCCTTGCTGAACAGCAAGGGCTTGCGGTTGTCGATGGTGCGGCGGTTGACGCCCAGCCAGGATATCTCGCCGGAGAGCCGGCCATATTCGATCTTCGGGCAGCGATCCATGACGACGGCGAGCCCCGCCTCGCGCGCGAGGCTCGCGGCCTCTTCGTTGACCACGCCAAGCTGCATCCAGATCGTCTTGATGCCGAGCCGGTCCTTCTCGCCCAGCGCTTCGCGCACGATGCCGGGCGCCGCGTCCGATGCGCGGAAGATATCGACCATGTCGACGGGCGCGGGCGCGTCCTTCAGCGAGCCATAGACCGGCTGGTCCAGGATCGTCTTGCCCACCATGCCCGGATTGATCGGGATCACCTTGAAGCCCTTGTCGAGCAAATACTTCATCGCGAAATAACTCGGCCGCATCTCATTGCCGCTCGCTCCCACCATCGCGATGGTCTTGGTGCTGCGCAGGATCGATTTGAGGACGTCGTCGGTATAGGTGGGCATCTACAAACTCGTTGTGAGGGGCATCATTCCGGCCACTTGGGATCGCGCTTTTCCACGAAGGCGCCGATGCCTTCGTGGGCTTCGGCGGCGAGCATGTTTTCGGTCATGACGCGGCTGGCATAGTCGTAAGCTTCGGAGAGCGGCATTTCGAGCTGGCGGTAGAAGGCTTCCTTGCCGATCTTGACGGTGGTGCGGGGCTTGGAGGCGATCAGTTGAGCCAGCGCCATCGTTTCGGCCTCCAGCGCGTGAGGCTCCACGACGCGGTTGATGAGGCCGATCTCGCGGGCGCGTTCGGCGGGCACCATCTCGCCGGTGAGCAGCATCTCCATAGCGTGCTTGCGCGAGACGTTGCGCGACAGCGCCACCATCGGTGTGGAGCAGAACAGGCCGATGTTGACGCCGGGCGTGGCGAATTTCGCGACCGAGGATGCCACCGCCAGGTCGCAGCTCGCGACCAGCTGGCATCCCGCCGCTGTGGCGATGCTCTGGACCTGCGCGATCACCGGCTTGGGGTGGCGCACGACGGTCTGCATCAGCCGGGAGCATTGCGTGAACAGCGCGGCGAAGGCGGCGTGGCCGCCGTCCGCATCCTTGCGCCGCGCGGTCATCTCCTTGAGGTCGTGACCGGAGGAGAAGGCGGGGCCGTTGGCGGCGACGATCACCACGCGCACGGCGTTGTCAGCGGCCGCATCGTCGAGCGCGGTTTGCAATGCGGCCATCAGCCCCTCGCTCAGCGCGTTGCGCGCGGCCGGGCGGTTGAGCGTGAGGCGCAGCACGGCGCCATCGCGCGTGGCGAGGACCAAGGGTTCGGAAACAGGTGCGTTCATCCGGAATATATAGGGTGTTTCGTGCCCCCAGGAAACCGGAACGAAGCCGCGGACCGGCGCGTTAGCGCAACGGGCAGGGACCATGCGAAAATCACAATCCGCGACGGATGAGAAACGGCTGGTCTCGGGCAATCCCGTCTGGGCCCACTCCGGCGGCGCACACGTGCCTATGCGACGATTGCGCGATTCGATCAAGGTCGACGTCGCCATCGTCGGCGCGGGGATCAGCGGCGCGTTCCTCGCGCACGCGCTGGCCGGCCGGTACGAACGGATCGCGGTGCTCGACCGGCGCACGCCCGCGCATGGCAGCACGGCCGCGTCCACCGCGCTGCTGCAGTTCGAGATCGATACGCCGCTGACGGAATTGCGCGACAGGATCGGGCCGAAGGCGGCGCGCGCCTGGCAGCGATCCTATCGCGCGACCCAGGATCTCGTCGAGATCGTTCGCACAGAAGCGATCCGCTGCGGATTGGAGCGGCGGCAATCGCTCTATCTTGCGGGCGACAGCATGGGATTTCGCGGACTGCGGAGCGAGATCAAGGCGCGCCATCGTGCGGGGCTGCCCGGCGAGTATCTCGATGCGGCCGCGTTGCGCGCGCAGTTCGGCATCGACCGCACCGGTGCGATCCTCAGTCCCGGTTCGGCCATCGCCAATCCTGTACAGCTTGCCGCGGGACTGTTGCGCCGTGCGGCGCAAGCGGGTGTTGCGATCTACAGCCCCGTGCGGATCGAAGATATCCTGGCAACCCGGCACGGCGTGATGCTCGACACTGGCGAACATTTCATAGAGGCGCGGCAATGCGTGCTCTGCACCGGCTACGAGTTGATGAAGGGCCTGCCGCGCAAGGGCACGAAAATCACGTCGAGCTGGGCCATCGCGACGCGCCCGCGCGCGCACTATCCGCGCTGGCTGGACGAAACGCTCGTGTGGGAGGCCGCCGATCCCTATCTCTATATGCGCACGACACCGGACGGACGGCTCGTCATCGGCGGCGAGGATGAGGATATCGACCTGGCCTCTTATCGTGCGCGGAGTCTGGACCGCAAAGCCGCGCGGCTCGCGGTGAAGGCGCGCAAGCTCATTCCTGGGCTCGATTTTTCCATCTCGCATCGCTGGACCGGCGCATTCGGCGAGAGCGACGACGGGTTGCCGATCATCGATAGGGTGCCGCGCATGCCCAACTGCTTCGCCGTGATGGGCTTCGGCGGCAACGGCACGATCTACAGCGTCATCGCCTCGCAGATTGTGCCGACTTTGCTGAAGGGAGAGCCGGACAAGGACGCGGATATTTTCCGGTTTCGCTGATTAGGCTTTGTTCAGGGCCTTCAACAACGCTTGCGCCGCCGCCGGCGCGCGCTCCTTGGCGCCGGAGATGAAATAGACGAACACGTCCGTCTTCGCCGCTTTTCCCGCCTTGCCCACGGAGGGCGGGGTGGGCGGCGCCTTGCCTTGCGCCCAATCCTGCGCGCAGGCTGCCCATTTCCGGATCGCGGCCGGCGTGTAGCCCGTCTCCACTTTCGCCGCGCTCTGCTGGAGCCGCGCATAGGCGAAATCGGCCGTCACATCCGCGATGGCGGGGTATTTCTCGTGATGGGCGTAGACGATGGCCGCGCCGTATTTGCGCGCCAGCGCCACGAATTCCGGCACCACGAAACTCTCGTGACGCACTTCCACCGCATGGCGCAACGAGCGGCCGTCCAGCGTCTTCGGCAGGAGCGCGAGGAACGCTTCGAAGTCGTCCGGCTCGAATTTCTTGAACGGCGCCATCTGCCACAGGATGGGGCCGAGCTTGTGCTTCATCTCGGAAAGGCCGCTCGTCAGGAACCGTTCGATCGACGGCCCCGCCTCCGCCAGCACCTTGCGATTGGTCGCGAGGCGGTGCGCTTTCACCGAGAACACGAAATCGTCCGGCGTCTCGTCCGCCCATTTGCGGAAGCTGGCGGGCTTCTGCGTGCTGTAATAGGTGCCGTTGATTTCGATCGTGGTGAGGGCGCGGCTGGCATGCTGCAGCTCGCGCGCCTGGGCTAGGCCTTTGGGATAGAACATCCCGCCGCGCCACGGCTCGTACGTCCACCCGCCGATGCCCACGCGGATTTCGCCGGATGTTTTACCTTTCGCCATGTCTTTTTACGGTATTATAGTACCGTAACCCTTTAATGCCCAGAAACACTGGCTTTTTGCTTGACCGCCCCATGCGTCTCGCGTACAGGACGCCTCCCGAGCCGGAAGCCATTTCCGCTTCGGACCTGGTTCGGAGACATTCTGCCATGAAAACCTACTCGGCCAAGCCGTCCGAGATCGAGAAGAAGTGGATCGTCGTCGATGCCGAAGGCCTCGTCGTCGGCCGGCTCGCCTCGATCATCGCGATGCGCCTGCGCGGCAAGCACAAGCCCACCTTCACGCCCCATATGGATTGCGGTGACCACGTCATCGTGGTCAACGCCACCAAGGCCGTGCTGACGGGCAACAAGCTCAAGACCAAGGTCTATCACTGGCACACCGGCTATATCGGCGGCATCAAGTCCCGCACCGCCGGCGCGATCCTCGCGGGCAAGTATCCCGAGCGGATCGTCGAGAAGGCGATCGAGCGCATGTTGCCGCGCGGTCCTCTCGGCCGCCGCTGCCTCTCTCACCTGCACGTTTATCCGGGTGCGGAGCATCCGCATGAGGCGCAGCAGCCCGAGGCGCTCGACGTGGGCAGCATGAACGAAAAGAATTCCCCAATCCGCAAAGCGAAGGCGGCCTGACCATGGCGGAAGAAGTCAAAAGCTTCGGCGATCTGAAGACGACGCTGATCAAGGCGAAAGCCCCCCCGAGCGCGGCCGAAGCGGCCGAGGCCGCAAAGCCCAATCGCGACTCCAAGGGCCGCGCCTATGCCACCGGCCGCCGCAAGAACGCGGTTGCCCGCGTCTGGATCAAGCCGGGCCGCGGCCAGATCACGGTCAACGGCCGCGAAGAGAAGATCTATTTCGCGCGCCCCGTCCTGCGCATGATCCTGCGCCAGCCGCTGATCGCCGCGAACCGCGACGGCCAGTTCGACATCGTCGTGACGGTCGTCGGCGGCGGCCTTTCCGGCCAGGCCGGCGCCGTGCGCCATGGCATCAGCCGCGCGCTCATCGCCTACGAGCCCAGCCTGCGACCGGTGCTCAAGCCCGGCGGCTTCCTGACCCGCGACCCGCGCGTCGTCGAGCGCAAGAAGTACGGCCACCCGAAAGCCCGCAGAAGCTTCCAGTTCTCGAAAAGATAACGCGGCGTATCGAATTGTTTCAAAGCGGCGGCCCGGAGAAATCCGGACCGCTGTTTTGTTATGTGCCGCCTTGGCGCCGCGCCGCGGCCCGCGAAAATAAATCCGCGGCGGATTTTCATATGGCAAGAATGTGCCGAAACCGCGGCGCGTGTTCCATCGTTATCCTGCTGTCCCAACAGGAGGAAACCATGGGCCAGAACCATCAGCCGAACGACCGTCAAGGCCAGCAGGGCGGGCAGCGTAACAACCCGCAGCAACAGCAACAGCAGCAGGAAGGCCGCCGCGGCCAGGACGATTTGACCGGCGGCAGCGACAAGACCGGCGCCAACAAAGGCGGCTCGAAGGACATGGAATCCCGGAAGAACCAGGGTTCCAAGCCGTAACGGAATGAACGCGAAGCGCCCGCTCGGTGAGCGGGCGTTTTGCCATGCTCGGGCGCCGGTGAACGTTTTGCAGCGCTGCAACCGGCGCGGAGTCTAACCGATCGGTCAACCATTCGTTATTCATGCTTTCGACGGCGCGGGCGCCTTGTCCGGATTTGGCGCATTGTGACATCGTCCTCGCACATGAGAGGCGTTGCGCATGTCGAAAGCATTCACGGTGGCACCGGGTTCGGCATCCGGAAGCGCGTCTGTGGCGTTGATCCCGTTTGCCGAGCTTGAAAGCCCCGTGCTGCAGAACGTATTCGCCGCATGGCAGGAGTGGCGAGGCTCGGGGGCGATGCCGCCGCGCGAGAAGCTTTCGCTCCGCAGGCTGGGCAACGCGCTCAAATATATCAGTCTGGCGCGCGTGCTGGACGACGGCGTGGATTATGAGTTCCGCACGATCGGCGATGCCCATGTGCAAGCCTATGGCACGAGCTACCAGCACCGGCGCGTGAGCGACGTCATCACCGCGTCGCCGAAATTCGGCAGGCGGCTCAAGGGGTCCTACGATCTGGTGCGCAAGAGCGGCTGCGCCTATGCGTTCCGCTCAGAGATCGGCTGGGATGCGCCGGACAAGCGCTTCGTGCTGTTCGAGACCTGCTATCTGCCTCTGGGGGCCGGCCGCGTCGATCATATCCTGAACGCCGCGGTCTACGCGCCGCAGGATCGTCATTAAGCAGCGACCGCCTGCGGGCAGCGGATCAGAACGTCACCGTCACGGTGACGCCATCGGAATAGAGGCCTGGCGCCACGAATTGGCCGTGCGGGATCAGGCCGTAGACCGTGAATGTCGTTTGCGCGGCGCCCGCGGAATAGGACTGCGTCACGCTTGGCGCCGTCCCGTCGCCCCAGATCTGGCCGAAGGAACCGGTGGTGTAGAGATTGTAGTTGAGCGGCGTGCCGAGGAAGCTCATCTGCCGCGGCGTGAATTGATGGGCGTTTCCGCTCGATATCGCGATGGTGAAAGTCGGGAGCGCGGAGCCCAACGTCACGGTGCAGGACACCGCGATCGATCCGTTGGCCGGCGTATCGGAAGAGCCCGGCTGGTAGAGGCCGAACGAGACTGCAGTGGGGACGACGAGCACCGGGTTCAACACGCCGCCGCATGTGGCGGCCATCGCGGGCGTCGCGGTGAGCAGCGTGAAGGCGGTCAAAAACGCAGTGCGCGATTTCATGTCGCCGGATCCTTCGTGCAGAGCACCGGGCCGAGTGTCGGGATCGTGTCCGTCTTGGGAACCGCCGGCGGGGACACCGAGAAGCGGCATATGCCGTGCCCCAGTTGCACCGCGCCATGTTGCGGCCTGTCGAGATCGCCGAAGAAGATTTCGCCGCCGCGGCCCACAACCAGCGGTGCGCCGCCGTCGTCCAGTGCGACGCGCGAGCCGGGTTGCGGCGCGGTGCCATCGGCGAAGGCGAGCACCACCACGGCCGGATGATGCGCGATGGGCGCGAGGTCCACGATCACGCCGCTGCGGCGCCGGGGCACGGCGGTCTTCTGCGTCGTGTCCAGGATCGCGGTCATTTTGTAATCCTGCGGATCGACGGAGATGCGGTTCTCGGCATAGGGCTGAAGGTTTGTGATTAGTGCGTCGCCGTCATCGTCCGCCACCGCGACCTCGCGGTTCTCGCGATAGATGCGCGCGCCGGGTTCGCCCGCATGGACCAGCGCTACCGCGCCGTTCGGCACTTGCGTTGCATAGACGCCGCCATCCATCGCGACGACGGCGCCGGTGGCGAGCACGCGGCCGGACAATTGTCCGTTTACGGAGGACAGCCCCGCATCGATGCTGCCGTGCGGTCCGATCCAGGTGGCCTCGGCTTCGTCGATGTCGAGATCGCCGGTGGCAGCGGTGAGCCGGTAGCCGAAGCCGCCATCGGGATCGGCGCCCTTGATCACGCCCGCCTGCACTTCGTCGTCGTGCGTGCCGGTGCGGACGCTGGCCTGTGCGAGCGCGCCGTTGTCGAGGGCGATGCTGAGGAACAGTTCGGCGGCCCAGACCTTGTTGACGCAATCGTAAAAACCCGTCGTGCCGAAATACCAGCGGTCGGCGAGGGACAGAGAATAGGAGGCCGATGCGAGACGCGATGGCGTTTCACCGTCGCGCTCGATGTTGATCCAGGCGATGCCGAGCGATCCGGCATGCCCGAGATTGACGTTGCCGCCCGCCTGGAATTGCAGTTTCGGCGGCGGCAATGCGTCAAGGCTCGCGATGTCGTCGTAATGACCGGACGTCGCAACCACCGAGCCGAATGCCCCGAACTGGCGCCATTGGCTGCTGACCGATGCGGAAACGAGCGTGCCGCCGCGGCGTTGTCCGTTCTGGTCGCTTGTGCTTTGCGCGGCGTCGAACTGCGCCACGCCGTAGGCGCCAAGAAAGAATGCCATGCCCGCGCCCACGAGCTGCGTGTCCTGGGAGGCTTCGGCATGGGTTTCGATCGTGAGGTAATTGGTCAGGCCGTAGCGCCATGTGCCCATCGCGAGGGGATCGGCATAGTCGAAACTGTTGATGCCGTATTCGCGGCGGAGAAATCCGGCGTCGAAATCGTAAGCGGAAAGGCCCTTCTGCAACAGCGCATCGGACGCGAAATAGGGGAGCTGCACCGCGGTCTCCTGGCCGAGCGCGTCGCGCACCACGATGCTCGCCTGGCCGCTGCCGGTGACGACGGGGATGTTGTCGATCTCGAACGGGCCCTGATCCATGCCGGTCTCGAAGACGCGCGCCGCGTTGACGAAGACGTCCACGGTGGAGGGCACGGCCGCGTCGCCGAAGAAAGCAGGCAGCGGCATGGTGACGAGATCGGGCCGCAAGGTGAAATCCGTCGCGACCTGGAAGCCCGCGAAACGCACCGGCCGCGACCAGTCGAGATTGCCCGAGATCGCGTCGCCGATCAGCCAAGCGCGCAAGGAACCGGGCTGGTCGAACTCGAGCGTCGTGTCGAGGCGCGTCGCCTGGGAGAAACCGGGGTCGTCTTCGAAAATGCCGTTGCCGGTGAGCGTCGCCCAGGGCGAAAAGAATGTGCCGCCCAATTCCGCGCCGATCCCGGACGTGTTGCCCAGATGACCCAGATTGTCGACCGTGGCGGCGAGATTATAGGCCCCGATGAAACCGTAGGCAGACGTGGATTGCGTTTGAGGCGGTATCGCGCGCAGGTCGAACACTTGCGGCGCGAGCCGGTTTTTCACCGCCGCGATTTCGAGCTTCTGTTCGGTGTCGACGATCTTCGCGGTCACGCCGCTCAGCGATGTCACCGCAACCAAGCCGTCCGTGGTCTTCTCCTGCGGCATAACCTTGACGCCGGCAGCCTGAAGATCGCTGGCTTTGGCCCAGAGTTCGCCGCCCCGTTTCGCGACGGTCGCAACGATATGGTCAGAGTGGCCGTTGATCCAGATCTCCAGCAGCAACGGATCATCCGGCGACGCGGCGGCGGCCGCCGAGCACAGGAGCCATGCGATGGCGGCCAGCGTCGCGGCGCGCGGCGTGCTCATCTGGGAATGGCGAGCGTTGCGTCGAGGGCGTTGCCGTCCGCGTCGTCGCGCCCGGAGACGTGCACGTCTTCGCCGGGTCTGAGATCGCTTGCCGGGATCGTCCAGCGCTGCGCTGCGCCGGGCAATATGTAAGCGAGCCCGGCGGGCGTCGCGGCGATGCGCTTTCCATCAGCCGTTATCAGCGCCGGCGCGACCAGTTTGGCGTGCAGCGTTCCGTCGTTGCGCGCGGTGAGCGTCACGCCGGCGGCGTCGCGGTCGAGTGACCAGACCAGTTGTGCCTGCCGGGGCTGCTTGCCAGCCGCGAAGACAGGCACGCTGAATTGCAGCATCACGCGGACACCCAGCGTGGCAGGGCCCGAAGGATCGGGAAGTTCGCTGATCAGCAGGCGGAAACTGCGTTCGGTCGTGGCGCCGGGGTCGGGCGTGATGGCGAGGCGTATGGTCTGGCGCTGGCCGGGCGGCACGCGCGCCATGGGCGGGCTGATCGACAGCGTGGTGCTGGGATCGAGCTGCTCGCCTTTGTCCGTCTGCCGCCAGTCGTAGGCCTGCACCTGGGCGACGATCGCCTGATCGCCGTGGTTTGTGATGTAGACGACGGCGGTGCCGGCGCGCGCCGGCACCTCTATCGTTGTCGGCGCGATCTCGATGGAACCGGCCGCGGCGGGGGACGTCGCCAACAGAGCGGCGGCCGCGGCCAGTCCCAAACTGAACCCTGCCCCCCAGCGCATGACGCGGCCTAATAGGTCAGCGTGACGGTGACGAGGTCCGCATAGAGACCGGCAGCGGGGTGCTGCGAGATCGGGATGCGGCCATACACGGTGTAGGTGGTGGGCAGGAGACCGGCGGTGCCGCCGAAGGTAGTCGTCGAGAGCGTTCCGTCGCCCCACAGCGTGGAGTGACCGGAGTTCGTGTAGAGTAGGTAGTTGAGCGCGCCGCCGCCGATCAGGCCGGTCATGGAACGGGCGGCCTCGGTGGCGCTGGTACCGGTGCCTGCGTCGGCTGCGACAGTGTAGGCCACGCCGCTGGTGCAGGTGGCGACGACCGTGCTGGTGGCGTCGAGCGGGGTGCCTGAGGTGCTGGTGTAGTTGCCGAAGATCAGGTCGGTGGCCACCACCGCGCAACCCGACAGTACCGTCGCCGTCACCGCGAAGGTGCCGGTGGCGGTGGTGGCGTCAGCGGTTGCGGAGCCGGCCATCAGGGCAAGCGTCAGAATGCCAATCTGGCAGGCAGGACTGCGGAAGGGGTGCTTGAGACCGTGCATGAACTTCTCCCAGAGGGTGACCGGCCTAACAACCTAGAGAAAGCTGCGAGCCGCTATTACTACTTGTGCGGGAGGGACCATAGTCCTGAGAGTCTTAACAAAGTGCGAACAGGGCCAAATTTGACAGAATCAATCGTTAAACCGCCAATTGATATCCAGGTATTTGCAGATTTGGAGAAATATAAATTTGATGATGAGGCCGGTTTGTGCGCGTCTTTCTTTGATGTAGACGACGGTAGCGGCGATCAATACTGTGTCGTCGTGCGATGCAAAAAAGCACAAAGGGCGCCGCGAAGCGTCCCTTTCCTTGGAATTCGGCAATACTCTGCTTACGGCGCGCCCGGGCCGGGCGTCCACACCGGCGGCACGGCGCCAAAGGCATTGCCGCCTGGCGTTCCGGGCTGGGCGCAAAAGTAGACCAGCGCGATGAAGCACACGAGCGACACGAGCGAGATGAGCCTGGTGAACGCATAGAGCATCGCCAGAAAGCCCAAAGCCCCGCCCAATATCGCAAATATACCCATCAGCATGAACAGCACGAGCGGCACTGCGAGAAGCAGCACCCATATGCCCGGCTTGCCGGTGTCATGCAGCCGGCGAACCGTCATGCCGAGATTCGGCAGCAGAAGGGCGAGAGCAAACAAGGTAAGGAGCAAATGCGTCGTGATCGCTGCAACGACGAGTGCGCCAATCCACAATGCGAAAACGACGAGACAGTAGAACCAGAACTGCGCTCTGCCGATGCGGCCATCGAAGTCCATGTAATGGTTCTGAACCGTGTCCAGGAAATTCTGCCAAAGCTTGTTGGCGTCGATCGGCCCCATGATCGTCTCCTTACGAGGCAAGGCCTCGTCGTGCAGTGCGGGTGACGGCGCACACCGAGGCGCGAAACCGAAAGACTCGGATTCGCCGCTCAAGATGAGCTAAAAGGCCACCTTACGGACTGTCAATGACGGCAGGGCGCGGGCAGGCGGACACATGGCGGCAAAGGTCTTCATCGACGGGGCGGCGGGCACGACGGGGCTTGAGATTCGCGAGCGGCTGGAAAGCCGCGCCGATCTTGAACTGGTGCGGCTTTCCGATGCCCAGCGCAAGGATCCGGCCGCGCGGCGGGAGGCGCTGAACGAGAGCGACCTGGTGATTCTCTGCCTGCCGGACGAGGCGGCGCGGGAATCGGTGTCGCTGATCGAGAAGAACACCGTTCGCGTGATCGACGCTTCCACCGCCCACCGCACCGCGCCCGGCTGGGCCTATGGCTTCCCGGAAATGGGCGATGGCCAGCGGGCGAAGATCGCGGCTTCGCTGCGGGTGTCGAACCCAGGCTGCTATCCCACCGGCTTCATCGCATTGGCGCGGCCGCTGGTGCGCGCCGGTATCATGCCGGCGAATTTCCCGCTCACGGTGAACGCAGTGTCGGGCTATTCCGGCGGCGGCAAGGCGATGATCGAGGAGTTCGAGGCGAAGGACAGCCCACGTTACGTCGAGACCGCGGTGCGTGCCTATGCGCTCAGCCTCGCGCATAAACATGTGCCGGAGATGCGCGTGCACGCCGGCCTCGGCCATCCGCCCGTCTTCGCGCCGAGTGTCGGCCGTTACTATCGCGGCATGCTGGTCGAGGTGCCGCTGCAATCCTGGGCGCTGCCCGGAAAGCCGAGCCTCGCCGAATTGCAGGCAACGCTGGCGGACGCCTATCGCGGCGAGGCGCTGGTGGATGTGGCGAGCCTCGAAGAAAGCGCCGCGCTCGCCAATCTCGATGCGGAGATGCTGAAGAACACCAACCGCATGACGCTGTTCGTCTTCGGCAACGACGAGACGCGGCAGGCGCGGCTTGTCGCCATGCTCGACAATCTGGGCAAGGGCGCGGGCGGGGCGGCGGTGCAGAACCTCAACATCATGCTCGGCCTGCCCGAAACGACAGGACTTGTGTGAATGTACCGGCCGTCCGCCTTTGCCGTGGACGACGCCGCCGTGCTCCACGCGGTGCTGCGCGAACGCGTTTTCGCGACGGTGGCGGCGAGCCGTGAGGGCGCGGTGCAGTTCGCCTATGCGCCGGTGGTGGTGGATGCGCAGAACGGCCAGTTGGGCGGCATCCGGTTTCACTTGGCGCTTGGCAACCCGCTGGTGGCGCTGGCAGACGGCGCGCGCGTTTCAATCAGCGTGATGGGCGCCGATGCCTATATCTCGCCGGACTGGTATCGCGAGATCGTGACGGTGCCGACGTGGAATTACATGGTGGTGGAGGGCGAGGGTGCGCTGCGACGTCTGTCGCGCGAGGATTTGCGCAAGCTGGTGATCGATCTCTCCGCGCAGGAAGAAGAAAAGCTCGTGCCGAAGACGCCGTGGCTTATCGGCAAGGTGCCGCCGGAGCGCACCGAAGCGCTGCTGAACGGCATCGTGGGCTTCTCGCTTGCGTTCGAACGGCTGCAAGGCAAGCTCAAACTCTCACAGGACAAGAAGCCCGTCGATTTCGCCGGCGTACTCGCGGGATTGGAAGCGCGCGGCGATCCCGCGAGCCTCGCGGTAGCGGCGGCGATGAAGGACACAAAGCCATGATGTATTCTTGTTACCCTCCCCTTGAGGGAGGGTCGAAAAATGCGAAGCGTTTTTCGGGAAGGGGCTCATTCGACGGCCCATGCCTGAGCCCCTTCCCGAAATTTGCGCCGCTGCGCGAAGCAAATTGTCGATCCTCCCTCGAGGGGAGGGTGGTTTCTTTTTTCGTTGCAACACTCCTCCTCGCGACGTCCGCTTTCGCCGCGGACTACGTTCCGCCGCCCGGGACCGAGTGGCAAACGCACACGCCCGCGCAAGAGGGCTTCGATCCGGCGAAGCTGCAGGCCGCAATCGACTTCGCGGTGGCGCATGAGACCAGGCTCACACCCGATCTCGACGGCGTGATCGACCAGCGCGACCAGCGCATCACCATCCCGCTGCAATTCGCGAAAGAGCCGTTCTCCGATCCCATCGGTCCGCTCAGCGTGCATGCGCCGGCCAACGGCATCGTCATCCGTCATGGCTACATCGTCGCCGAATGGGGCGATACCCATGCGGTCGACATGACGCATTCGGCGACGAAGACGTTCCTGTCGTCCGTCGCGGGCATCGCGTTCGACAGGCACATGATCCGCGACGTGAACGACCGGGTGATCGATTATGTGCGCCCTACGCCCGACTTCATGCTGCCACACAACCAGCCCATCACCTGGGACGAGATGCTGCGGCAGACCTCCGGCTGGGTCGGCACGATGTGGGGCAAGCCGTGGTGGGCGGACCGTCCCGGCAAGAATGCGTGGGACGAACTCGCGGCGGGGCCGCCGCCCGTCGGCGAGCAATGGAAATATTCGGACGTGCGGGTGAACGCGTTCTCGCTCGCGCTCACCTATCTGTGGAAACGTCCGTTGCCCGGCGTGCTCAAGCAATATGTGATGGATCCAATCGGCGCGTCCGATAGCTGGCATTGGGAAGGCTATTCCAATTCCTGGGTCGTCATCGGCGGCAAGCGCATCCATGTGGTGCCGGGCGGCGGGCATTGGGGCGGCGGCATGTTCATCTCGGCGCGAGATCTGGCGCGGATGGGACTGCTGGGTTTGAACAACGGCAATTGGGGCGGCCGGCAGATCCTCTCCGAACAATGGATCAAGATGGCGCGCACGCCGACGGGGCCCAATCCCGGCTATGGCTACATGAACTGGTTCCTCAACACCGGCCAGAAGCTCTTCCCCGCCGCGCGCGCCGACGCTGCCGCCTTCATCGGCAATGGCGACAACATCGTGTTCATCGACACCGAGCACGACATGGTCGCCGTGGTGCGCTGGATCGACGACAAGCAGAAGGAGGAGTTCGTCCGGCTGCTGGAAGCGTCGGTGCAATAGGGCTCGGCGAATGCCGCGTCCTATGGCGGCGACACCGCGATGATCAGCAGCCGGTTGTTCTGCAGCACGTTCTGCACGCCCTGCTGCGCCGCCTGCAGCGTGGTGACGACGGCGGCGGGGTTCTGCGGATTGGGGACGAGCGAGGTGTCCCAGATATAGGCCGAGCGCCCACCCTGCCAGTACCAGTTCAGCGGATGGCCGTTCGGGCCGCCCTGGTTGGCGTTGTTGTTGGGGTCGATGATCCCCCAGACGCCGAGCAGCGCGATGCAGTTGAGCAGGTTGTTGACGCCCGCCACCGCGGTGATCTTGGTGATGTCGTTGTCGAACCGCGCCCACGCATCGGTCGCCGGCTGCGGCGCCAGCGAGTTGCTGCATTTCAATTCGAGATAGGTCTGGTCGAGGATCCCGGCGTTGCGCTGCAGGTAGAAATCGCAGCGCGCCGCGCCATTGCCCGCCGCGCCCGGCGCCGCCTGTCCGGTGGCCGGCGCATAGCTGACATAGGCGCCGTTGCCGTCGGGGTAGGGCATCTCGCGCTCGCAGACGGCGCTGCCGCCCTGCGCGAGGAAGGTGCGGGCGATCTCGACCTGCAGCCATCCCTCCCAGCCGCCGCGAAACTGCGGCGCTCCCGCCACGGCCTGCGCGACCGCGGGATTGTAGTTCATGCTCAGCCATTGCAGGAAAGGTTGCGCGCGCATGCGATCTCCCGTGAGTCCCTTTGGAGAAAGGACGCACGGAGAAGGATGTTGTGATCGGGTGGGCTGGGCTATCTTGGCTACGAATGGAGAGAAACAAATGCGCTACACACTGCTCGCTGCCGCAGTCCTCTGTTTGGCCGGCACCGCGACATCGTCCGCGGATACGACAAGCGATGCCACGGAGGTCGCCACCGAAGCCGACGTGCGCTGTGTGCTCGTCGCGATTAACATGGCAAATTCCGGCAATCCATCCCTCGTAACCGCCGGGACGATGGCGAACATGTATTTCATGGGGCGCCTTGATGCGCGTACGCCTGATCTCGATCTGGAAACCCGGCTCATCGACGACTTGCACAAGCTGTCGCAGGACGATATCCGCGCCGAAGCCACGCGTTGCGGCGCCATCTTGATCACGCGTGGTGCTGCGATGAAGAGCATGGGCGAAGACATGATCCGCAAAGCCCAGGACGAAGAGCAGAAGAAGTCCCAGAAGGGCGCTTAGGACCGGATGAACATGACGCGATGGGCTTCTATGGTGTCCGCTTCTACTCCGCCTTCACCTTAACATATGTCCCCGGCGCGTCGCCCAGAACTTTGAGCTTGCCGTCGCCGGGTTTGCGTGCGGCGACTTTCTTGCCGGAGAGTTTGGAGAGCCATTTGTCCCAGTCGCCCCACCAGGAGCCGGGCGTTTCCGTCGTGCCGGCTTGCCAGTCCTCGACGGTGGCGGGGTAGGGCTTGCCTTTTTCGCCGCCGAATTTGTCGTTGGTCCAGAACTGGTACTTGTTGGCGCTCGGCGGGTTGATCACGCCGGCGATGTGGCCGCTGCCGGCGATGATGTAACGGACCGGGCCGCCGAACAGGTGGGTGGATTTGTAGACCGAGCGGAACGGCGCGATGTGATCGTCCTTCGCGCTTTGCAGGTAGACGGGCACCTTCACCTTGTGCAGATCCAGCTTCACGTTGTCGAAGCTCATCTTGCCGGTGGAGAGCGCGTTGTTCTTGTAGAACTGGCGCAGATAGAACAGATGCGTCGCCTCGGGCATGCGCGTCGTGTCGGAATTCCAGTAGAGCAGGTCGAACGGCGCCGGCTCCTTGCCGAGCAGATAGTTGCTTACCACGAAGGACCAGATCAGGTCGTTGGCGCGCAGCATGTTGAAGGTGGTGCCCATCTTGCGCCCTTCGAGCACGCCGCCGTCGTTCTCCATCTGCTGCTGCAGCGCGTCGAGTTGTTCGTCGTCGATGAAGACCTGCAGGTCGCCGGCCTCGCTGAAGTCCGCCTGCGCGGCGAAGAAGGTGGCGGAGTTGATGCGGTCGTCCTTGGTCGCGGCCATGTAGGCGAGGGTGGCCGAGAGCAGCGTGCCGCCGATGCAGTAGCCGATCGTGTTGATCTTGTCGGCGCCGGTGGCTTTCTTTGCGGCGTCCAGCGCCTCGAAGATGCCCTCCCGCATGTAGTCCTCGAAGGTCTTCTGCGCCAGCTTGCGGTCCGGGTTCACCCAAGAGGCGACGAACACCGTGTAGCCCTGGTCCACCGCCCAGCGGATAAAGGAATTCTCCGGGCGCAAATCGAGGATGTAGAACTTGTTGATCCAGGGCGGGAAGATCAGCAGTGGACGCTCATAAACCTTCTCGGTCGTGGGATCGAACTGGAGAAGTTCGATCAGCGCGTTGCGGAACACCACCTTGCCGGGGGCGGTCGCGATGTTCTCGCCGATTCGGAACGCGTCGGCCGACTGGCGGATGGAAAGCTGGCCCTGGCCGCGGTCGAGATCTTCGAGCAGGTTGTCGAGGCCTTTCACCAGGTTCTCGCCGTTGCTCTGGAAGGTGGCGCGCAGCACTTCGGGATTGGTCATCACGAAATTGGTCGGCGCGATCGCGTCCGCGAACTGCTTGGTGTAGAATTCGATGCGCTTGCGCGACTTGATGTCGAGCTTGTTGTCCGCCTTGGCGACGGTCTCCTGCATCCAGTTGGCGGTGAGAAGGTAGCTTTGCTTGATGAAGGCGAAGACCTGGTTCTCGTCCCAGTCCTTGTCCTTGAAGCGCTTGTCGCCGGAGGCGGGCGAGATCACGTCCGCGGCGTCGCCGCCCATCATGCGGCGGGCGGTGTGCTCCCACAGGTTCATGTAGTCGCGCCACAGCTTGAACTGGGCCTCGACCATCGCGCCGGGGTCCGACGCCATGCCGCGCAACAGTTCCATGAACGTGTTGCCCAGGTTGAGCGGATCGGATGGCTCGTTCTTGGATTTGGCGGATTGCCGCTTCATGAAGTCCGACAACAGGCGCTGCGACTGCTGGCCGACCCGCATCATGTTGCGGGTGAATGCCGCCGGATCGCCGATCTTGTAGGCGTCTTTTTCGCGCGGGGTGTCGCGTGGAGGCGTTTCGGAGGTCTTCCCGGCCATTTCGCACCTGCAATGATATCGGCCCTAGTTAACGTGTGCAGCTGCACAACCGCAAGGCAGACCAACAGCGGAAATGATTGCCACGTAACCGAAGAATCATTGATTTCGCTCGCAGTTTCCCTTGGAACCCGCCCAGTGGACGGGTATATGGGGCGGCTACACGGAGGCTTGGGCATGACGTTGGTACTGGGTCGGTTGCCGGGATTGCTCGCGCGCGCGGCGGTCATTGCCGCCGTGGCTGGCGGTTTGGGCGCGTGTTCGATCATCCCCGGCTGGATGGGCGGAGACGCTGGCGAAACGTCTTCCGGCGAGCAGATGGACCAGACGGCGGATAACGGCCAGCAAGCGCCCGATCTCGCCGGCATCCCCGACAAGCCTGCCGTGCCGTCCACGCCGGACGATCAGAAGCAGGTCGCCGATTCGCTCAAGCAGGATCAGGCGCACAACCAATATAGCGGCGACGCCCTGCGCGGCGGTACTGAAGCCGCTGCCCCGCCACCGGGCGCACCACCGCCGCCATCGGCCGACGATGTCGCCAGCACCGCGCCGCCGAGCCACCAGGCGTCCACAACTCCGGCGCCGGCCGCTGCGCCGCAGCCCGCCGAACAGACCGCCAGCACGGCGCCCGACACCGGCGACAATGGCGCCATCGACGCAACCGGCGGTCCCGGTACCGGCGACACGTCCGCGGCGCCCGCCGCGCGCCCGACACGCACGGTTGCCGCGACCCCGATGCCATCTTCATCCGGCGGTCCCGCCGTTCCGGCCGTCTCAGGGACAAGTTCTTCGGCGACGCCGGCCACGCAGGTTGCGATGGCCGATGCACCGGTCGCGACGCCGATGCCGGCCCCAATGTCCGGCAGCCTGCCCGCCGTGCCGATGAATGCGCCCATGATGCCGACGGCCCTGTCTTCATCCGGTCCGGTCACAGGTGCGCAGGGCCAGGTTTCCGATGCCGATCTCGGCTTCCAGCCGTCCAAGGCGCCGCCGCTCGATCCGTCGGTTTCGCAATTCGTGCCCGCGCCGATCATCGCACGCTACCGCCAGACCTCCGGCGCCGGTTCGGTGGCGATGCCGTCGTCCGGCGCCGCCATGGCCACGCCCGGCAAGGCGATGGGCGGGCCCGAGAGGATGAGCGGCGCCGTTGTCGCCAATTTCGACGCGCTGCAGGGCGGCTCCGTCGCGCCAACCGCTTCGGTCTATTCCAACACCGCGGGCCTGCCGCCGACGTCGGTGGTGTTCTTCCCGCATGACACCACGGTGCTGAACGGCTCCGGCAAGGCGCAGGTTCGCGCGGCCGTGCAGGCGTTCCAGGCCGCGGGCGGACAGGGTTACATCCGCGTCGTCGGCCATTCCTCCAGCCGCACCGCGAGCATGTCGCTGCAACGTCACCTGATCTTCAACTTCGAGCGGTCGCAGGCGCGCGCCAATGCCGTCGCGCGTGAGCTGATCGCGTTGGGCGTGCCCGCGAACAAGGTTCTGGTGGAAGCGGTGGGCGATGCCCAGCCAGTCTATTACGAATCGATGCCGCAGGGCGAGGAAGGCAATCGCCGCGCCGAGATCTTCGTGCAAAGCTGAACTTTCCACCCTCCCCGTGAGGGAGGGTAGGAAATTTGAGAATGAAGCCTCTTCGTATCGCCATTGCAGGCCTGGGCACCGTCGGCGGCGGTGTCGCGCGGCTGCTCGCGCTGCGCGGCGATGAACTGTCCGAACGCGCGGGCCGCAAGCTCGAACTCGTCGCCGTCTCCGCCCGCGACCGCAAGAAACGCCGCGCCACCGATCTTTCCGCCATCGCGTGGAGCGATGACCCCGTCGCGCTCGCCAAGTCCGACGCCGATGTGGTCATCGAATTGATCGGCGGCGAGAACGGCGTGGCGCACGCGCTGGTGCGGGATGCACTGGCGAACGGCAAGCATGTCGTCACCGCGAACAAGGCGCTGCTCGCGAGCCATGGCGCCGCGCTCGCCGCGCTTGCCGAAGAGCATAACGCCGCGCTGAAATTCGAAGCGGCCGCGGCGGGCGGCATTCCCATCGTGAAGGCATTGCGCGAGAGCCTGATCGCGCACGGCATCACCGCGGTGCGCGGCATCCTCAACGGCACCTGCAATTTCATCCTGACGCAGATGGAAGCGACGGGCCGCCCGTTCGCGGATGTGCTCGCCGAGGCGCAGCATCTGGGTTACGCGGAAGCCGATCCCACGCTCGACGTCGGAGGCGGCGACACCGCGCACAAGCTTGCGCTGCTGTCGAGCCTCGCTTTCGGCATCAAGCCGGAGCTGGCGGACATCCCGACGCAGGGCATCGCCTCCATCGCGCCGGAGGACATCCGTTTCGCACGCGAGTTCGGCTATCGGATCAAGCTGCTGGGCGTCGCCAAGATGACGCCGCGCGGCCTGGACCAGCGCGTGCAGCCTTGCATGGTCAGACTCGGCACGCCGCTCGCCGATGTAGACTCGTCGTTCAACGCCGTCGTTGCCCATGCGGGCGAGGCCGGGCCGTTCTTTTTCCAGGGCCGTGGTGCGGGCGAGGCGCCGACTGCCTCCGCCGTCATCGCCGATCTGGTGGACATCGCGCGCGGCGACGTGAGCCCGGCATTCGGCCGCCCGGCCAAGGCGCTCAGATCCGCGACCCCGGCCCCGCCGGACGCGCGGGTTTCGCCGTTCTACCTGCGCTTCGGCGTGCTGGATGTGTCCGGCGTGCTGGCCGATATCGCGCGGCACCTGTCGGAGGCCGAGGTTTCCATCGAAAGCATGATCCAGCGTGGCCGGGCGCCGGGCGAGCCGGTGGCCATCGTCATGATCACCCACGAATGCGCACAGCCTTCGGTCGAGCGCGCCTTGAAGGCGATTGCCGCCTCGGACAAGGTACTGGGCACACCCTCAATGATTCCCATGGAAGCCGGCTGAGACCGGCATCACGCATAACGGGGCAGGAAATGTCACAATATCTGGAACGCGTCTTCGCCATCGAGGCCGTCCGCGTCACCGAAGCCGCCGCCATCGGCGCCGCCAAGCAGATCGGTCGCGGCGATGAGCACGCCGCCGACCACGCGGCCGTCGAAGCGATGCGCACCGCGTTCAACATGCTGCCCATCGACGGTACGGTCGTGATCGGCGAGGGCGAGCGCGACGAAGCGCCGATGCTCTATATCGGCGAGAAGGTCGGTTCCGGCGGCGTGAAGGTCGACATCGCGCTCGATCCTCTCGAAGGCACTACGCTCACCGCCAAGGCGCTCTCCAACGCGCTCGCCGTGATGGCGATCGCCGAGCCCGGCACACTGCTCAACGCGCCCGACACCTATATGGACAAGATCGCAATCGGCGGCGGCTATGCCGAAGGCGTCATCGATTTGGACGCCGATCCGGCGGACAACATCATCAGCCTCGCCAAGGCCAAGGGCGTTCCGCCGGGCGACATCACCGCGCTGATCCTCGACCGTCCGCGCCATGCGCACATCATCGAGAGCGTGCGCCGGGCCGGCGCCGCGGTGCGCCTGATCACCGACGGCGACGTCGCCGGCGTGATCGCGACCTCCGATCCCGCGACGGGCATCGACATCTATATCGGCCAGGGCGGCGCGCCCGAGGGCGTGCTGGCCGCGGCGGCGCTACGCTGTATCGGCGGGCAGATCCAGACGCGTCTGGTGTTCAAGAAAGACGACGAACGCGCCCGCGCCGCCAAGCTCGGCATCACCGATTTCAACAAGAAATACACGCTGATGGATCTGGCCTCCGGCGACGTGATCTTCGCCGCCACCGGCGTGACGGACGGCTCGATGCTGTCGGGCGTGCACACGGATTCCGAATACGTCCACACCCACTCCATCGTGATGCGCTCGGAAACGGGCACCGTGCGCTGGGTGAAGGCGCGGCATCGGCGGCGGGATGTTGGCTGAAGCCGCACACGTTGAAAACACCGCGGCGTTCGGCGTCGCACGCTCCTTCTCGGGCCGAAGCTGGACCCTGCGCCACGCGCCGGATGACGCGGTGCGCGCGCTGGCGCTGCGCTGGAACATCTCGCCCTTGATGGCGCGCCTCCTCGTCGCGCGCGGCATGCCGGACGGGGAGATGGAAAGCTTCCTCAATCCGACGCTCAAGCAACTCCTGCCCGAGCCGCGCGCGTTGAAGGACGTGGACAAGGCCGTCGCGCGACTGTGCCTCGCCATCGAACGCAACGAAAAGATCGCGGTGTTCGGTGACTACGATGTTGACGGCTCGTGCTCATCGGCGCTGATGAGCGAATTTCTCACCGCGCTCGGCCGCAAGCCGCGCATCTACATCCCGGATCGCCTGACGGAAGGCTACGGCCCCAGCGCCGCCGCCTTCGCGACGCTAAAAAACGAGGGCGCGAGCGTCATCGTCACGGTCGATTGCGGGGCCGCAGCGACGGCGGCGCTGCAATCCGCGCGCGACGCGGGTGTCGATGTGGTCGTGCTCGACCACCACGCCATCGAAACCGCGCCGCCCGCCTTCGCGCAGGTCAATCCCAACCAGCCCGGCGACACGTCCGGCCTCGGCCATCTCTGCGCTGCGGGCGTCACGTTCGTTTTCCTCGTCGCGTTGAATCGCGAGCTGCGTGACAGCGGCTGGTACGCCGCCAACTCCGTGGCCGAACCGGACCTGCGCGACAGCCTCGATCTCGTCGGCCTCGCCACGATCTGCGACGTCGTCCCGCTCGTCGGCGTCAACCGCGCCTTCGTGCGGGCAGGGCTGGCGCGGCTCTCGATCCTCGCGCGGCCCGCGATCCGGGCGCTGGCCGAGATCGCGGGCATCGCGCCGCCATTCACGCCCTATCACCTCGGCTTCCTGTTCGGCCCGCGCATCAACGCCGGCGGGCGCGTCGGCAAATGCAGCCTCGGCGCCGAGCTGTTGATCGAGCGCGATCCGGACCGCGCCGCCGAACTCGCCGCACTGCTCGACGTCCACAACAAGGAACGCCAGGCGCTCGAAAGACTGATCCTGGAGGAAGCGCTGGTGATGGGCGCGCTTCAGGCGAATGCACCGTTCGTGCTGGTGCATGGCGAAGGTTGGCATTCCGGCGTCGTCGGGATCGTCGCCGGGCGCTTGAAGGAACGCTTCAACAAGCCGGCGTTAGTCGCTGGTTTCGAAGGCGGAATGGGCCGCGGCTCCGCGCGCTCGATCCCCGGCATCGACATCGGCGCGATGATCCGCGCGGCGCATGCGGGCGGCCACCTGCATTCCGGTGGCGGCCACGCGATGGCGGCCGGCTTCTCGCTCGATGCCGCCAAGCTCGATGTCTTCCGCGAATTCCTCGAACTCCGGTTCAACGGGCACGGCGAAGCCTTTGACGCCGCATCCGAACTTGCGCTCGATCTCGCCATCTCACCCCGCGGCGCCACGCCCGATCTGGTGAACGAGATCGCCCGCGTCGGCCCGTTCGGCGCCGGCAATCCCGAGCCGCTACTGGTTGCGCCGGATGTCCGCGTCGCCTTCGCCGATGTGGTCGGCAAGGATCATGTCCGCCTGCGGCTGGAGGGCGGGGACGGCGCGCGGCTGGACGCCATAGCTTTCCGCGCCGCCTCCGCGCCCTTGGGCGAGGCCCTGCTCGCCGCGCGCGGCCAGCGCATCCACGCCGCCGGAAAGCTCAAGATCGACGACTGGAACGGCCGGGTCCGGGTGCAGTTCATCGTGGAAGACGCCGCACCCGCAGTGGCTTAGCGGTTTGCTTGCCAAGCCCGGAAAGGGCCGGTATAGCCCCCCTCCCGATGCGCCCTTCGTCTATCGGTTAGGACTCAGGATTTTCATTCCTGCAAGAGGGGTTCGACTCCCCTAGGGCGCACCAAGCCATCGCGTTGGAGACCCGCACGATGTCCGATTACGCCGCCCAGCGCCTCAATATGGTGGATTCCCAGATCCGCACGAATGACGTGACGGATGTGCGGGTGCAGGAGGCGTTGCGGACCGTGCCGCGCGAACGCTTCGTTCCCGCCGCGCGCCGGGCGGTGGCGTATCAAGATGGGCCGCTGGAGCTGGTGCCGGGGCGGTCGCTGATGGAGCCGCGGGTTTATGCCAAGCTGTTGCAGCTTGCGGAGATCCGCCCTGAGGACAAGGCACTCGATGTCGGGTGTACGACGGGCTATTCGACCGCGGTGATGGCCAGGCTGGCCTCCCGGGTGATCGGGCTGGAAGAGGATGCGGACCTGGTCCGCGTCGCCACCGACATGGTTCCCGCCGTGGGCCTCGCCAATGTCCAGATCGTCCAGGGCGCGTTGGCAGGTGGACACCGGGCCGGGGCCCCCTATGACGTGATCTTCATCAACGGCGCCATCGAGCAGGCGCCGGACGCGCTTCTGGCCCATTTGGCCGAGGGCGGCAGGCTGGTGGCCGTGCAGCGCAATGGAACCCAGGGGCAGGCGGTCTTGTACCGGAAGGAAGACGGCCATGTCGGCCGTTGGGCCTCCTTCGACGCGGCGGCCGCGGTTCTGGCCGGGTTTCGTCAACCCGCTGGATTTGTTTTCTAAAATAGGACATTAGGGTCCCGTTGAAGGGGCGACCCCGGTGCCGATCAGTCGAGCGATTGTCTGCGCATGCGCGCTGGCGGCCATTGGCCTGCCGGGCCTCGCGGGCGCGACCGATATCTTCACCCTGCGCGACGCCCTCGGCGTGGCCTACGAGACCAACCCCCAGCTCGACGCCCAGCGCGCCTCCCTGCGCGCCACCGACGAGAACGTGCCCCAGGCCAATGCCGGCTGGCGCCCGACGATCAACGCCCAGGGCACCTACGGCTTCGACAACAACGATGCGAGCTTCAGCAACACGCTGCACATCCCCCAGCTGACCCATCCACTGACCAGCCAGATCGTCGTCTCCCAGCCACTCTATCGCGGCGGCCGAACCGTGGCCGAGGTGGGCCGCGCGAAGGCGCAGGTCCGCGCCGGGCGCGCGCAGCTCACCAACACCGAAGAGAACGTGCTGCTCGACGCCGTCACCGCCTATATGGACGTGGTGCGCGATGCCAAATCGCTCAAGCTGAAGCAGACCAACGTCGCGGACCTGCAGAAGCAGCTCGATGCCACCGTGGAGCAGCGTAAGGTCGGCGAGCTCACCCTCACCGACGTGGCGCAGGCGCGGGCGCGGCTGTCCGGCGCGCAGGCCGATCTGGTGAATGCGCAAGGCCAGCTGCAAGTGAGCCGGTCCAGCTTCGAGCATACGATCGGCCGGCCGGCGGAGACGCTGGAGCAGCGCCCGCCGATGCCGGTCATGCCGGCGACCCTGGACGAGGCGGTCCAGATCGCGCTCAAGATCAGCCCGTTCCTGTTGCAGGCGCAGGAGAACGCCAAGGCCGCAGATTACGCGGTGGACGACGCGGCCGCCGCGATGCAGCCGCAGGTCGCGGTGCAGGGCGAATACCAATATGCGCAAGGCCAGCCGACCGGCTTCGCCAATCCCAACACCCAGACCAACCGCGTCACCGCCGTCATCGGCCAGGTGACGGTGCCGATCTATCAGGGCGGCGCGGACGAGGCGCAGTTGCGCCAGTCCAAGGAACAGCGCTCGCAGGCCCGGCTCGCGATCGCCGATGCGGAGCGCCAGGTGCTGGATGCAACGCGCAGCGCCTGGGAAAGCTATCGCGCGGCGGTGGCGTCTATCGCATCGCAGCGCACGGAAGTCGCCGCCGACCAGACCGCGCTCGATGGCGTGCGCCAGGAGCAGCAGGTCGGCACGCGCACGGTTCTGGATGTGCTCAACGCCGAGCAGGAATTGCTGAATGCCGAGGTGGCCGAGGTCGATGCGGAACGCGACGCCACCGTGGCCGCGTTCCAGCTTCTGTCGGCGATGGGCAAGCTGACCGCGCAATCGCTCACGCTGCAAGTCAAATATTACGATCCGCAGAAGCATTATGACGAGGATTCCAACCGCTGGTTCGGTTTCGGGGACTGACCGCGCCGGAATCGCTGCGCGGCCGTTAACTTCGTCTTTTCTTCTTTCGGCAACTGTCCTACGGTCCCGATGCACCCCCGCGGCCGGAGTAGAATTCATGGCGTCAAATCCGCAGCACGAACCCACGATGGAAGAAATCCTGGCGTCGATCCGCAAGATCATCTCCGAGGATTCCAACGAGGCGCCCGCCGCAACCACGCCCGTGGCGCCGCCGACCATGGCGACCGCGACGACCCCCTCGCTCAAGGCGTTCGAGCCCGAAGAGGCGGACGTGCTGGAACTGACGCAGGAAGTGGAAGAAGAGCCCGCGCCCGCGCCGGTTCAGATGGCCGCGCCGGCCCCTGTTGCCGAAGCGCCCGCGAAGCCCGCCGAAGACATCGAATTTAAGACGGTCGAGGAGCCTAAGCCGGCGCCCGT
Organism: Rhizomicrobium sp.; assembly: GCA_036268825.1. GTDB lineage: Bacteria > Pseudomonadota > Alphaproteobacteria > Micropepsales > Micropepsaceae > Rhizomicrobium. Next base: position 7,274 of record DATATK010000130.1, on the reverse strand, counting down.
CGCAGCTGCTGTCACGACGGACGGAATCTTCTCCGAGAAGTCCCGCAAGGCGCTCGACGACGCCTTCGCCGGTCTAGACGCCCCGGCGGACGAGCCGGAGCCCGCCCGTTCGTCAGCCTCCGGCTTCGCCCCGCGCCCCGCGCCGGACGGAGACTCGGTCGAGGCGGTATTCGAGCGCGCCGTCAGCAATGCTGTCGGCCCCCATATCGACCAGTGGATGTCCGGCCAGAAGGATGAGCTGATCGCCGCCATGAAGCCGCTGATCCGCGAATGGATGGACGACCATTTCCCCGCGCTGCTCGAAGGCGCCGTACGGGACGAAGTGTCCCGCGCCGTAAAAGCGCGCGGCCGGCGCTGAGCGCCCTTTCACCCTCCCCTTGAGGGAGGGTCGAAAAATCCGATGGATTTTTCGGGGAGGGGTCCAGCTCAGCCATTGAGCCGTCGCCCCCTCCCCGAAATCTTTTCTCGCTATGCTCGATAAGATTTCGACCTCCCTCAAGGGGAGGGTGGATTTGTGTTAGAGGAACTGCATGCTCGACAAATCTTTCGATCCCCAGGAAGCCGAACGCCGGATCTACAAGGCGTGGGAAGACTCCGGCGCGTTCCAGGCTGGGCGGCGGCCGGGCGCCGAGGCGTTCGCTATCGTGATTCCGCCACCCAACGTGACGGGCCGGCTCCATATCGGCCATGCGCTGAACAACACGCTGCAGGACGCGCTCGCCCGCTTCGAGCGGATGCGCGGCAAGGACGTGCTGTGGCAGCCTGGCACGGACCATGCCGGCATCGCCACGCAATTGATCGTCGAGCGCCAGCTGGCCGAGCGCCAGATCAGCCGCGTCTCCTTGGGCCGCGAGAAATTCCTCGAAGCGGTGTGGAAGTGGAAAGAGGAATCCGGCGGCGCGATCGGCCAGCAGCAGCGCCGCTTAGGGGCGAGCGCGGACTGGTCGCGCGACCGCTTCACGATGGACGAGGGCTTGAGCCGCGCCGTGCTCAAGGTTTTCGTCGAGCTCTACAGGCAGGGTCTGATCTACAAGGACAAGCGCCTGGTGAACTGGGACCCGCGGCTGCAGACCGCGGTGTCCGATCTCGAAGTCGAAAGCATCGAGATGAAGGGGCACCTCTGGTACATCAAATATCCCATCGAAGGGCAGGCGGGGCAGTTCATCACTGTCGCCACCACACGCCCGGAAACGATGCTGGGCGACACGGCCGTCGCCGTGCATCCGGGTGACGAACGTTACACCGCGCTGATCGGCAAGCAGGTGCGCGTGCCGCTGGCCAACAGGCTGATCCCCATCGTCGCCGACGAGCATTCCGATCCCGAAAAGGGCACAGGCGCGGTGAAGATCACGCCCGGCCATGACTTCAACGACTTCGAAGTCGGCAAGCGGCACAACCTGCCGCTGATCAACATCCTCAACAAGGACGGCACGTTGAACGACAGCGTGCCCGAGCCCTATCGCGGGCTCGACCGGTTCGTGGCGCGCAAGACCATTGTCGCCGATCTCGAAGCGATGGAGCTGGTCGCGAAGATCGAGCCCATCACCCACGCCGTGCCGCACGACGAGAAGACCAAGACCGTCGTGCTCGAACCGTTCATGACGGAGCAATGGTATCTCAACGTTCAGCCGCTCGCCGAGAAGGCGATCAAGGCGGTCGAGGATGGCCGCACCAAATTCGTGCCGGAGAATTGGGCCGGCGTCTATTTCAACTGGATGCGCAACATCCACCCCTGGTGCATCTCGCGCCAGTTGTGGTGGGGGCATCAGATTCCGGTTTGGTACGACGCGGACGGCAAGATTTATTGCGCCGAAACCGAAGACGAAGCGCAGGCGCAAGCGCCCGGCAAAACGCTGACGCGCGATCCGGACGTGCTCGACACCTGGTTCTCCTCCGCGCTTTGGCCGTTCTCCACACTGGGTTGGCCGGATGAGACGCCGGAATTGGCGCGCTATTATCCGACCAACGTGCTCGTCACCGGGTTCGACATCATCTTCTTCTGGGTCGCCCGCATGATGATGATGGGGCTGTGGTTCCTGGACGATGTGCCGTTCCACACCGTCTTCATCCACACCCGCGTGCTGGACGAGGCGGGCGTGAAGATGTCCAAGACCAAGGGCAACGTGGTCGATCCCATCACGCTGATCGACGAATACGGCGCGGACGCGCTGCGCTTCACGCTGGCGCTGGCCGCGGGGCAGGGCCGCGACATGCGCATCGGGCCCAGCCGCGTCGAGATCAACCGCAACTTCTGCACCAAACTGTGGAACGCCGCGCGCTTCTGCGAGATGAACGGCTGCGAGACCGTCGCCGGGTTCGATCCGGCCGCGATGACGTTACCCATGAATAGATGGATACTGAGCGAGCTGAGAAGTTCAGCATATGCGATCAACGATATGTTGTTGCTTCTTCGCTTCAACGACGCTGCCGCCGAAGCCTATCACTTTGTGTGGGACTCATTTTGTGATTGGTACCTGGAACTAGCCAAGCCCATTTTCAATGGCGACGATGACGTGGCAAAAGGCGAAACGCGCGCGACAGCTGCTTTCGTTCGTGATAATATCTTGAAGTTACTCCATCCCTTCATACCCTTTATTACTGAGGAGCTTTGGACGCGAACGGCCGATAACGTTGAACCGCGGAGTACTCTTTTAATCGAAGCCGAATGGCCTTGGCCGGGTCTGAGTACCATCCATCAAGATGTGCCTGCCATGGCCGAAATGGGTTGGGTCATCGATCTGATCTCCGGCATCCGCTCGATCCGTTCCGAGATGAACGTGCCGCCGTCGGCTAAAATCGCGATGGTGCTGAAGGACGCCGCGCCCGAAAGCCGCGCACGTCTCGACCGCAATCGCGATGTGATCATGACCCTCGCGCGTCTCGCCTCCGCCCACGCGGCGGACGGGCTGCCGCAAGGCTCCGCGCAATTCGTGCTCGGCGAGGCGACGGTCGCGCTCCCGCTCGGCGACGTGATCGATTTCGCGAAGGAACGCGCGCGCCTCGAAAAGGAACTTAAGAAGGCCGAAGACGAGATCGCCCGCTTCGACGCCAAACTCTCCAACGAGCAGTTCGTCTCGCGCGCGCCGGAAGAGGTGCTGACCGAACAGCGCGAAAAACGCGCCGACGCGGCGGCGCTGGCCATCCGCCTCAAGGACGCCGTCTCGCGTCTGGCATAGCGGAGCGCTGCTGGCGATACTACGACGCCATCACCGCGCGGACCTTTTGCCCCGTCTCCAGCCGTTCGGCGCCGCGGACGATGACGCGGTCGCCGGAGGCGATGGCGCCTTTGACTTCGACCATGGCGCCGTCTTCGGAGCCCGTTTCGACAGCGACGCGCTGGGCCTGGTCTTTCTTGTCGACTTTGAAGACATAGGTGTTGTCCTCGCGCAGCACGAGCGCGTCGCGCGGCACGGCGATGACCTGGCGGGGCGTGGCGGACGGGATCAGCACCTTGGCGGCGTCGCCCACGAAAGCTGAGCCCGCGGGAAGGCTGAGGCGCACTTCGATGGTGCGGCTGGCGACGTCGCCCACCGGCACGATGGCGCGCACGGTGGTGGCGACGGGCTTGTCCTCGATCACGGCGGTGATCGGCATGCCTTCGCGCAGGAAGCGCGCGGAGTCGATCGGTGTCTGGAAGCTCACTTCGATGTTGCCGGTGTCGACGAGGCGGACGATGTCCTTGCCGGGCGTCGCATATTCGCCGGCGTTGATCAGGCGCTGCACCACGCGGCCGGGAAACGGCGCGCGGATTTCGCCGTGGTCGGAGGCGTATTGGCTCTGGCCGAGAATGGCCTGCGCCTGCGCCAGCGCGGCGGCGTCCTCGTCGCGCGACGACGCGGCCTGGTCGCGCGTCGATTTCGCGATGGCGTTCTGGCTGAACAGCGTCTGCATGCGCTGCGCCTGGCTGCGGTCGTAGCGCAGTTGCGCTGCGAGCTTGGCGACATTGGCGCGATCTGCGCTCAGTTGCAGCGTGGCGTTGGTAGGATCGATGCGCGCGACGACGTCGCCTTCCTTCACGATGGCGCCGACCTCCGCCACCCAGGCGACACGGCCAGTGACTTCGGAGGCGAGGTGGGAATCGTTGCGCGCCATCACCGTGCCGGGCATCGCCATCTTGGGCGCCATGCGCATGCTCCTGGCGGAGACCACGCCCACCGAGGGCGGCGGGGCCGCAGCCTGCTGCGCGAGTGCGAAGGACACGCTGGCGACGAGGGCGAAGGTGGCAAGGGAGAACTTCATCGTCATGCGGCATTCCTGAAGGGAGAGGATGTGATGGGCGCTTGGCGTTGTGCCGACTCTTTTTCACCGATGCGCAGCAGCGCCGGCATGAGAACCAGCGTGAAAACGTGGCTGATCAATAGACCGCCGACGATCACCGCGCCAAGCCCGCGATAGATCTCCGCTCCCGGCCCGGGCACGAAAACCAGCGGCAGCATGCCGAAAATGCCGGTGAGGGTGGACGAAAAGATCGGGCGCAGGCGGGTTTCCAGGCTGGAGCGGACGGCATCCATCCGGTTCATGCCTTCCGCTTCCGCCTGCCGCGTGCGGGCGACGAGCAGGATCGTGTTGTTCACCACCAGCCCCAGCACGATGATGAAGCCGATCATGGTGATCAGGTCGAGCGGCTGGAAGGTGAAGAGCCCGAGGATGCGCAACGCCGCCATGCCGCCGACGACGCCGAGCGGCAGCGCGATGGTGGCGATGGCGGAGTCCCAGACGGACTTGAACAGCGCCGCCATGATCAGGAACAGCAGGAGCACGGCGAGGCCGAAATTCTTGCCCATGTTCCACAGCGCGTTGTCGAGATGGTCGGCCGCGGCGCCGTAGGTGACGGTGCCGTCGGGCGGCAACAGCTTGCGGATCTGCGGCTCGATATCGCTGCGCACCTTGGCCATCACTTCGGACAGCGCCATGCCGCGCGGCGGCTGGAACTGGATCGCGTAGGTCGGGCGCCGGTCGAGGCGATAGGTGCCGGAGGGCGCCAGCGTCTTCTGCATGTGCGCGACATGGCTGAAGGGCACCACGCCGCCGCTGGGCGTCGCGACCGGCGTGTTGGCCACCGCGTCGGGCGAGGCGATCGTCTGCGCCTTGAGGATGAGGAAGAGCTGGCGTTCGCCGTCGTAACGCTGACCAACATAGGCGCCTTCGCCGAGCGCCTGCACCACGGTGCCGACATCGGGCCGCGTCCAGCCGACTTCGGCGATGGAGCGGTCGTCGGGCGTCAGCTTGAGCTGGGCTTGATCGTAGTCGAGCGAGGGGTTGGTGTTGAGCACGCCGTCCGGGAATTCCTTGCTGAGCAGGTCGAAGCCCTTGCGGGCAGCGGCGCGCATTGCATTGGCGTCGTTGGACTGGATGTTGATCGAGATGCCGCCGCCCGCGTCGAAGCCGCCGAACAGGCTGCCCATCTGGGCGAAGGCCTGCGCGTCGGGCAGGTCGCGGATCACGTCGTTGCGGACGATCTGTTCCAGTTGTGGGAAATCGGAATCGTTGGGTACGCGCACGGCGAGATCGATGAAGCCCGGCCCGTCCATCTTGATGAAATAGTTGAGCAGCTTGGGCTGCTTGTCGCCTTTCCAGTAGGGCGTGAGGCGGTCGATGACCGGCTGGGCGTAGTTCTTGTACGCGAAATCCGTCGTCGTGTCGGCGGGAAACTGGATGAAGCCGTCGATCGCCGCGCGCTTGACCTGCGGCAGGTAGTGGAGTGGCGGCATCAGGAGGTAGGAGCCGAGCGCGGAGCCCAGGATCAGCGTAACGATCCAGAAGGTGCGCTGGCGCGGCGTGTCGGTGAGGGCCATGACGAAATTGGTGATGCGGCGCCAGACATTGCTGAGTTCGGACACTCTCGGCCGCGTCTTCAGGAACAGCATCGACGCCACCGGCACCACCGTGATCGCCACGATCAGCGACACGAACACGGCGAAGGCGATGGTGAGCGCCAAGTCTGCGAAAAGCTGGCCTTCGACGTCCTTCAGGAAGATCACCGGCAGGAAGATCGCGATGTTGGTGGCGGTGGAGGCGAGCAGGGCGCCCCAGACCTGGTCGGTGCCGGTCTGCGAGGCTTCGGCGCCCGGCATGCCGCGCTCGCGCAGGCGCAATATGTTCTCGAAACAGACAATGGCCGCGTCGAGAACCATGCCGGTGGCGAAAGCCAGGCCCGCCAGCGAGATCACGTTGAGCGAGCGGCCGGCGAGGTTGAGCAGCAGCACCGTCGCGCACAGGCAGATCGGGATCGCGCTGGAGATGATCAGCGTGCCGCGCCATTCGCGCAGGAAGAACCACAGCACGCCGACGGCCAGCAGGATGCCGATGACCAGGTCGGAGGTCACCATGCCCACGGCCTGGTCGATGAAGTGCGACGGGTCGAAGGAATATTGCAGCGTGACGCCCTGTTCCTTCGCCGGCCCGTCGTTGATCTTGGCAACCTCTGCCTTCACCGCGTTGACGGTGGACAGCACGTTCGCGCCGGTCTGGCGGAAGACGTTCATGCCGAGGGCGGGGTTGCCGTCCTGATAGGCGAAGCCGGTGGCCTTGCTGCGGCCGATATGGACGTCGGCGATGTCGCCCAGATAGACGGGCTTGCCGTCGCGCCATTCGAGCACGAGGTTCTTGAGGTCCGCAACGGAATAGCGCCCGCGGAATTCGAGCCCGTATTGCCGCTTGCCCACATCGATCGTGCCGCCGGAGACGTCTTCGGCGCCGCTGATCTGCTGCGCCATCTTAGGGATCTGGATGCCGAGCTGGGCGGCGCGCATCGGATCGAACACGATGTCGAGCTCATCGGTGCCGCCGTTGGAATTGATCTGCGCCGAGCCGACGCCGGGCACCGCTTCGAGGCGCGGGATCACGTCGTCCTTCAGGAACTGCTGGTAGTCGTTCACGTCGCGGGTGTTGCCCGGCAGCTTCTGCATGAAGATGTAGATCAGCGTCGCGTTGGAATCCTGGGTGTTGGCGAGCTGGATGAACGGCTTCTGCGCGTCGGCGGGCAGCGGCGGCAGGCGGTTAAGGCGGCCGACCACGTCGACGAGCGTCGTCTGCATGTCGGTGCCGAGGGCGAAGGTCAGGTTGATGTAGCCGCCGCCATTGTTGGCGTAGCCGTCCATCTCCTGCACGCCGGGAATGCCTTGCAGCACATCCTCTTCCGGCTGGACGATCTGGGACTCGACCTCGCGCGGCGTCTCGGCCCGCCAGTCGGTCTCGATGCCGACTTGCGGGCGGTCGATATCGGGGAAGAGCTGTATAGGAAGCGCATTCAGCGCGAACACGCCGAACAGAAT
>DATATK010000129.1:0-2772 GCA_036268825.1 Rhizomicrobium sp. | reverse complement strand
TTGGTGGCAGCAGCCTTGGTCGCGCCAGTGCCATGGCCCGAATATTTCTTCGAGCTCACATAGGCCCCGCACATATCCTTGTACGAAACCTCGACAGCGCAGCCTTTGTTGCCTTCGCTCTTGCAGGTCTTCATCGCTTCGGATTCGGCGGCCGCCTTGCTGTCGGCGGTGCCGACGCCATAACCGGCATCCCCGCCCTTCGTGGCGGTATCGTCATCCACGGCGATGGAATCCCAGCCCGCAAGCGCCGGCGTCGCGGCGAGAGCACTGCCCGCCGCCAGAAACATGCAAAACGCAGCCGAACGGCCGACCGCTCTCATCGAGCGCCCCGAAACAAATTTCATGTCTGAAACTCCCCTGATCGTGCAGAACCATTCCGCACGCGGACATTGTCCGGAGCAAATCCTAGACTCGCGCGCAGGTCGCCACAACGTCTAGACGACCGGCTCGTCCACGAAAGTGCGGCCTTCGCGGTCTTCGATTTCCACAATCCACACGTCGGGATCGAACTTGACCTGCTTGTCGAACCATGTGCGCGCTTTCTCGTCGTCCGTCGTCTCACCTAGCGGCTTCACCCAAACAAGCTCGCCCTCGCCGCGCCGCGCCTGGCTCAGCACCAGCGATGTGCCGTCCAGCCGCGCGATCTTCAGGAGGATGGCGCCGGACTCTTCAATGCCTTTCTTCACAACATACGCTTGCGCGCCCGCCACTTCCGCGCGGCGGATAAGGGCGCGAACGAAGATACCGGCTTTGAGGCGGGGTGCGGTCACGCCGCAGCGTTGCGAACGCTGCGCTCCGCGTCAAGCGAGACGGGCGCGGGCGTCACGCGCTCGCCGCTTTCGCTCACCGCCGCATAAGGCAGCGTCACGCGCACCGTAGTGCCTTCGCCGAGGCGGGATTCGATTTTCGCCTCGCCGCCATGCATGGCCGCGAACGCCTTGACCAGCGCAAGACCAAGGCCGGTGCCTTCCTGCGTGCGGGTATGGGCACCTTCCACTTGCTCGAACGGTTGGCCCAAGCGCTCCACGTCTTCCGGCGCGATGCCCATGCCGGTGTCGCTGACCGCGATCTCGATCCCGCCGCCGCGGCGCACGGCGCCGATACGCACTTCGCCGCCGCGCGGCGTGAATTTCACGCCATTGGTTAGAAGATTGACGACGATCTGCTTCACGGCGCGCTCATCGGCGAAGATCGTGCGCGCGTCCGGCGCGATGCCCAACTTCAGTACCACGCCCTTGCGGTCGGCTTGCAGCTTGACGAAACGCGCCGCCTGCTCGGCCACGTCGTACAGATCGAACATTTCCTCGGTGAGCTCGAACTTGCCCGCCTCGATCTTGGACATGTCGAGGATGCCGTTGATCAGGCCCAGCAGATGGCCGCCGGATTCGTTGATGAGCCGCGCATATTCGAGATAGCGCGGGCTGCCCACCGGCCCGAACATCTCATGGGTCATCACTTCGGAGAAGCCGATGATGGCGTTGAGCGGCGTGCGCAACTCATGACTCATGTTGGCGAGGAAATGCGACTTGGCGCGGTTGGCCGCTTCCGCCTGATCGCGCGCACTGACCAGTGCCCCCTCCTGCGCCTTGCGCTCGGAGATGTCGCGCGTCACCGCAACGATCTCCGCGGCCGTGCCATTCACCGGCGTGGCCGGACGGCAGCGGATCTCCGTCCACAGCCAGCTGCCGTCCGCGCGCTTCAGGCGCACTTCGGCGGCGGCGGCACGTCCGAAATAGCTCGCCTCCACGAACGCGGCCTGCATGGTTTTCAGATCGTCGCCCAAGACCAGCGCCGAAGGCGCAAGGCCGAGAAGTTTCTCCGGCGCTATGCCCAGCATCGTTTGCGCGGCAGGGCTGGCGAAGCGCACGCGGCCATCGGCGGAATGGCGCGTAATGAGATCCATCGCGTTGTCGGCGAGGAAGCGGTACATCGCGGCGCCTTCGGCTGCGGCGTTGTCGGCGGCGCGCTGGCGGTCCTGCGTGGCGATGGCGATGATCGCCGATTGCATCACCGCCGCCAGAACCGACACCGCGTAGAATCCCCATGCCGGCGCGATGAGATGCGATTGCGGAATCTGCCCCAGTGCTTCCAGGAGCGCGACCATGAGAAGTGCGATGGCGGCGGAGGCGCAGGCTTCCCACACGGTTTTGCGCCCGCCGGCGAGCGCCGCTTCCGCCGGCACCAATGCAAACCAGACGACCAGCGGCGAGGTCATGCCGCCCGTGATCGCGACGAGATAGCCGACCAATGCCGCGAAGCTCGCGGATGCCAGCGCCTCCAGCTTATCCAGACCGAGCTTCGTGAATCCCAGAAGCGCCAGCACGGCGGGAAATGCGAGCCCCGCGACCGCGATCCATTCCGCGGTGTCGGGCCGGCCGATCACCACCACAAAGAGGCCCGCCAGGCACACGCCCATCAGGGCTTTCACGGCCTGCACGATCACGAATCGACGGCGCTGGGCGGAGAGTTCCGCCGGCTCCATCGTCTGTGTCGCTTGGTAAATGGCCATTAACCCCGCGCTCTTCCGGCGTGCGAATCCGCGCCCAATCTGGTCCGTCAAACTTAACGAAACTTGAATGGCCACGAACTTCGTTCGTTAATCCTCAAGATTTGGAGGAGCCCTCGTTTAGCGCTTCTTAACGATGATGGCGTGATTCCGGCCGCTCTCCTATTGAAGCAAGGAATCGGCAAGCCCCCTTTGCCACACTTTGGGCAACAAAGGTGGGGATTAGCGTGGTTCTGGCGTTGCGCACGAGGGGAGAACTCCCTTCG
>DATATK010000128.1:0-3995 GCA_036268825.1 Rhizomicrobium sp. | reverse complement strand
CCCCCTCCACCGCTACGCGGTCCCCCTCCCCCGCAAAGCGGGGGAGGAAAGAAGGAACAGTTTTATTCTCAAGGCGCTTGGCATTCGGCACGCATTCACCGCACCGCCGACCTCGCCTCCGGCACCGCCGTCACAGGTCCTGCTTTGCTCATCGAGCCGCATCAGACCATCGTCATCGAGCCCGGCTGGCGCGCCGACATCACGCCTGCCCGCGCCGTCATGCTCACCCGCGACGCACCGCGCGCCACTGCCCTCGCCGCCACCACGGATACCGATCCCGTCCTCCTCGAAGTCTTCGCCAATCTCTTCATGGCGATCGCGGAGGAGATGGGCGCAACGCTGCAGAACACCGCGGCCAGCGTGAACATCAAGGAGCGGCTGGACTTCTCCTGCGCGATCTTCGATGCGGAGGGCGGGCTCGTCGCCAATGCGCCGCATATGCCGGTGCATCTGGGCTCGATGGGCGATTGCGTAACGGCCGTGATGACGAAGCATCCCGCGATGCAGCCCGGCGACATGTTCGTCACTAACGCGCCCTATGACGGCGGCACGCATCTTCCCGATATCACCGTGGTCGCGCCAGTCTTCGTGGGCGGCGCGGCGCGCTTCTATGTGGCGAGCCGCGGCCATCACGCCGATATCGGCGGCATCACGCCGGGCTCCATGCCGCCGTTCTCCAAGGATATCTCCGAGGAAGGCGCGCTCTTCGACGGCATCGCGATGATCCGAGCCGGCCATTTCGACGAAGCGAGCGTCACGGCCGTGCTGGCCGCTGGCGGCGCGCGTGCCATCCCGCAGAACATCGCGGACCTCAAAGCGCAAGCCGCGTCCTGCGCGCGCGGGGCAGAGGAATTGAAGCGGGCCTGTGCGCAATATGGGCGCGATGTCGTCACGGCGTACATGCGCCATGTGCAGGACAATGCCGAGGAGAGCGTGCGCAAGGTGATCGGCGCGCTGAAGGACGGTGCATTCGCCATGCCGATGGACGGCGGCATGGAGATCCGCGTGAAAGTCACGGTGGATCGCGCCGTGCGCTCGGCTCGCGTCGATTTCACCGGCTCCTCACCGCAGCAGCACAACAATTTCAACGCGCCGGGATCGGTGACGAAAGCCGCCGTGCTCTATGTCTTCCGTTGCCTCGTGGGTGGCGACATCCCGATGAACGCCGGATGCTTGAAACCCATCGAGATCGTGGTGCCGGAGCGCTCGCTACTCAATCCGCGCCCGCCGGGCGCAGTGGCTGCCGGCAATGTCGAGACCAGCCAGGCGGTAGTCGATGCGCTGTTTGGCGCGCTGGGCGTTCTCGCCGCCAGCCAGGGCACGATGAACAACCTCACCTTCGGGAACGACCGTCACCAATATTACGAGACGATCTGCGGCGGCGCGGGCGCCGGCCGCACCTTCGACGGCATGTCCGCCGTCCACACCCACATGACCAATTCGCGCCTCACCGATCCCGAAGTGCTGGAGGATCGTTATCCGGTGCTACTCGAAGAATTCGCCATCCGTCACGGCTCGGGAGGCGCAGGCGCGCATCATGGCGGCGACGGCACCGTGCGCCGCATCCGCTTCAACGAAGCGATGACCGTCGCCCTCCTCTCCACCCGCCGCGAAACCGCGCCCTTCGGCCTCGAAGGCGGCGGAGACGGCGCAAAGGGAACCGCGCGGATCGTCCGCGCAAACTGCGAAAGCGTGATACTAAAGGGGCGCGACGAAATTGCCGTGGGCGCGGGCGATGCCATCGTCATCGAAACGCCGGGCGGCGGAGGATTTGGAGAACCAACATGACCACCATCCTCATCACCGGCGCCAATCGCGGCATTGGGCTGGAATTCGTGAAGCAATATGCGGCGGAGGGCGCGGACGTGATCGCCTGTTGCCGCGAGCCGGCGAAGGCCGATGCGCTGAAGGCGATCAAGGGCAAGGTGCGCGTGATGGCGCTGGAGGTGAGCGAGGCGGCGTCCGTCGCGGCACTCGCCCGCGGCCTCAAGGGCGAGGCCATCGACGTGCTGGTCAACAATGCCGGCGTCGGTGGGCCGCGCGATGCCAAGCCCAACGCGCTCGACATGGGCGCGTGGCTCGATGTGTTCAAGGTCAACAGCGTCGCGCCGATGCTGGTGGCGTTCGGTCTGCGCGACAATCTCTTGAAGGGCCGCGACAAGAAGCTCGTCACCATCACCAGCGTGCTCGGTTCAACGGCGGCGAATGGCGGCGGCATGCAGCCCTATCGCGCCTCCAAGGCCGCGGTGAACAATCTGATGCACGGCCTGTCGAAGGATTGGGCGAGCGATGGCATCGCCGTCGGCATCTTCCATCCCGGCTGGGTGCAGACCGACATGGGCGGCAGCGGCGCGCCCTTGAAAGCGGAGGACAGCGTGAAAGGCCTGCGCGCGCGCATCGCGGAGCTCAACATGAAGAACAGCGGCTCCTATCGCGACTACGCCAACTCCGAAATCGCCTGGTGATCCGATGCCCAGATTGAAACAGGTCGGCAAAGCCGGGGCCCATCCGCGCGCGCAACAGATCTACAAGATGCTGTTCGGCGAGCGTGATCCGGTCATCGAGCCCGGCACCGCGACCGGCCCGCCCGGCAATTGGTGGACCGTGTTCGCGCTCTCGCCCGATGTGTTCGACCATGCGGTGGCAGGCTTCCAGCTCTATCGCAGCCCAGACCGCAAGCTCGATCCAAAACTGCGCGAGCTGGCGCAGACCCGCGTCGGCTGGGCGCGGGCGAGCCAGTTCGTGTTCTCGCAGCATTGCAAGGCCGCGCGGGGCGTGGGACTGAGCGAGGACAAGATCGCGGCCGTGCCGCATTGGGGCGCGGCCGATTGCTACGACGCGCTGGAACGCGCGGTGCTCGCTTATACCGACGCGCTGGTCTTCGACGGTGGCCGCGTGGCGGACGGCGTGTTCGCGGTGCTGAAGGCGCATCTTACGGACGAGCAGATCCTCGAACTCACCTACATCACCGCGCTCTACGACATGCACGCCGTCGTCACCCGCGCGCTGCGCCTGGAATATGACGATGTCGACGAGCGCGTCGTCGAGGTCCCGGCTCCCGGCGAGGCGGGCAGCGACGTGATGGCGATGGTCGACGCGCCGAAGTCATGAACGCGACACTCGACAGCCTGCTCGCAAGCGGCAAACAGTTCATCGTGCCCGGCGCCTATGACGCACTGTCGGCGAAGATCGCGGCGCGCGCGGGCGCTCAGATCGTCTACATGACGGGCTTCGGCGTCGTCGGCGCAAGTTTCGCGGTGCCCGATATCGGCCTCATCGGGCCTGAACAGATGACCGAACGCGTCCGCGCGCTGGCGGCGGCCTGCGCACCCGTGCCTCTTCTGGCAGACGGCGACAACGGCCATGGCGGCCCGAACAATGTCGCGCGGCTGGTGCGCGGCTACGAACAGGCAGGCGCGCAAGGCATCCAGCTCGAAGACCAGGTGAGCCCCAAACGCTGCGGCCATATGGAGGGCAAGGAAGTCGTGCCACTGGCCGACGCCGTCGCGAAGATCCGCGCCGCCGTCGCCGCGCGCTCCAGCCCCGCCTTCAAGATCCTGGCGCGTACCGATGCCTGCAGCACGCATGGCTTCGACGAAGCCCTGCGCCGCGCCCACGCCTTCGCGGACGCCGGCGCCGACATCCTGTTCGTCGAAGCGCCGCGCACCGAGGCCGAGCTCGCGCGCGTGCCCAAGGAATTCGCGCAGCTCCCCACGCTCGCCAACATGGTGGAAGACGGCAAGACGCCCGAACTGCCGCCCGCCGTGCTGTTCGCGATGGGCTACCGCATCGCGCTGCGCCCGATCTCCGCGCTGCTCGCCGTGGGCCGAACTTTGGAGCGAGCATACGCCGAACTTCTTGCCAATGGCGCAACATCGGGCGAGCGGCTCAGCTTCGCGCAGTACAACGCGATCGTCGGTCTCGAAGAGGCAAAGGCGCTCGATGGCCTGCGATGAGCCACATTTATCCTCCCCCGCCCTGCGGGGGAGGTGCCG
>DATATK010000127.1:0-2401 GCA_036268825.1 Rhizomicrobium sp. | reverse complement strand
ATCGCCTTCTCGTTATGAATGACCGCCGGCGTGCGCGAGAAATTCTCGTAGATGACGAGGCGCACCGAATTGGAGCCGATGTCGACGATAGAGACCGGGCCGCCGCCTGTGCGGCCGAGCAAGGGAGATGGCCCCCGCGCGTCGGCCACAGTGGTGCTTGGCGGCGCCATGTCAGTCCCGCTTGGAAGCGGCGGGTTTCTTGTCGGCCATCTTGAGCGCGCGGCCGCGGCCGGAAAGGGACGGATTCGTCATGAAGTAAGTATGCGCGGAAAACGCCTCCGCGCCCATGGCCTTGGGGTCGCGGGTGTAAGTGTTGTCCGGGTTCATGTTCCAGCTTTGCGCCTGGTCTTTCAGCAACGCCACCATGATCTGGTTCAAAACCTGCTCGTGCACGGTGGGATTTTCGATGGGGACCAACGCCTCGACGCGGCGATCCAGATTGCGCGGCATCCAGTCCGCCGACGAGATGAACACCTTGGCCTTGGCATGCGGCAGGCCGTGGCCGCTGCCGAAACAGACGATGCGGCCATGCTCCAGAAAGCGCCCGACGATGCTTTTGACGCGGATATTGTCCGACAATCCCGGCACGCCCGGACGCAGGCAGCAGATGCCGCGCACCACCAGGTCGATCTGCACGCCCGCTTCGCTGGCCTTGTAGAGCGCGTCGATGACATGCGGATCGACGAGCGAATTCAGCTTGGCCCAGATGGCCGCAGGCTTTCCGGCCTGCGCGTGGACCATCTCTTCCTGGATGGAATCGATCAGGCGGCCGCGCAGGGTGAGCGGCGAGATCGCGATTTTTTCCAGCGCGGCGGGCTCGGCATAGCCGGTGATGAAATTGAAAAGCTGCGCGGCATCGCGGCCTAGCGCCGGTTCGGCGCTGAAGAGCGATAGATCGGTGTAAACCTTGGCCGTCTGCGGATGGTAGTTGCCGGTGCCGAAATGCACATAGGAGCGCAGCTTGCCGCCGCTCTCGCGCCGCACGACCAGGCTCACCTTCGCGTGGGTCTTCAGTTCGATGAAGCCATAGACGACCTGAACGCCGGCGCGCTCCAGATCGCGCGCCCATTTGATGTTCGCCGCTTCGTCGAAGCGCGCCTTGAGTTCGACCAGCGCGGTGACCGATTTGCCCGCTTCCGCCGCCTCGATCAGCGCCGAGACGATCGGGCTGTCGGCGGAGGTGCGATAGAGCGTCTGCTTGATCGCAACCACGTTCGGATCGGCCGCGGCCTGGCGCAGGAACTGCACCACCACGTCGAAGCTCTCGAAGGGATGGTGGACGATGATGTCCTTGGCGCGGATGGCGGCGAAGCAATCGCCGCCGTGATCGCGGATGCGCTCGGGAAAGCGCGCGTTGTACGGCTTGAACTGCAGATCCGGCCGCTCGGACACGATGAGCTGCTTCATGTCGGAAATGCCCATCATGTGATCGACGATGACGAGCTCGGATTTCTTCAGCGACAACTGGTCGGCGATGAAGTCGCGCAGTTCGGCGGGCATCGCGGCGGCGCATTTCATGTGAATGACGGAACCGCGGCGGCGGCGCTTGAGCAGCGTCTCGAACAGGCGGACGAGATCTTCCGCCTCTTCCTCCACTTCCACGTCGCTGTCACGCAGGATGCGGAACAGGCCGCAGCCGTTGGAGGCGTAGCCGGGGAAAATCTTGTTCAGATAAATCGCGAAGATGTCTTCCAGCGCCACGAAGCGCACACGGCCATTGCTGCCCGGCAGCTTGAGGAAGCGTTGCAGCTGCGCCGGCACCGGCAGCAGCGCGTTCACCGATTTGCCGTCCTTCTTGCGCGTGAGCTGCAAGGCGAGCGTGAAGCCGAGATTGGGAATGAACGGAAACGGATGCGCCGGATCGAGCGCCAGCGGCGTCAGGATCGGGAAAATCTGCTCGCGGAATTCCTTGTCGAGCCATTCATGTTCGGCGTCGGTCAGTTCTTCGGGCGCGATCACGACGATGCCGGCTTCGCGCAGTTCGGTGCGCAGCGTGGCCCACATCGATTGCTGATCCACGATCAGCTTGCCTGCAACCTCCTCCACGCGCGCCAGTTGCTGCGCCGGCGTGTGGCCGTCATCGCTCGGCGTGGCGATGCCCGCCGCGACCATGCCTTTGAGGCCCGCGACGCGCACCATGTAGAACTCGTCGAGGTTCGACGCGGAGATCGACAAAAAGCGCAGCCGCTCCAAAAGCGGATGGCGCGGGTTCTGGGCTTCCTCCAGTACCCTGCGATTGAACGCCAGCCAGGACAGTTCCCGGTTCACGAAGCGGTCGGGCGACGTGAGTTCCAGAACTGGCGCGACAGGCTGCTCCGCCTGCGGCCCAAGAGCCGGCAACGGCACGACGTTGGACGCCGTCGAAACAGGATCGTCAAGATTTAACAAAGACTTAGCCATG
>DATATK010000126.1:0-11005 GCA_036268825.1 Rhizomicrobium sp. | reverse complement strand
CGCCGGTGGCTTTGACCCCTTCCCGAAAAATGCTTTGCATTTTTCGACCCTCCCTCAAGGGGAGGGTGGAAGATGCTCGCTCCGCTTCTTCTTCCTCGCCCTCTCCATCAACACCCCCGGATACCCCTTTAGCGGCGCGAGCGGTTCGCCGTGATATTCCCAGTCCGGCGCCTGTTCGAGGGCGCGGTGGTAGTGGGGTTCGCGGCCGGTGCGGGTGTCGAAGAGGGCGCGGGGGATGTTGATCATCTTCAATCGTCCGTCGCGTTCGTAGAGGAGCGGCGTGCCGCATGTGCGGCAGAAGCTTCGCGCCGCGCGCGTCGCCGGGTCTTCGAAGCGCGCGATGCTTTTGGCACCCTTCACGATGCGGAAGCGGCTGCGCCAGACGCCGATATAGGTGGCGTAGGCGCAGCCTTGCGCGCGCTGCGTCGCTTTCGAGTGGTCGTGCCAGGCCCAGAATGCCGGCACGTCGATCTCGATGCGCACGGCGCCACAAGCACAATCGCCGGAGGCTTTGCGTTGCGAGGTCTTCTTGGGTTTGGGCGCGCGTTCACGCATGCGATGCCTTCTCTCGTGCCGCAAAGAGACTGCGCCAACCCTACCGGAACACCGCCCTATTCTTGTTGTCTTGCATCAGCATGGAGAAGCCGGAGATCGTGTCGAGGCCGAGGCCGATGGGCAGGCCGGTCTCGGCGTCCTGTTCGAGCTTGGCATAGGCGGCGCTCGACACCTTCTCCCATTTGCCGGCCGGCTTCTTGATTTCGAGCTGGACGACGGTGGCTTTCAGCACAAGCCGCACGATGGCGTCGGCCGGGCGGCTGGGGCGCGTCAGGCTGGGGTGGCCGGCGATCATCTGCCAGCCGTTCTTCAGCGCCCATTGGGAGAGTTCGTCTTTGGTCATCGCGTCAGCCCGCCTGCGCGATCGCGTCTCGCAATTGCGTCAGGTTGAAGGGCTTGCCGAGATAGTAGACGCCGGTCAGCGCGCCGTCGCCCGTCGCCTTCTCGGTGGAATAGCCGCTGGCGATGATCACGATGAGGTCCGGGCGCCGCTTGCGCGCTTCGGCGACAAGCTCAGCGCCGTTCATGCCTGGCAGGCCCAGATCGGTGAGCAGGATGTCGATCTCCGCATCGGCGTCGAGCAGCTTCAGCGCGGAGGGGGCGTCGCCGGCTTCGGCATAGGCGAGGCCGATCTCTTCCACCATGTCCACGGTGGTCATGCGGATCAACGCTTCGTCCTCGACGACGAGGATCTTGCGGCGCGTCACAGGCGAGGCATTCGTCACGCGCGTATCCGTCGGTTTGGCGAGCGCCGCAACGTTGGGCGCCGCGGCGGGCCTCAGCATCAGGCGCAGTTTGCGCGCCAGATCATCCTTCCGATACGGCTTGCTTAGCAACACCACATCGGCGTCCAGCTGGCCGTTGTGTACGATAGCGTTCTGAGTATAGCCCGAGGTGAACAGCACCAGCAGCCCCGGCACCAGGTCTTTCGCCCGCCGCGCCAGTTCGCGCGAGCCCATCGGGCCGGGCATCACCACGTCGGTGAAGAGCAGGTCGATGCGCGGGTTCTTCGTCAGGTAATCCAGCGCCTGCAAACCGCCGCTGGCGCTCGCCACGCGATAGCCGAGCTCGGTCAGCATGTCGGTCACGGCGGCGCGCACGCCGTCGTCGTCCTCCACCACCAGGATGGATTCGCTGCCACCCTCGACGGGCGGGGAGAGCGTTGGCGCATCGGCCTCTTCCGGCTTCTTGGAGCGCGGCAGATAGAGCTTCACCGCCGTGCCGTGATCCAGCTCGCTGTAGATCTTCACATGGCCATTGGATTGCTTGACGAAGCCATAGACCTGGCTGAGGCCGAGCCCCGTGCCCTTGCCTTCGGACTTGGTGGTGAAGAACGGATCGAAGGCGCGGGCGATCACGTCGGGCGCCATGCCGCTGCCCGTGTCGCTCACCGCGATCATCACATATTGGCCGGCGGAGACTTCGGCGTGCTGGGCGGCATAGTCGTCGTCGAGATAGGCGTTGGCGACCTCGATGGTGAGCTTGCCGCCGCCCTCGCCCATCGCGTCGCGCGCGTTGATCGCGAGGTTGAGGATCGCGTTCTGAAGCTGGTTCACGTCGATCAGCGTGTTCCACAGCCCGCCCGCGACGATGCATTCCACCTCGACGCGCTCGCCGAGCGTGCGGCGCAACAGGTCCGTCATGTCCTGCACCAGGCGGCCGGGATGGATGGTGCGCGATTCCAGCGCCTGGCGGCGCGCGAAGGCGAGAAGCTGCGCGGTGAGCCGCGAGCCGCGCTCGACGGCCGCGATGGCGGCCTGCAGCCGCTCGGCGGTCTTGTGATCGGTGCGCGCGTCGGCGACGGCGAGATCGAGATTGGCGCTGATGATCTGGAGCAGGTTGTTGAAATCGTGCGCCACGCCGCCGGTGAGATGGCCGACCGTCTCCATCTTCTGCGACTGGCGGATGCCGGCCTCGGCGCGGATGCGATCGGTCACGTCGGCGGCGGCGATCAGGAAGCCGTCATCGCCGATGCCGGCTTTGTACACATCCAGCATCAACCCGCCGCGTTCGAGGCGGGCGTAATCCTGCTTGCGGTGCTGGGCGGTCGCGGGCACGTCGTCCAGCACGCTGCGCGTCAGCTTCTCGTCGACGGCGCGGAATTCGCCGAGCGCTGCGCCCATCGCCGCGAGCGTCGTGGGGAAATCCATCAGGCGGAAGAAGATCTCGTTGAACGCAGCGACCTTGTCGGCCTCGTCGAACACCACGATGCCGTCGCGGATATTGTCGAGCGTCGCCTGCAGTATGCGCGCCTGCCGCGCGCGGATCGCCTCGCTGAGCGCCAGCTTGACGTTGTTGCGCACCAGCATCGCGCCCGCCACGAAGAGCACGATGAGCGCGAGCACGGCGAGCAGCACCGCGGTGAGGATCTCGTTGCCCTCCACCGCGCGCCGCGCCCGGATGCGCTCGGCCAGCAGGCGCTGTTCTTCGGCGAGGCCGAGCGCGATGGAGACGCGCGTGGCCTCCATCATCGCCTTGCCTTCGTCGAGCAGCGGCACCAGATTCGCCGGCGCGAGCGCCCCGGCCGAACCCACGGCCAGCCCCTCGTCCAGCAGCTTGAACCGGTCATCGAGCAGCTTGCGCAACTGACGCGCGCGCGCCTGCTGATAGGGGTTGTCCCGGGTCAGATATTGGAACGTGCCGAGGTCGCGGGCGAGCCGGAAGCGCGCGCTGAGATAGGGTTGCAGGTAGTTCTGCTTGCGGGTGAGGAGGTAGCCGCGCTGGCCGGTCTCCGCGTCGGCCGCGTCGTTCAGCACGGTGCGCAGCGAATCCATCACCTGGTAGGTGTGGAGCACCCAGCCCTGCTCGGCCCGCTCGCCGGTCGCGAAGGTGAACAGCGCAAAAGCGGCCAGGCCAAGCACCGCCAGGATCGGAATCGCACCGAGAAAGATTGCCCGATTGGCACCCAAGAAGAGCCCCACGCCTTCGCCGCCGGAGGTCAAACGCGAGGACAAGGATGTGGTTCCGCTGGGGGGTGAAGAATCTGAGGCTATAATAGCGTCGAACCGGTGGAACCTGAACTGGTCGGAGAGAGAGGATTCGAACCTCCGGCCCCCACGTCCCGAACGTGGTGCTCTACCAGGCTGAGCTACTCTCCGTTCAGGTTCCGAAGGTGGGCCTTATAACGGCGGCCCCCCCGCCCTGCAACCCGCGCTGCCGGTTGGGTTGATCCGGCGCTTTTGGCAGGCCGCAACGCTTGAAGAAGGCCGGCGGCGCGGCAAGGATCGCCCATGATCCTCGTCGGCCAATATGACTCGCCCTACACCCGCCGGGTGGCCATCTCGCTGATGGTCCTGGGCTTCGCCTATGAGCACGACACCCGCTCGGTGTTCGGCGATTTCGACTCCCTGCGGCGCACCAACCCGGCCGGCCGCATCCCGGCACTGGTGCTGGACGATGGCGAGACCCTGATCGATTCCGCCGCCATCCTCGACTGGCTGGACGAGACGGTCGGCCCGGACCGCGCGCTGCTGCCGCCCAAAGGTGCGCCACGGCGCAATGCCCTCAAACGCATCGCGCTCGCCAATGCCGCCGTGGACAAGATCGGCGGCGGCGTCAATTACGAGACCATGATCCGCCCCTCGCGCTACCGCTGGCCGGAGTGGATCGCGCGCTGCACCACGCAGGGCCAGGGCGCCCTCACGGCGCTCGATGCCGAACCCTGGCCGGAGGATGCAGCCCTCGACCAGGCCCAGATCACCACGGGCTGCGCCTTCGACTATATCCGCGTGACCGCACCCCATCTCGCCCCCGCGGGCCGCTATCCCGCCCTCGACGCGTTGCTTGCCCGCCTGCGGACACGGCCCGAATTCGCGGCGACGTCGTTCACCGACTACGCCGTGCCAAGAGCGGAGTGAATCACTTCTGCACCTCCCCCTTGTGGGGAGGTCGAAAACGCAAAGCGTTTTCGGGTGGGGGGCCGAACCTCCGTTTGGCACGGTCCCCCACCCGAAAAAATCCTTCGCTGCGCTCGGATTTTATCGACCTCCCCACAAGGGGGGGTGCAAAAGTAACCCAGCGTTGAAAGCCCGGGACCATATGAGTATGGTCCGCGCCCTTCCCTGATGGGGCGTCGCCAAGCGGTAAGGCACCGGATTTTGATTCCGGCATTCGGAGGTTCGATCCCTCCCGCCCCAGCCACCCTGCTCCGCGCGTGCCGCGCTTCGCAGGATTTGCCCCGGTATAGGGGCGCGAAGCAGGATGCCCTTCCGAAGCCTTGGTGAAGGAGGTCTCTCCAAGCTGCACTACGTTTATCTTATTCGAAGCCCGACCGCCCCAGCAGCACAACGCCGGTGAATCGACTCATATGCGTGTAATGCGATCACGAGCGGGGTCTTCCGGTCATACAATTGCACGCGACGTTGATCGAAGAACGGCTCAAATATGCAATCTAGGCTCCCAGACCCTTCCTCAGCGGCAGCATATCCCCGAATTTCGGCGCGCGTTTCTCCGCCTTGGCGACGAAGCTTTCGCGCATGTCGACTTCCGGGTTGTACATGCCGGCTTGCCAGGTGGCGATGTAGTCGAGGCCGTCGGCCGTCGAGTGGTCGCGGGCGTAGTTGATCATCACCTTGGAGCCGTGCACGGCGAGGGGAGACTTTTCGGCGATCTCTTTGGCGAGCGCCATGACATGCTTCAGCATCTCGTCTTGCGTCGCGAACACATCGTTGACGAGGCCGAGTTGCAGCGCCTTCTTCGCGGGCAAACGGCGGCCGGCATAAGCGAGTTCTTTCACCATGCCCTCGGGCATCAGGTGGCAAAGGCGCGGGAAGGTGCCGACATCCGCTGTCATGCCGATATTGATTTCCTGGATGACGAAGAACGCGTCTTCCGTCGCGTAGCGGCAGTCGCAGGCGCTGGCGAAATCCACCGCGCCGCCGACGCAGCCGCCCTGGATCGCCATGAGCACCGGCATGCGCGCGCGTTCCAGCACGTTGAAGGTCTCCTGGATGTCGAGAATGCCGAGGCGCAAATTGGCGCGTGTGCGGCCGCGCTCTTCCTTCGATGCCGCTGCCGCCGTGCCCTGCGACTGGCCGCTGGTGAACACCGACAGGTCCATGCCGCCGGAGAAATGCTTGCCGGTCGACGAGATGACGATGACGCGCGCTTTGGCGCCGGAGTCGATATCGCGAATAATCTCCGGCAATTCGCGCCAGAATTCCGGCACCATGGTGTTGAGTTCGTCGCCGCGTTTGAGCTGGATATGCGCGATGCCGTCGGCGATCTCGACATTGAAGCAGCGATAGGTCATGGCGGTCTCCCGGTTTCGTTCGCGCCTCTCTACCACGCTCTTGTGGGCTTCGTCATTCGGCGCTCTACTTGCGCTCAGATTGACCCAAGGGAAACCCCCATGCCCATCGATTACGACGAACTGATGCAGGCGACGTCGGCCGGCATCGAATCCACCTATGGCGACCGCGAGACCATGCTCTACGCGCTGGGCGTCGGCTTCATGCGCGATCCGATGAACGCGGACGAGCTGCCGTTCTGTTACGAGAACGGCCTCAAGACCGTGCCGACGATGGCGACGGTGATCGGCTGGGGCCAGTCGAGCACCATGGCGCGCTCGGGGATCAACTATCTGATGGTCGTGCATGGCGAGCAGCGCATCACGATGCACAAGCCGCTACCGACCGCCGCCACGGTGGTGTCGGATGAGCGCGTGCTCGGCGTGTTCGACAAGGGCAAGGAGAAGGGCGCGGTGCTGGTGACCGAGCGCGTGATGCGCGAGAAGGCATCGGGCGACAAGCTCTGCACTTTGGTCTCCACCACCTTCGCGCGCGGCGACGGCGGGTTCGGCGGGCCGAAGGACGGCGCGCCCGAGCCGCATATTTTGCCGGCGCGCGCGCCGGATCTGGTCCAGGCCTGCGACACGCGCGCCGACCAGGCGTTCCTCTATGCGCTGTCGGGCGACCGCAATCCGCTGCACCGCGATCCGAACGTGGCGAAGATGGCGGGCTTCCCGCGGCCGATCCTGCACGGGCTCTGCACTTATGGTACGGCATGCCGCGCGATCATCTCGACGGTGTGCAAATACGATCCCGCGAAAATCACCGGCTTCGACGTGCGCTTCTCTTCGCCGGTCTTCCCCGGCGAGACGATCGTGACGGAGATGTGGGTGGACGGGCCGGTCGTTTCGTTCCGCTGCAAGCTCAAGGAGCGCGACGTGGTGGTGATCAACAACGGCAAGTGCACGCTTGCAGCCTGACGAAGATCCCATCGGTCATGCCGAGGAGCTGATCGCGGCGGGCCGTGCGCGCGAAGCCGCGTCGTTCCTGAACGGATTGCTCGCTGCCGGCCGCGGCGGCCTGCTCATGCGGCTGACATTGGCGCGGGCGCTCAGTGCGGCGGGCGATACGGCCGGTGCGATGGCAGTGGCGCGGGAAGCAGCGGGGCTGCATCCGGATGTCGCGGTCGTCGCCACGGCGCTTGGCGAGGCGATGCTCGCGGCGGGGCATCTGCCGACGGCCATCGGCGAATTCCAGCGCGCGCTGCGCCTCGATCCGAACAGCGACGATGCGCGGCTGGGTGTGGCGCGCGCGTGGCTCGAAGCGGGCGAACCCGAGAAGGCGCTGGAGGCTTTGCAGGCGGTGCCGGATGCGCCCGAAGCGCTGATCGCGGAGGCCGAAGCGATGCACGGCACCGCGCGCTCGAACGCGCGCTATGTGCGGCATCTGTTCGACCAGTTCTCGTCCGACTACGACGCGCGCATGATCGGACAATTGGGCTATCAGGCGCCCGGCATCCTGCGCGCGCTCGCCGATATGTTGATGATCGGCGCGGAGCGCAAGCTCGCGATCCTCGATCTCGGCTGCGGCACGGGGCTCTGCGGCGCGGCGTTCCACGACATCGCGTCGCGCCTCGACGGGATCGATCTCAGCCCCGCGATGATCGGCAAGGCGCGCGCGCTCGGCATCTATGACGAACTCGTCGTCGCCGATATTGAAACAGGCGCGCTGGATCGCCGCTACGATCTCATGCTCGCAGCGGACACGGTGGTGTATCTCGGCGATCTCGCACCGGTTCTCGCGAGCATCGCCGCCCGGCTCGTGCCGGACGGGATGTTTCTGTTCACGGCGGAGGCGAAGGACGGCGAGGGCTTCGGGCTCGGGCCCAAGCGGCGATGGCGCCATTCCGATGCCTATCTGCGCGAAGAGGCTGCGAAAGCCGGATTCGACATCGCAGGGCTGATGGACTGCTCGCCCCGCACCGAGGCAGGCGCGCCGGTCGCAGGATTCGCCGTGGCGCTGCGATTGGCGGAAAAAGTGGGCTGATTGTCATTTCCGCCGCGCCGCTGCGGCGCTAGGTTGGCGTCATCAGGCAACCCGAATTCCGCGCGCGTTTTAGCCAGAAGGATTCCCGGCCATGACATCCACCATCGGCATTCTGATCTTCGACGACGCGGAGGAACTCGATTTCGTGGGACCGTGGGAAGTGTTCACGATGATCGGCGAGGTCGCGGCGCGCATGGGCAAAGAGCGGCCACATGATGTGATCCTCGTCGCGGAGAACGATGCGCCGGTGCGCTGCGCCAAGGGGATGCGCGTGCTGCCCGATGTCACCACCGCCGATTGCCCGCCGCTGGACGTGCTGCTGGTCCCCGGAGGACAGGGGACGCGGCGGGAGGTGAAGAACGAGGCGCTGCTCGCCTGGATCGCGAAGACGGCCACCGGCTGCCGGTGGATCACAAGCGTGTGTACGGGCGCGATGCTGCTCACCGCCGCCGGGCCCGCCCGGGGCAAGCGCGTCACCACCCATTGGGGATTCGTGGAGGCGTTGCGCGCGCGCAGCGAAGCGGCGCAGGTGCTGGAACATGTCCGCTATGTCCGCGATGGCAATGTCGTGACGGCCGCCGGCGTGTCGGCGGGGATCGACATGGCCCTGTGGTTAACCGGCCAGATGCATGGCGCCGATTTCGCGCGTGCGGTGCAGCGGGCCATGGAATACGACCCGGCCCCGCCCTACGCCGCCGAGGTCTGAGGCCGGGCTTTATCCGGCCCGGCGAACTGTGCTTCACTCCGCCCCGGTCGTTCATCCCCCGGGAGTATGTTCATGTCGCCGAAGTTTGGTCTCGCGCTTTGCGTTCTTCTCCTCTCCGCCGCGCCCGCCTTTGCGCAGGGCGCCGGCTGCGGCAGCGTTCCGTTCGCCCCGGCCATGCCGACCCCGGCGGACATGAAGTCCAAGTCCGCCGCGGACTCCAAGGCCGCGCTGCACGATGCGTTCTCCGACATCAAGAACTGGCAGAGCGACCTCAAGACTTTCCGCGCCTGCCTCGACGGCCAGGGCTCGCAGGCCAAGATCGCACTGGTCGGCCTCGACAAGACCAAGGACGCCGACAAGATCAAGGACCTGAAGGATCAGCAGCAGGCTGCCGACAAGCAGTTCGACAGCAGCGTCGATGAGGAAGAAAGGGTCGTGAACGAGTTCCACGCCGCGCAGGCCTCCTATTGCATGCGCAGCGATTCGGACAAGAGCGTCTGTCCCAAGTAGGCCGATGCCGAAGGGCGAGACGATCGATTTCGACTCCACGCGGCCGCCTTCGCCGTTCCTGACCGAGGTGCATCATGCCTGGCGGCGCGAGTTGCGCCGCTTCATCGAACGCGAGATCGTGCCTTACGTCGAGGACTGGGAAGAAGCGGGCGAGATCCCGCTCTCGCTCTACAAGACCGCGTCGGAATTCGGCCTGACGCGGATGGGCTATCCCGAAAGCTATGGCGGCATCTCCGAGGGGCTCGACCGTTTCCACTCCATCGTCACGTCGGAAGAGATGTCGCGCATCGGCGCGGGCGGCATCGGCGCCAGCCTGATGGTGCACGGCATCGGCCTGCCGCCGATCCTCGCGGCCGGGACCGAAGAGATGAAGGCGCGCATCGCGCCGCCGGTGTTGGCGGGCGACAAGCATATCAGCCTCGCCATCACCGAACCGTCCGGCGGCTCCGATGTGGCGCAGATCAAGACCCGCGCGCGCCGCGACGGCGACGATTTCGTGGTTGACGGCTCCAAGATGTTCATCACCGGCGGCATGCGCGCCGATTATTTCACCACCGCCGTGCGCACCGGCGGCGAGGGGCTGGGCGGCATCTCGCTGTTGCTGATCGAGGCGGACCGCGCGGGACTTTCGCGCACTCTGCTCAAGAAGCAGGGCTGGTGGGCATCCGACACCGCCGCGGTCTATTTCGATTCGGTGCGCGTGCCCGCCGCGAACCTGATCGGCGGCGAGAACAACGGCTTTCTCGGCATCATGCACAATTTCAACGGCGAGCGGCTCGGCATGGCGGCCGGCGCCTGCGGCTCGGCGCGGGTGTGCCTGGAAGAGGCCGTGAAATGGGCGCAACAGCGCACGACTTTTGGGAAGCGCCTCGCCGATCATCAGGTCATCCGTCACAAGATCGCGGAGATGCTGCGCCAGATCAACGCGACCACCGCCTATCTCGAAATGTGCGCCTGGCGCGTGATGCAGGGCGAACGCCCGGCGGCGGATCTCGCGATGCTGAAGGTCCAGGCGACCCTGACGCTCGAATTCTGCGCCCGCGAGGCGATGCAGATATTGGGCGGCTCGGGCTATATGCGCGGCGGCCGGGTGGAGCGGATCTATCGCGAGGTGCGGGTGAACGCGATCGGCGGCGGCAGCGAAGAAATCCTGCGCGACCTGGCGGCGCGGCAGATAGGCTTGTAGTGCACCTCCCCCTTGTGGGGAGGTCGAAAACGCATAGCGTTTTCGGGTGGGGGGCCGAACCGCCGTCTGGCACGGCCCCCCACCCGAAAACCCTCTCGCTTCGCTCGACGGTTTGTCGACCTCCCCACAAGGGGGAGGTGCAGAACAAGAATCACTCTATCGTGCTCTTCATGGATTCGATTCCGCAGCACCGCGCCGAACGCCGCGCCAAGGAGCATAGCGCCACGCGCACGGCCATTCTGGGCGCGGCGCGCACTGTTGCCGAGCGCGATGGGGCGCGGGAGTTCTCGCTGCGCGGGGTGGCGGCGGAAGCGGGGTTCGCGCCCGCCGCGCTCTACGGCTATTTCCGCAACAAGGACGAGTTGCTGGTCGCGCTGGCCTCCGACGATCTCTCCGCATTGTCGCGCGTCATGCGCGACGCGGGCGAGGGGCTGGGGGCAGCAGTATCCGCTGCGCTCGATCATCTGCGCGGGACGGAGATCATCGCGGCGGCATCGTCCGCGCTGCCGTCCGAAGCGGGCTCCGGCGAAACCGAGCGCCTGTTCAACGGCCGCCTGATCGGCGCGCTCAAGGCGCTGTCCGATGCGGCGGGCAATCCGGCAGACAGCCGCGAGCAGCAAGCCGACGTCGTGCTCATCGCGGCTGCGCTCGTGGGATTGGCCACGCTCGCAAGATCAGGGCGTCTCGAAGCCTTGGGCATCGATGCGGAGGAAGTGGTGGCGCGATTGGATAAGAGATTGTCGGGTTGATTTTCCTCCCCCGCCGTTGCGGGGG
>DATATK010000125.1:0-30123 GCA_036268825.1 Rhizomicrobium sp. | reverse complement strand
ACGGCATCTACGTGACCAACACGTTCGCCGATGGCGGCACGGGCACGGAGAACCTGCACCTCAACACCGTGACGGTTTCCGGCGCGGGCAATGACGGCGTCTATGTCGGCTCCACGATCAGCGGCGGCTCGACGACCGGCGTCAACGTCGAGCTGACGAACGCCACGATCACCGGCTCGGGCGGTATCGGCGTCCTGGTCTCCGGCGTTGCCGATGTCGGATCGACACTGAACCAGACCGTCACCATCGATCCCACCACGATCACCGGCGGCACCTACGGCGTGGAAGTCAACGACGTCGCCAATGGCGGCACGCTGACCGACACCGTCAACATCAGCGGCGTTACCCTCACCGGCCAGTCGATCTCGGGCGTCTCGATCTTCGCCTATGGCGAAAAGGGCGGCACCGTGAACCAGACGGCGAACCTGTCCAACGTCACCGTCACGGGCAGCTATTTCGGCATCGGTCTCTTCGCCAATGCGGCGTCCGCCGGCAATGTCACGCAGACCTTCTCGCTGACCAACGTCACCGTCACGGGCAGCACCTATGACGACATCGACATCGTCGCCCGCGCCTACGGCTCGGGCAGCGTCGTGCATCAGTACGGGACACTGGATCACGTCACGGCCAACGATTCGGTTTACGGCAACGGCGTTTATGCCGATGCCGAATCGGCCTATGGCGGCACGACCATCACGCATCTGAACATCAACGACCTGACGGCGACGCACAACTACGATGACGGCGTCTATGTCGGCGCGTACGCGTTCACGGAGTCCACGGCCTATTCGGGGGTGGCGGCGCAATACGTCAACATCACCAACTCGAATCTGGCGGGCAACTTCATCGGCGTCGAGGCAGACGTGTCGGCCTCTTACAATGCCACCGCCCGGCAGGATCTCTATGTCGGCAACACCGTGCTATCCGACGCGGCGCATGTCTCCCCTGGCTATCAGTTCGTCGGCGCGTCGCTTGACGCTTTAGCCGTCAACGGCGGCTCGGTCCAGCAGACCGCCTATTTCATCAACGACACGGCGAGCCACAACACGGCGAGCGGCATCGCGATCAGCGCGAACGCGCTTTATGGCGGCTTCGTCGAGCAGACCGCCGAAGTCTACGGCACGTCCACCGCGCTGTCCGACTTCTCGCACAATGGCGGCTACGGCGTCGCGATCAGCGCGAACGCGACGACCGGCGGCGACATCGAGCAGAATGTGGACGTCTATTTCGTCAACGCCAGCAACAACGGCCTGGGCGGCATCGGCGATACCGTCAGCTCCTACGGGATACAGGCTGGCTACGCGCTCTATTACAGCCACGTCTCGCAGAACGTCATCGCCTTCGGCGACCATTTCGACCACAACACCGGCAACGGCGTGACAGTGCTCAATTACGCGACCTATGGCGCGGGCATCGACCAGTTCGTCTATGTCGGCAACAGCACGGCGAGCGGCAATACCGGCGACGGCATCCACGTCGTCTCCAACGACGTCGGCGCCAGCTATTACGGCTACGCGCCCGGCACGCATCTCTACTCCGACGTCTATGTGTTCGGCAGCACCATCGACCACAACCAGGGCGACGGCATCTCGGTGACCTCCACCGTCACCATGCCGACCGACCCGACCAAGGTGTTCGGCGACTCCTATCTGGAGCAGCATGTCGTCGTGAACGGCACCGATGCCAGCCACAACCACGGCGACGGCTTTGCCGACAATGCGAGCGCGACGGGCATCTACAGCCTGAACCTGCAATACATCACGCTGCAGAACTCGAACTTCAACAGCAACTTCGGCAACGGCGCGTCTTTCACCGCCACGCAATATTTCGGCCCGTACAGCTTCGGCGCCGTGCTCCAGGACGTCACCGTCACCAGCAGCACGTTCAACACCAATGCCGGCGACGGCATCCACGCGGTCACGGACGCGTCGGGCTTCCAGGGCCGCGCCGAACAGTACTTCTCGATCTTCTATTCGCAGGCGTCCCACAACCAGGGCAACGGCATGAGCTTCTACCGTCATTCGCATGACGGCGCCTATTACCCCGGCTTCACCTGCAACTACGTCCAGGGCCTGACCGGCGGCTGCGGCATCATCCGCCAGACCGTGCAGATCGGCTATTCCGACATCAGCGGCAACCATCTGAACGGCATCTATCTGGGGACGCGCGCTGACAATTACGGCTCGGTCTACGCCAAGAGCGGCCGGCCCAACTACACCTCTTCGTTCTTCATCGAAGACTCGACGGTCAACCAAAACAAGGGCGACGGCCTGCGCGTCTACAACTACGCGGGCAACCACAGCTACGTTTACCAGTACGTCGTCTCGCTCGACACCAACTTCAACAGCAATCACGGCGCCGGCATTTCCAGCCTCACCAACGTGACCGGCGATTCCATCGTCAACCAGAAGGTCGTGGTCTACGGCATCGGCACGGGCCCGGGCTCGTATGTCAGCGGCAACGGCACCGGCGGCATCGCGATCGACACCGAGGCCAACGCCGGCGGCTCGGCGAACGGCCTCGTGATCGTCGGCTACACGGGAATCAGCAACAATCACGGCGACGGCCTCTCCGTCAGCGGTAGCGCCGATTCGGGCGCTGGCACGGATCCCACGACAGTCTCGCAATATGTGGACGTGATCGGCTCGCTGATCTCGGGCAATCACGGCTACGGCATCCAGATCAATGGCCGCGCCACGGGCGGCTACGCCGTGACCTCCCAGTATCTCAGCGTCATCGGCTCGACAGTGACGGGCAACCACAACGACGGCGTGCACGCCTTCGAAATCGCTTATTCCGGGGCTGCGGCCAACCAGAACCTCTACTTCTCGAACGACACAATCACCAACAACCATGGCAACGGCGTCTATGCGGTCTCGATCGCCGTCAACCAATCCGCGACCGAGCAGAATGTGTTGTTCGGCTACAAGGTCAGGGGCATCACCAACATCACCGGCAACAGCGGCGACGGCATCTATTTCGGCACCGCGGCGTTCTCCGGCGCCACCGCCGAACAGAACGTCTTCGTCTACGATGTCGATGCCGAGCACAATCGCGGCGACGGTTTGGGGATCGGCGCAAGCGCGAACGGCTACGGTTTCGGCGCGTCTTACATCTACTACAGCCATGTCAGTCAGAACCTGGTCGCGGCCTACGACACGTTCGACCACAATGGCGGCAACGGCGTGTCGGTCAGCAACCTGCTGTATTACGGCGGCTCGATGAACCAGCTGGTCGAGGTCATCGATAGCGACATGAGCCACAATGCGGGCGCGGGCTTCTACTCGACCACGCATCTCACCTCGATCCGCGGCAACAGCTTCTCGTTCTCGACCAACCTGACCTCGGACCTTTATCTGATCGGCACCACGACCAACAGCAACGGCGGCAATGGCATCGACATCCGCTCGTATGCCAACGGCGCGGTCTATGCGCCCTCCTTCTTCGGCGGCTACAACTACATGGAGATGCACAACATCATCCAGGGCGTGACCTCCGACCACAACGGCAATTCGGGCCTCTTCGTGAACACCTCGACCACCGGCCGCTACTCGCTGAACGCCGAATACTTCACCATCTCTGGCTCGGAGTTCGACCACAATCACGGCAACGGCGCCAACTTCGTCTCGACCGATTTTTACGGTCCGGGCGGCTTCGGCGTGTCGCTGCAGCAGGTCACGATCTCGGGCAGCGACTTCTCGGGCAACGATAGCAACGGCCTCGACCTCAGCGCCTTCGCGTCAGGCACACAAGGCCGCGCCGAGCAGCACTTCACGGTCACCGGCTCGACATTCGACCACAACAGCGGCGACGGCGTGCATATCTACGCCAGCGCCATCAACGGCACCTACATCGCCGGCCATCCTTGCGACACGGCGCAGGGCCTGCCGGGCGGCTGCGCCTTCGTTCGCCAGAACGTGGTGATCGAAAGCTCCGACATCAGCTTCAATGGCAATGACGGCGTGGATGTCATCACCTATGCGAACAACTACGGCGCCATCTACGGCGTGTCGGGCCGTCCGCACGCGCCGACGCTGGAGCTCTACGGATCCACGGTCGACAACAACAACAACCGCGGCCTTAACGTCTCCAATCACGTGACGGGCAACAGTTACCTCTACCAGTA
Organism: Rhizomicrobium sp.; assembly: GCA_036268825.1. Lineage (GTDB taxonomy): Bacteria > Pseudomonadota > Alphaproteobacteria > Micropepsales > Micropepsaceae > Rhizomicrobium. The sequence goes on along the minus strand of DATATK010000125.1, from coordinate 25,997 downwards.
CATCGCCAACATCGACTCCTCGTTCAACGCCAACCATTCCGACGGCATCTACATGTCATCTTATGTCGGTGGCGCATCGACGATGCTGCAACGCGCTTTGCTCTACTCGTACCACACCGGCGCGAGCGCCCACGGCAACGGCGGCAACGGCTTCGAGAGCACGATCGAGGCGCTCGGCGGCTCCTATGCCCGCGACGTGAACATCGTCGAAGGCGTGAACCTGCAGGGCAATGGCGACTTCGGCTTCGACGCCGTGGTCGCCTATGCCGATGGCAGCTCGACCGGCTTGCAGATCAACGCGGTCTACTTCAACGCGATCAACGGCAACGCCGACGGCGTGGGCCTCTACTCGATCGGCGCCGGCGCGCAGCAGATCTCGTATATCGGCGGCAACACCATCAAGCACAACGACTTCGTGGGCGTCTACGGCGAGGCCAACTTCGGCGCCTTCCAATATATCGGCGTCTACACCTTCGGAAACACGATCCTCGACAACGGCACGAACTACCTGTTCAATTCCTTCGGCGGATCGACCCAGATCCTCAACTGAGGCCCTGGGACATGCGACACGACGCGGCGGGCCGAAAGGTCCGCCGTTTCGCGTTTCAGGGCCCAGCAATACCATCCTCGCGAAGCTCCGCGTTGAAGCGCGGGCTCCCCTTCGCTACGGTGCCGCACCGTCCTCGAAGCCCTTCTAAAGCTGTGAGCGCATGAGCACCGACGACACCACGATCCCCGACGCCCCCGCGGAGACGGCTCCCGGCCAGCCGGGCGGACAGCAGGCCGGCCAGCGCATGATGCACGGCGGCCAGCCCATGCGCCAAGGCCAGGGCCGCGGCCCGGGCGGCCGGCCGGGTCCGCAGCAGCAGATCGATCCTCGCGCCCTCGACCCGCAGGTCAACGAGGGCAAGGTAGCTTTCGAGAAAGGCGACGTCACCCTCGCCGAACTGCGCGCCATGCAGGTGCTGCAGATCCTGCCCGATCACCTCGAAGCGCTCATCCTGCTCTACCAATGCCGCCGCAAGACGGGCCAGACCGGCCCGGCGCTGGAAAACGTCCTGCGCCGCATCGTGCGCAGCGGTCCCAACATCCTGTGGGCGACAACCGAGATTGCCTTCATGCTCTTCGCCCGCGGCGAGCGCGTGGAATGCGAAGGCCACGCCCGCAACGCCATCCGCCTGGCGCCCCGCAACGCGCAGGCCCATGGCGTGATGGGCTTGATCCTGACGGAGACCAACCGCGCCGTCGCCGGCGAATATCATTTCCGCCGCGCCATCGAACTCGCCGGCGAGAACGGCCGCGTCGCCACCAACCTCGCCAATTGCCTCAAATCCGAAGGCAAGGTCGAGGAAAGCGAAACCTGGTTCGCCAAAGCGACCGAACTCGAACCGCAAAACGTCAACGCCTGGCTCGGCTGGTGCCGCCTCGAGGAAGCGCGCCGCAACATTCCGCGCGCCTGGGAACTGCTCGCCAAGGCCGAGGAGATCCAGCCCGACAACCCAGATATCAGCCTGAACCGCGCGCTGCTCTATGGCCGCGAGAAGAAAAACGAGGAGGCCGTCGCCGAACTCTCCAGGAGCCAGGCCGAAGGCAAGACCAAGCCGATGCAGCCGATCACGCTGCTCGAACGCGGACGGCTCTACGACAAGATGAACCGCTTCGACGAGGCCTGGGCTGATTTCGTGGAGGCCAAGCGTCTATGCCGCGATGTGCAAGGCCGCCGCTATAACGAGAATCTCGCCAGGAACCAGGCCGAGCGGCTGACGCGCTTCTTCACCCGCTCGAAGATGACGTTGCTGCAGCGCGCGACGAAGAACGAAACCATGCCGCAGCCGATCTTCATCGTCGGCTTCCCGCGCTCCGGCACCACCATGGTGGAGCAGACGCTGACGGCGCATCCGTCGATCGCGGCGGGCGACGAGCTTGTCTTCATCAACGATCTGGCGCGCATCGGCTCACGCTGGCTGGGCAGTCCGCTGCAATATCCGGAATGCCTCGCCGATCTGTGGATGGGCGACAACCGCCTGGTGCTCGACCAGTTCCGCGATTATTACCTCAAGCGCGCCGAGCAACTCGGCCTGTTCACCGAGGGCGCGAAATTCTTCACCGACAAGATGCCGCTCAACGAAACCCATCTGGGCCTGATCCATCTGATCTTCCCCGAAGCGCCGATCATCCATGTCCGGCGCCATCCGCTGGACATATTGATCTCGAATTTCTCCAACTTCCTGACCCATGGTTTCCACCAAGCCTTCGAGGTCAAGACCATCGCGCGCCATTTCGTGCTGACCGACGAGCTGGTCGAGCACTACAAGCAGAATCTCGATCTCAACTACATGGAAGTGCGCTACGAGGATTTGGTCGAGGACCAGGAGCCGCATGTCCGCCGCATCTCGGCCTTCGCGGGCGTCGAATTCGACCCCAAATCGCTCTCGTTCCACGAGAACCAGCGCTACGCCCGCACCGCGAGCTACGCGCAGGTGACGGAGAAACTCTACGACAGCTCGGTCTACCGCTACCGCCAATATCGCAAATACCTCGACGAGGCGGTCGCGATATTGAAGCCATCGTTGGACCGGTTAGGCTATCCGGCGGATTGAGCGGAGCTACGCATTCCCGCCCATCGTCATCTTGTTGACGACGAGCCAGGAGAAGCACAGCCGCCCGACTTCCTTGAGGATTTTTTCGGAGGCCGGGCGCGAGGCCTTCACGGCCTCGTCCGCCAGCCGCACCGTCACGTCGCTGGCGATCTTGAGGTCGTAGGGTCCGTCATTGCGCGCATAGTCCCAGCGGCCGCTGGCGCGCACGATCACCATCTCGTTCTTGAGATAATGGAACTGGCGATGGGAGAGCGCGCTGTCCGACACCACGCCCACCAGCTCCAGCTTCGGCTCCAGCGTGAGCCGCCGTCCGCTCTTGCTCGGCGAGGGGTTGAGGTCGGTGTAGATCAGCGTGTTGAAGTCGAGCCCCTTGTCGAGATTCTCCTTGCGGCCGAAATGCAGCATCCCCTTGGACAGCGTGTTGCGCCAGTCCTTGAGCGCGGCGGAGACATTGGGATGGCGCAGTTGAAGCGCGAACATCTCCAGGATCGGTTTGAGGTCGGGATTGACGTCGGCCATGGCGCGAAATTGCGTGCGCCCGCGCTCCCGGTCAAGCCGGTGTGTTGGCCGGTCGCCTGAGCACCATCCGCGCGCCATCCGCCCCCGTCTCCAGCGCCAGAACCTCGTAGCCCTCCTGCCGGCACATATGGGGCACGTCGATGGGCGCCATGGGATCGTCGGTCAGGACGGCGAAGACCTCGCCGGGCGCGGCCCGCTCCAGCCGCTTGCGGGCGAGGAGCGCGGGCAGGGGGCATTTGAGCCCCCGCAGATCCAGTTCTTCCGCCTGCGGCTCTTGCGCCATTTCGCCCGGTGCCCTTCCAACGACCGCAACCTATCCTGCTCCGCAAGATTCGGGCAGGGCCGGAATGTTCGACTTCGTCACCCGCGAGACGGCCTATATAGGCGGCATCGGCCGCTCGCTCCGCCGCATGCGCCACGTCACCCCGGATTCGCCGCTGACCATCGTGGATACAGTGGACGGTTTCGCCGCCACCACGCCTGACGCCCCCGCCATCCTCTGCGGCGAGGACATCGTCTCCTATCGCGCGCTGGTCCAGACCGCCAACCGCGTCGCCCATTGGGCGCGTGGCCAGGGCATCGGCAAGGGTGACGCCGTCGCGCTGCTGATGGAGAACCGCCCCGAATACATCGCGATGTGGCTCGGCCTGCTCAAGGTCGGAGCCGTCGCCTCGCTGCTCAACACCAATCTGCGCGGTGCGCCGCTCGCCCATTCCATCGCGGTGTCGGATGTGCGCCACGCCATCGTCGGCGCCGAACTGGCGCAGGCGTATGAAGAAGCCCGGCCGCTGTTGCAGAACCCGCCCGTCGCGTGGATCGCTGGGCCTGACGGTACGGGCGGTGAGGATCTGGACGCAGCACTCGCGGCCTCATCGCCGGACGCGCCCGATCCCGGCTGGCGCGCAGGCATCACTTGCAAGGACCGCGCGCTCTACATCTTCACCTCCGGCACCACGGGCCTGCCCAAGGCGGCCAATGTCACCCATCTGCGCATGCAATTCATGATGTATGGCTTCGCCGGCGCGCTGAATTCCGGCCCCGAGCACCGCATGTACAATGTGCTGCCGCTCTATCATTCCGCCGGCGGCATCTGCGCGGTGGGCGTGGCGCTCACGGCGGGCGGCGCGCTGGTGCTGCGCCGCAAATTCTCCACCCATGAATTCTGGCGCGACTGTTACGAATACAAGCCGCACTTCTTCCAATATATCGGCGAACTCTGCCGCTATCTCCTGAACGCGCCGCCGGATCCGCATGAGCGCGATCACGGCCTCGTCGCGATCACCGGCAACGGATTGCGCCCGGAGATCTGGCCGGCGTTCCAGCAGCGTTTCGCGATCCCCAGGATCATCGAGTTCTACGGCGCCACCGAAGGCAATGTCTCGCTGCTCAATTACGACGGCAAGGTCGGCGCGGTGGGGCGCGTGCCCTGGTACATGCGCAAGCTCGTCACCACCCGCATCGTGCGTTTCGATATCGAGCGCGAGATGCCGGTGCGCGGGGCGGACGGCTTCTGCATCGAATGTGCGCCCGGCGAAACCGGCGAAGCCATCGGTCAGATCACGGCGGAGCCGGGCAAGACATTCGACGGCTATACCAGCGGCGCCGATACGCAGAAGAAGATCCTGCGCGATGCGTTCGCGAAAGGTGATGCCTGGTTTCGCACCGGCGATCTCATGCGCCGCGACGGACACGACTATTTCTATTTCGTCGACCGCATCGGCGATACCTTCCGCTGGAAGGGCGAGAACGTCGCCACCAGCGAAGTGTCCGAAGCCTTGGGCGTGGTGCCCGGCATCCTGGAAGCCAATGTCTACGGTGTTTCCGTGCCCGGCCAGGACGGCCGCGCCGGCATGGCGGCGCTGGTCGTCAGCCCGGATTTCGATGTCGCACACCTCGCTGCCGAGCTCGCCGGCAACCTGCCCGCCTATGCACGGCCCCTGTTCCTGCGCCTGCAATCCGAGATCGACATCACCGGCACGTTCAAACAGAAGAAGGGCGGGTTGGTGAAGGAAGGCTTCGATCCAAGTGCGCTGACCGATCCGATTTATTTTCTGGATGCCGAAGCCGGGCGTTATGAACCGCTCGACGCCCCGCGCTACGCCGACATCGTGGCAGGACGGATGAAACTCTGACGATCTTATCCTCCCCCGTTTAGGGGGGAGGGGGACCGCACTTCGCGGTGGAGGGGGCGACGCCGCACCGTTTCGCCGTCGAAACCCAGACCCCCTCCGTCATCCGCGCTGACCGCGCGGCTGACACCTCCCCCGCTATCGCAGGGGAGGAAAATTAGAACTCGACTTCCGCCGCCTTGGCGAGTTTCGCGAAGCTTCCGTTCATCGTATCGTTCTGGATGGCGATGATGTCCTTGGCCTTGGCGCACTTGCTGTCGAAGGTGGAATGCGCGTCGGACACGAGCGTGACCCGATAACTGCGCTCCACCGCGCCGCGGATGGCGGAGTCGACGCAATATTCGGACTGCATCCCGGTGACGACGAGGTGATCGATCCCGGCGCGCTTGAGCTTCGCGTCGAAATCGGTGCCGTGGAACGCGCTGGAGCGGGTCTTGACGGTCACATCGTCATCCGCAAGCGGCGTCAGGCTTTCGTGGAACGGGAAACCAGGTTTTCCGGGGTGAAACGGATGCGCCGCCCCGCCATCGTGCTGCACGAAAAACACGTTCGTGCCTTGGCCACGCGCCTTCTCGATCAGCCCGGCGATGCGCGCCACGACGGCCTCACCCTCGTAGGGCAACGCGTTCGGGTTGGCGAACATCGCCTTCTGCACGTCGATGACGACCAATGCTTTCGTCATGGCGCCTTCGTCATTCCGCGGCCTTTGCCGCCTTCTTGGCTTCGTCTTCGTAGTGCTTCTGGATGGTCTGCATCGCAGCCCCCATCGCCGCCCCGATGAAGCGTTCCTTGTTGTCCCGCGCCCAGTTGAGCGCGGTTTCGCGCGCGATGTTGGCGCCGTTGATCGCGGGCGTCACATGGCGCTGCCAGAGTTCGTAGGACTTCTTGGTATTCTCGAAATTCGCCCAGTTGTGCGCCAGCTGCAGGAAGCAGCCGAAGCCGCCCTGCTTGGCCTGCAACCGCTTGATCTGCGCGATCGCGTCTTCCGGCGTGCCGACAACGGCGACGCCTTGCTCGACCATCGTTTCGATGGGCCGGTTCTCCGTGGTCTCGCGGCCGGCGACGGCCGAGATGCCGGAGAAATAATCGCGCCATTTGTCGAAGCCGAATTTCACGTTCGCGTAAGCCTGTTCGCGCGTCTCGGCGATATGGACTGGGCCGACGAGGCGCAGCTTCTCCGGATCCATCTTCCGGCCGTTTTCCGCCGCGGTCTTGTTGGCGACGTCCCAGTTGACGGCGAGCGCATCATAGCCGCTCGCCTGCGTCGCCGCCACGCACAGCATGCCGAAGCCGTGCTTGCCCGCGAGCTTGCCGCCCGACGGCGTGACGCTCGACGCCACGCAGATTTCCGGATGCGGCCAGGTATAGGGGCGCAACTGGCAGGTTGCATCCACCAGCGTGAACCAGTCGGTCTTCTCGGTGACGCGCTCGCCGTTGAACAGGCGCAGGATCACTTCGATGGCCTCGACCATGCGGCCCCGCTGCGTGGCGGGATCGATGCCCATCGAAAACGCGTCGGACGGCAAGAGGCCGGGCCCGACGCCGAACATCACGCGCCCGCGCGTCTGGTGATCGAGCTGCAGGATGCGGTTCGCAGCCATCAGCGGGTTGTGATAGGGCAGCGAGACGACGCCGGTGCCCAGCTTGATACGGCGCGTGCGCTCCGCGGCGGCGGCGATGAAGATTTCTGGGCTCGCGATGATCTCGAAACCCGCGGAGTGATGCTCGCCCACCCAGGCTTCGTCATAGCCGAGTCTGTCCAGATACTCGATCAGTTCCAGATCGCGCTGGATGCACAGCGTGGGGTCTTCATCGATCGGATGGAAGGGCGCGAGGAAGATGCCGTTTCGAAGCCTGATGGTCATGGTCGTTCCCGCGAATGTCTTTCGCGCAATTCTGCCATATCGCTCTGGCGGAGTCTCTAAAGCGGCGGCGCGGTGAAGCCGCCTGTTTCCCGCTCCAACGCTGCGGCAAGATCGAACAACCGGTCCTCTGCCCCCCACGGACCCACCAGCTGCACGCCAACCGGCAGGCCGCCCGCGGTGCGCCCCGCCTGCACGGCGAGCGCCGGCATGTGCAGCGAACTCGCCAGCGCGATCCAGTCGAGCAGATGCGGATAGGGCGCGGGTGCGTTGTCCACCTGGATGATGCGATCGGCGAAACTGCCCTGCTGGTTGTGCGGGAAGGCGGGGATCGGCGTGATCGGCATCAAGATCGCGTCGTGATCGATGAAGAACGCCGCCAGCGCATCCTTCTGCTTCTGCCGCACCGTCACGGCGCGCGCGACGTCGCGGTAGCTCGCGGTGGAGACGAGCCGGAACTGCGCCGCCGCCGCATCGGGCCCGCCCTCGGCCACCGCCTTGCGATCCTGCGCATTCATCGCCGCGAACGCGTCATAGACCGCATCGGGAAAGCCGCTCGCCAGGATCGCGAGCAGGATCTGGTTATACGGCGTCAGCAGCGCCGCGCCGTCCACCGGCGGCTTAGCGCGCGTGACTTTCATGCCCTGCTTCGACAACGCATCCGCCGCGCGGCCCACCGCCTCGCGCACTTCGCTGGACAGCGCGAATGCCCCATCCTCATCCCACACCGCGATGCGCGCGCCGGTCACTGGCTTACCGGCCGCGCCGTCGCTGCCGCGCAGTACGTTCCACAACAGCCGCAGATCGCCGATGTTGCGCGCCATTGGGCCGACGACGCCCAGATCGGTTTCGCTGAACGCGCCCGGCGGCGGCGGGATATGTCCGCGCAACGGCAGCGCGCCCCAGGTCGGCTTCAGCGAACAGACCCCACAGAAATTCGCCGGGTGGCGCAGCGAGCCGCCGATATCCGAGCCGATCTCCAAAGGCGTGATACCGGATGCCAGCGCCGCCGCCGCGCCGCCCGACGATCCGCCCGGCGTGCGCGTTACGTCCCAAGGATTGTTCGTGGTGCCGTAGATCGCGTTGTAGCTTTGGATATCGCCCAGCATGAACGGCACGTTCGTTTTGCCCCAGATCACTGCGCCCGCCTTGCGCGCGGCGAGCACCACGTCGGCGTCGAGGCAATTGGTATCGCGCTTCGCAAAGGCCGGATTGCCCGCGGTGGCCGGCATGCCGAGCACGTCGAACCCGTCCTTGATCGTCATCGGCAAGCCGGCGAGCGCGCCGAGCGTGGCGCCATGGGCGCGCGCGTCGTCGATCGATTTTGCGGCGGCGCGGGCGTGGTCGAGATCGGTCGCGATCACCGCGTTGAGCTTGCCGTGCAGCGCGTCGTTGCGCGCGACATGCAGGTCGAGCAGTTCGCGCGCGGAAATCGTCTTCGTGGCGAGATCGGCCAGCATCTGGCGTGCCGTTGCGTAAACTTCGGTCATCGGGCGTCCCGGTTGCGTCGCGGGCGGGATGACATAAGCTTGGGCGTCAGGCGTCAAGGGGAGCTTTCATGCGCGCGGCCATATTCAAGGAAATGTCCAAGCCGCTGGTGGTGGAGACCCTGGCCGATCCCGAGCCGGGCCCGGGCGACATCATCCTTAAGGTCAGGAATTGCGGCATTTGCGGCTCCGACCTGCACATGACCGAACCCACCTCGATCATGCCGCTCGCGCTGGGCGCGGTGATGGGACACGAGTTCGCGGGCGAGGTCGTCGCCGTCGGCAAAGCCGCCGCATCGCAGTGGAAGAGCGGCGATCGCGTCGCTGGCTTCCCCTTCATCTGCTGCGGCGACAATTCGCCGTGCACCAATTTCTCCCAAAGCCGTGGCTCCTGCGCCAAAGGCACGTCCATCGGCCTCGGCCAGGCCAACGGCGCCTATGCCGACTATGTGCGCATAGGGGCGGGCAGCGGCTTTCGCCTGCCGGACTCCGTCTCGTTCCGCGAAGGCGCCATGGTCGAGCCGCTGGCGGTGGGCCTGCACGCGGTGGACATGGCGAAGATGGCGCGGGGCGCCACGGTGCTTGTCATCGGCGCAGGGCCGGTGGGATTGGCCGTGATGCTGTGGGCCAAGTTCCTCGGCGCGCGCCATGTCATCGTCAGCGAGCGCGCCGAATTGCGCCGCACGATGGCCGCGCGCTTCGGCGCGACGGACGCGGTCGATCCCGGCCAGCCGCTCACCGCGCAGGTGGAAAAGATCGCTGGCCATGGCCCGGACATCATCTTCGAATGCGTCGGCGCGCCGGGCCTGATCAACATGGCGATGATGGACGCGCCGCGCGGCTGCCGCATCGTCGTCGCCGGTGTCTGCCAGCAGCCCGACACGATCATGCCCCTGATGGGCATCGTGAAGGAGCTCGAGATCCAGTTCGTGCTCGGCTATCGCCCCGCGGATTTCGATTATGTGATCGGCATGATCGCGTCCGACCGGATCGACGTGGAGCACATGGTGACGGACATCGTCACCCTCGATACCTTGCCGGATGCGTTCGAGGCCCTGCGCAAGCCGACGCATCAGTGCAAGGTGATGCTGGAAAACTAGGAGCGCGATCCCGCGAAGTGTGCGGCGGTTCGCGTCAGATCGCGCGACAATAGATCAAGGTCCGAGCTTTCGCTCTGGGATCGCGTTCCAGATCGCGCGCTGCGTCTCGTTGGGCGCGGCGGCGATGTGCGGTGCACCATCGCCGAAGATCATCGTCTGGCGGGTCTGCGCGTCGTAGCGCGGCCAGCCCGGATCGCCGGTGCGGGCGAAGCCTGTCCACGCGTCAATCATCGCATGGGAAAGTGCGTCCGCCGTGGGGCCTTTGCCGAAAAAGGTGCTGGCGGGTTTCTCGCCATAGGTGCCGAAGACGAAACCCAGCTCCAGCGCGTGACACGACCCGAACAACCCGCCGAGGAATTTGGAGCGCCAGTCGAAGCGATAGGCATAGACGGGCGCGGCTTGCGCTTCGAGCAGACGCATCGCGGGAACGCGAAACGCCTTGTCCGTCATCACCGCGTTGAAGCGCTCAAACGGTGAGCCCTCTGTGTACGCCGCCAGCAGCGCGGGCGCGGCATCGGCATCGAGGCGCGCCAGACGCGTGGCGAGGTCCGCCTGCGTCATGAAACGCAATCGTGGATCAAGGGCGGTGAAGAGTTTCCACTCTTCCTTCGTCGTGCCGGTGAGAACGGGAATGCCCGCTGCCGATCCGGCGCGGATCGCGTCGATGGGTTTGATTGGCAAGATGGGATTGTCCAACGCGGGCTGGAACGGCAGGCCGCCCAGTTTGAGCGCGTTGCCTTTCACGATGATCGCTGTTTGCGCCTTGAGCAGCGCATCTGCCGGGACGTCGCGCAATCGCACCGCATCGACGCCGAGTTCGGCGAGCAAAGCCTGTGTCACGCGCGCGGCGCGCTCTGGAGCGTGGCCGATATGCGCGGCGCCGGACTGCAGGATGGCCTTGTGGAACAGGCCTTTCGTGCGCGGGCTGGAGAGCAGGCCCGCGATGCTCATCGCACCGGCGGATTCGCCGAAGACGGTGACGTTGCCGGGGTCGCCGCCAAACGCGGCGATGTTCGCTTGTACCCACTGGAGCGCGAGGATCTGATCGGCGATGCCTTCGGCGCCGGTCGCGATGCCATCCAGCGCCAGAAAGCCGAACGCGCCCAGCCGATAGTTGATCGTCACGATCACGCAATCGCGCGCGGCGAGTGCGCGTCCGTCGTAAAGGCCTTGGTGGCCACCGCCCATGGTGAAGGAGCCGCCATGGATCCACACCATCACCGGCCGCTTGTTGCCGTCGCAGGTGGGTGTCCAGATGTTCAGGAAGAGGCAGTCTTCCGATTGCGCGCCGATGCCGCCACCCGACATCCGGTCGAGGCGCGACGCCGCTTGCGGACAGGCAGGTCCGAAGCGCGTCGCATCGCGCGTGCCGGGCCAGGGTGCCAATGCCTCCGGCATGCTCCAGCGCGGCGGCGGCTTCGCATAAGGAATGCCGCGAAAGCCGAGCATGCCCTCGAGCGCCAATCCGCTCAGGCGACCGCAGGGCGCATCGACCGTAACCATCTAGTCCGGCGCGACATTGAAGCCCGCGCGCGGGAAATGTACCACGACATCGCCGACGGCGGGATCGCTGCGCCGGATCGCGATCTCATGGGCATTGGTGAACACGATCTCGCCCGCGATGGGATCGCGGCCGTAATCGTCTGCGGAGACTTTCACTTTGGCGCCCGGCTTCAGCCCGCGCGGATCGAACGGATCCTCCGCCGTTTTGGCTTCCGATGTCGCTTCCTTGGCAATGGCGAGCGCCTCCTTCGGGTCCATCGGCGTCGGCGTGCCATGGCCGAGCGTGGCGACGCGCGCGGTCCAGGCGTCGATCCTGGGGAATTCCATGAGCATCGCGGCCGCGACATGTGGTACGGCGGCCTTGAGCCACCAGAAATTCATATAGGCGTGGATATCGGCCGCGCCCGGTTTGGCGCCGCCCATGTAGTCGCGGCCGTCCTCGAGCGTCTCGGCGACGAAATCGGCATGGGCGCGCCATTGATCCTTGGCGAAGGGCGCTGCAGCCTGCATCGCCTCGGTGGAGAATGTACTGCTCGACATCTTGGCGCGGTCCTCTTTGAACGCCTCGGGCACCATGGGACCGATCTCGCCGAACACCACACCCACGCTCGGCATGAAGAACAACCGGTCGCTCCAGAAGCCGAGGCCGTAAGCGAGGCCGTTTTTCACCGGGAAGATGGAGGGCGTGGGATAGCGCCGCTCCAATTCGCGCAGGATGATCTGCGTGTCGCAGAAAACATCCGCCCCGATCTGCATCACGGGGATCTTGCGATAGCCGCCGGTGAGCGGGATCAGATCGGGCTTCGGCATGATGACCGGCTGCTCGACCGAACGCCACGCCAGTCCCTTGATGCCGAACGCCACGCGCACTTTTTCGGAGAACGGCGAGGAGGGGTAGTGGTGAAAGATGCTCTCCATAATCAGCGCAACTCGTTGGAGAAACGGATATTGTCTTTCTGCAAGCCTTCGAGCACCACGTCGAGCCCGCCGGAACGGATCATCCATTCCAGGCGATGGTCGCGATATTCGCGCTTGAAGAAGCCGTTTTCGATGGCGGCGTGAACCTGCGTCATCGAAGCCGCTACCGCCGCCGCCGCGCGGGCGGACTTGAACACCGACGGGCGCGCATTGGCGCGGGTCAGCCATTGGCCGAGGGCCGAATCCTCCGCCGGCCCGATGCCGTTGGCGCGTGCGCCGTTCAGATACGGCACGACCGAAAGATCGCCCCAGCCGAACGCCTCACCGCCGAACCATTCGTCGTTGCCGAGCTGGCGCGTCAGCCATTCATAGATGCCGCGTGCCTGCGAAGCGGCGCGGGCCTCGATGGTGCGGGCGCGTTCGCCCTCGGCGCGCTTGAACCATTTGATCTCGCCCAGGCCACGATTGATCGGCTCGAAGCTCGTGTCCATCACCTCTTCGATGGTGCGCTGCTTGGCGCGGGCCAGCGGCGTCTTGGGCAGCATCGGTGGGCGGGGCCATTTGTCCTCGATATATTCCAGGATGATGGTGGAATCGAAGATCGCATCGTCGCCGTCTATCAGCGACGGCACTTCACCGCGCGGATTGGATTTGAGGAAATCGCGATCCGGCTGCCCCGATCCGATGGCGACGGGCATGCGCGCCTCGTATGGCACGTCCTTCTCGTCCAGCGCGATCTTCACCTTCTGCGCGTAGGGCGAAAGCGGATGTTCATAGACGACGAGCATCACCGTTTGTCCTTCCAGATTTGCGCCATCCAGCCGAACAGCGTCGCCGCGTCCGAAGGCGCGGTGGTGTCGCCGAATTCGCGATAGAGCGCGGCGGTGTTGACGGCGATGCGCTCGCTGTCGCCCCAGCCGGAATAATCGTCCAGCGCGATGGAGCGCGCCGCCTCCAGCGCCCCCATGCCGCTGTCGTAGCGTTTCTTCGCTTCGTCCCGGATGTAAGCCAGATATCCGCGCAGCCGCGCCACGCCGGCCTTGTCCGTCACCGGGCCGTGACCGGGCACGATCGTGTCCACATCCATCGCCTCGATCGTCTCGCACGCCGCGATCCAGTTGCCGATGGGCCCAACCCAGATGATCGGATGGCCTTCGATGAAGAGGATGTCGCCGGTGAAGACGGTGCGGTCCTGCGGAACATGGGCGATGGCGTCGCCGGCCGTGTGCGCGGGGCCGACTTCGATCAGCTCGACGGTCTTGGCGCCAACGATCTTGGTGGCGCGGCCGGTGAAGGTCGTATCCGGCAATTTCGCATCCATCCCGCCAAATTCAAAACGCCCGAAGCAATGCACGAAATATTCGCCCGTAAGGCCCATGCCGGGCGCGGCTTTCATCAGTCCGGCGAGCATCGCGGGCGATTCATGCGCCATCGCGGCGCTGGCGCCTTCGGTCGCGATGATCTCGGCGCCCTCGACCAGCGCGTTCCCGTAGCAATGATCGCCGTTGTGGTGGGTGTTGAAGAGCGTGCGGATCTTCGCGCCGCTGGTCCGTGCGAAGCCGTTCAGCATCTCGCGCGTATGCGCATAGTCGAACATGGTATCGACCAGCAGCGCTTCGCCGTCGCTGGTGACGAGGCCTGAATTGGAAAGCCCCCAGCCGCCATCGGGCTGGAGATAGGCGTAGGAACCGTTGCCGAAATCGGCGATGCCCGCCTCGTAGCGTGCTTTGGGGAACGACAGCGTCATAGGCCCGACAACCCTCCATCGACGGCGAGAACCTGCCCGGTGACGTAAGCGCTTTCGTCCGAGACCAGGAACAAGGCGGCGTAGGCGGTCTCCCATCCCGTGCCCTGCCGGCCGAGCGGCACGGGCGTCGTCGCGCGATTCGGGCGGCCGCGGCTGGCGAGGCGGCCGATGGACGTGTCCATCAATCCCGGCGCGATCACATTGGCGCGGATCGCGCGGCGCGCGCCCTCGAACGCGACGTGGCGCGAGAGGCCGAGCAATCCCGCTTTCGATGCGTCGTACGCCGGCAACCGGCTGCCCGCGGTGAGGCCGGCGATGGAGGCGATGAAGACGATGGAGGACGCGTCCGCCATCTTTGGCAGCGCGTGCTTCACCGTCAGCATGTGGCTGCGCAGGTTGACGGCGAAGACCTTGTCCCAGCTTTCGGCGGTCGTGCCGTCAAGCCAGGCGCCGCCCGCACCGATGCCGACATTGAGGACGAGACCGTCGATCAGCCCGCCCATGTCGGACACGGCCTTGTCGATCATCTGCGCGATGTCGGCTTCCCTCGTCGCATCGGCGGTGATCGCATGGGCCTTGCCGCCTTCGCGCGCGATCATCGCTGCGGTGGCCTCTGCACTCGCTCTGTCGCGGTCCGCGACGGCGACTTGTGCACCCTCGCGCGCGAACAGCACGGCGATGGCGCGTCCGTTCCCGATGGGCGTGTCGTCCTCGCCGATATCCATCTGCCCGCCGCCGAGCACCAAAATGCGCCGACCCGCGAGGCGGCCACGCGCGGGCGCTTCGCCTTTGGATTCCGCGGGCAAATGGATTGTCTTCTCGCTCATCCCTTCATGGCCGGTTTGATCCGGCCACCCTTTTCTGTTGACCTATTTGGGCGCGGCTGCATGGTCTTCGCAAGGCGCCTGGAGGGGAACAATACGTGATCGAAGCGGTGATTTGGGATTTTGGCGGGGTTTTCACGACTTCGCCCTTCGAGGCCTTCGCCCGCTACGAGCGCGAGAAGGGGCTGCCGCCCGACCTGATCCGGCGGATCAACGGCGCCAATCATCTGGAGAATGCCTGGGCCAGGTTCGAACGCGCCGAACTCGATCTCGACGGGTTCGACAAGGCGTTCGCCAGCGAGGCAAGCGTGCTGGGCCATGACGTGCCGGGGCGCGATGTCATCGCGCTGCTCTCCGGCGATTTCCGCCCGGATGTGATCGAGGCGCTGCGCCGCATCAAGACGAAGTTCAAGACCGGCTGCATCACCAACAACGTACCGTCGAACAAGACAGGCTCCGCTGATGGGCGTTCGCTTTATGCGCGCGAGGTGATGGAGCTGTTCGACCATGTGATCGAATCCGCCAAGACCGGAATCCGCAAACCCGATCCGCGCATCTATGAGATGATGTGCGAGGCCCTTGGCGTCGCGCCGTCGGCCTGCATCTATCTGGACGATCTGGGCGTGAACCTGAAACCGGCGCGCGCGATGGGCATGGCGACGATCAAGGTGGAAACCGGACCGCAAGCCATCGCGGAACTCGAAGCGCTCACCAACATGAAGTTGTCGTGAGCCGCAATACAACCGAGGCGCGTGTGCCGGATTAACACGGCATTGACGGGGATTGCGGCAAGATTGCCGCGATGGATATCCGTGCCGCAATCGACGCGTTCAACGCGCAATCCGAGGCCGAAGGCTGGGACCAGCTTTGCGACCCGGCGCTGGCGTTCGCGCATCGCGACTACGCCGCGGTGATCGCGCTGTGGAAGGCCCAGGCTGGCGCCCGTCCGATCCCGGCGCGCGCCGACATGACAGCGCGCGTGCTCAAGACTTTCCTGCCGAACATCGCGCTCAAGGAACGCGTCGCGACCAATCCGTCGTGCTATCGCTGGCGGTTGGTGGGAACGCGAGTGGCGCAGATCATCGGAGAACGCACCGGCAAGCTCGCCGAAGAGGACGCGTCGCCGCGCCTGATTGCGCGCGGGATTGCCAATTGCGACCTGACGCTCGAGACCTGCGCGCCGCTGCGCTTCGTCGGCCGCGTGCTCGCGAAGGACAAGGATTTCATGGCGAGCGAAGCGCTCTATCTGCCGCTGGCCGATGAAGAGGGCGTCGCGCGCTTCGTCATGGGCTTCGGCTATTACAGCGCGGCGCGAAGCTGGCGAGAGACGTTGGTGACTGCCTAAGCAAAATCCTTCGCCAGTTCGCTGCGCACGGCCGGCGGGATCACCGCCATGTGGCCGTAATTGGGATGGGTGATTTCGAGCACCGCCCTGCTGTCGCCGCTTTTGAACTTCGCGATCTGCGCCGGCGTGAAGCGGAAGCGGATCCAGTGCACCGACGAGGTCTTGCCGTCCGCCGTGGTGCGATCCTCATATTCGGTCGGCGCGCCCTTGATGGTTTCGCCGTCCACAGAAATCGCGATCGATTCTTCGATGCCGCCCAGCGTACGCAGCACCGCGTCGCGGCGCACGGCGTCTTCGATTTCGAGAAGCAGTGTCGCGATCAATTCGCTGCCCTGCGGGATCAGCGGATTGTAGGCTTCGAGCTCGCCGGACAGCTGCGCGTCGCCGCCCTTTTCGATGTGCAGCATCTCCTGCACCTGCAGCCACATCGTGTCGTAGCTCTCGAACAGGAAGGTCGCGAACGGGCCCACTTCCAGCCGCCGCGTCTTCTTCACCGGAATCATCTTGGCGCGAAAGCTTGTCCTGCTTTCCGCATAGGTCTTGTAGGGAAGAATGTCGTTCGGCGTGATGCGCCGTTCCGCTGTCGTCATCATGTCTGCTCCGTTAGTCCGAAAGCGCGGGCGAAGATCTGGATCGGGTGTTCGGCTTCCTTCACCGGCGCCGTCTTGCCGTCTTTTTCGTTCATCTCGCGCACCGCGTGGACGATGTGCTGTCCGGCCAGCGGGCAGTCCGACGCGATATGGCCGCGCGCCTGCTGGGCTGCTGCCCGGAACACGGGTTTGCCGGTCTTGAGAGCCGCGTGCCGCGTCGTGCGCACCACGCCGAACGTGCCGCCATGGCCCGAGCAGCGCTCGATCACGTCGATGGGCGTGTTCGGGATCAGGCGCAGCATCTCAGCCGCTTTCGGCCCCATGTTCTGCGCGCGGGCGTGGCAGGCCAGATGCACCGTGACGCCTTCGGGCAACGGTTTGAGGCCTTCCGGCAATCCGTGTTTCTTGGCGACATCGACGACATATTCGTCGATGTCGAACGTCGCCTTGGCGACACGCTTGACGTTGGCGTCGCCCGGCACGACCAGCGCCCATTCGAATTTCAGCATCAGGCCACAGGAAGCCGTCGGCGCGACGATGTCGTAGCCTTCGTCGATCAGCTTGACGAGCTCGGCAGAGACTTTTTTCGCCTGCGCCGCGACCTTTTCCATTTCCGCTTGCTCGAGGAACGGCATGCCGCAACAGCCGGGATAGGCGGCGCGCGTCTCGACGCCGATATGGTTGAGCACCGCGCGCGCCGCGAGCCCCGTGTCGGGCTTGTTGTAGTTGACGAAACAGGTCGCGAAGATCGCGGCCTTGCGCTTGCCGAAGGCGGGCGCGGATGCGTTAGCAGATATTGGCTGCGTCTTGTCCGCGCGCATGAAAGTCTGCGAGGCGAATTTCGGCAGCGGCGCGTCGCGCGCGATGCCGGTGACGGCTTCCATTGCGGGACGGGTGAGCTTGTTGGACGTGGCCGACGCCCAGTTCACCAGCGGCGAGAGCGGCACCGCGAGCTTGCCGTTGCGGTCCATCTCGGCGAGCTGCCGCGCGGTGAAATCCTTTTTGCCCGCCTTGGCCTCGGCCACGCGATGGCGCAGCATCAGATGCGGGAAATCGAGATTGAACGCATGCGGCGGCACATAGGGGCACTTCGTCATGAAGCACATGTCGCAGAGCGTGCAGGCTTCTGTGACCTGGCCGAAGTCCGAGGACTTCACGCCATGCACTTCATCCGGGCTGGCATCGACGAGATCGAACAGGCGCGGGAAGGAATCGCACAGATTGAAACAGCGGCGGCAACCGTGGCAAATGTCGAACACGCGCCGCATCTCTTCGTCCAGCTTCACCGGATCGGTGAAATCCGGGTTCTGCCAATCGATCGGATGGCGTGTCGGCGCGTCGAGGCTGCCTTCTTGGGACATGGTTATTCCTTATCCTCCCCCGCGTAGCGGGGGAGGTGGATCACGAGCGTAGTGAGTGGTCCGAAGCGCCAGCGTACGGACGAGGGGGTGACTCGGAGAGCCCGACTTGCCCCTCCGCCATCGCTTCGCTCGGCACCTCCCCCGTAAACGGGGGAGGATAAGTACGTTACTTCCCGAGAGTATCCAGCGCCTTCTGGAAACGCCCGGCGTGGCTCTTCTCGGCCTTGGCCAGCGTCTCGAACCAGTCGGCGATTTCGTCGAAGCCTTCGCCGCGCGCGGTCTTGGCCATGCCCGGATACATGTCGGTGTATTCGTGGGTCTCGCCCGCGATGGAGGCCTTGAGGTTCAAGTCCGTCGCGCCGATCGGCTCGCCGGTGGCGGGATCGCCGACGGCTTCGAGGAATTCGAGATGGCCGTGCGCGTGGCCCGTCTCGCCTTCCGCGGTGGAGCGGAACACGGTGGAGACGTCGTTATAGCCTTCGACGTCCGCCTTCTGCGCGAAATAGAGATAGCGGCGATTGGCCTGGCTCTCGCCGGCGAATGCGTCCTTGAGGTTCTGGGCCGTCTTGGACCCTTTGAGGTCTGTCATGTGAAGTCTCCCTTGAAGCTGATGTGAAGATGGCCCCGCAAGCGGGCCGTGTCAACAGTTTAGAATGGTTCAAAAGAAGATATCTATGTGCGCCGCACGCGCACGACCACGTCCACCCGGTCCACCGCCATGCCCTTGGGCGGCGCGGGAACGCCGGCGACCGCGATGGCCTCGCCGGGGATGTCGATCAGCGAGCCATCATCCTCGCAGTAGAAATGCTGGTGGTCGCCGATATTGGTGTCGAAATAGGCGCGGCCGGCGTCGATGGTCACCTGGCGCAGGAGGCCTGCCTCGGTGAACTGGTTCAGCGTGTTGTAGACGGTGGCGAGCGACAGGGTGTGCCCGGCGCGGGCCGCCTCGTCGTGCAGCGATTCGGCCGTCAGGTGCCGGTCGCCGTGGCGGAACAGAAGGCCGGCCAGGGCGACGCGCTGCCGCGTGGGCCGAAGCCCGGCTTCCTTGAGGCGGAGGCCTGCCTCCTCGGCCAGTTTTGATGTTTTCTTGCTCACATCACGCCTTTTGCACAATTTCCTGCGGCCCTTGCGCCCCATGCGCTCCAAGGCCAAGTTTGCTAAGGTGTAATCTATCCTATCTCTGGTTAGAACGCTTCTAAAAAATAAGTGACCGGCGCCAGGAAGGCCCGGCAACCCGGAAACGCGAGGTTTCATGCTTGGACGTCCATCGAGTCTCGACCTTGAGGCCCTCTTGTCCTGCGGGCGCGGCGAGATGTTCGGCAAGGGCAACGCCCAATTGCCGCTGCCCCCGATGCTGATGTTCGATCGCATCACCTCCATCACCGAAAAAGGCGGCTCCAACGACAAGGGCCATATCGAGGCCGAGTTCGATATCCGCCCGGACCTCTGGTTCTTCCAGTGCCATTTCCAGAACGATCCGGTGATGCCCGGCTGCTTGGGGCTGGACGCCATGTGGCAACTTGTCGGTTTCTTCCTCGGCTGGATGGGCGGGCCCGGCAGGGGCCGCGCGCTGGGCGTGGGTGAAGTAAAATTCAGCGGCATGGTGCTGCCGGCCAATCGCCTCGTGAGTTACGTTATCGACTTCAAGCGCGTGATCATGCGCAAGCTCGTTCTGGGCATCGCGGACGGGATCATGAAGGTTGACGGCAAGGTGATCTACGAAGCCAAGGATCTGAAGGTGGGATTGTTCACCGAAGACCAAACCGCCGGCGCGGCATCCGCGTAACCATATGAGTCACGACAGACAGGGAGAACTGCCATGAGACGGGTCGCCGTCACGGGCATGGGCATCGTGTCGCCCATCGGAAACACTACGCAGGAAGTCACCGCGTCGTTGCGCGAGGCGAAGTCTGGCATCACCTTCGCCACCAAGCAGCAGGAGATGGGCTTCAAGAGCCAGGTCGCCGGCGCGCCGGTGATCGACCTGGACGCCATGATCGACCGCCGCGCCAAGCGCTTCATGGGCGACACCGCGGCTTACGCCTTCATCGCGATGGAGCAGGCCTTGCGCGATTCCGGCCTGGAAGAAAAGGATATCATCAACGAGCGCACCGGCCTGATCGTGGGCTCCGGCGGCCCGTCGGTGCGTAACATCGTGGCCGCGGTGGACATCACGCGCGAGAACCACAGCCCCAAGCGCATCGGGCCGTTCGCGGTGCCCAAGGCGATGTCATCGACCTGTTCGGCGGTGCTCTCGACCTGGTTCAAGATCAAGGGTGTCAATTATTCGATCAGCTCGGCCTGCGCGACGTCGGCGCATTGCATCGGCAACGCGGCCGAGATGATCCAGTGGGGTAAGCAGGACATCGTCTTCGCCGGCGGCGCCGAAGAACTCGACTGGTCGCTCTCCTGCCTGTTCGACGCGATGGGCGCGATGTCCACGAAGTATAACGACCGTCCCGCAACCGCATCGCGCGCCTTCGACAAGAATCGCGACGGTTTCGTCATCGCCGGCGGCGGTGCGGTGGTGGTGCTGGAAGAGATGGAACACGCACGCGCACGCGGCGCGAAGATCTATGCCGAACTCGTCGGCTATGGCGCGACCAGCGACGGCCACGACATGGTGGCCCCGTCGGGCGAAGGCGCGGTGCGCTGCATGCGCCAGGCGCTCTCCACCGTCAAAGGCGAGATCGACTACGTCAACGCGCACGGCACCTCGACGCCGGTGGGCGACGTGACCGAGATCAAAGCGATGCGCGAGGTCTTCGGCGACCGGATGCCGCCGATCAACTCGACCAAATCGCTGACCGGGCACTCCCTGGGTGCCACCGGCGCGCAGGAAGCGATCTATTCGATCCTGCAGATGAATGGCGGCTTCATCGCCGAAAGCGCCAATATCGAGGAGATCGACCCCGACGTGGCCGATGCTCCGATTGTACGGTCCCGTATCGACAACGCGAAGGTCGGCCGCGCGCTGTCCAACTCCTTCGGCTTCGGCGGCACAAATGCCACGCTGGTCTTCCAGCGCGCCGATGCGTAAGAATCGGGTTGGATGGGATCAGGCATGTCTAACGGCCAGTTAATGAAGGGCAGACGCGGCCTGGTGATGGGTGTGGCCAACGACCACTCCATCGCCTGGGGCATCGCGCGCGCGATCCAGGCCGAAGGCGGCCAGGTCGCCTTCACCTATCAGGGCGACGCGCAGCTTCGCCGCCTGAAGCCGCTGGCCGGGAAGATCGGGTCCACGATCCTGCTTCCCTGCGATGTCGATGACGACGCGCAGATCGATGCGGTGTTCGCCGCGCTCAAGACCGAATGGGGCGCTCTGGATTTCGTCGTCCACGCCGTCGCGTTCTCCAACCGCGATGAACTGAAGGGCCGCTACATCGACACGAGCCGCGAGAACTTCCTGCATTCGCTGTCGATCTCCTGCTACTCGTTCACCGCCATCGCCAATCGCGCGATGAAGCTGATGAAGCCGGGCGGCTCGCTGCTCACGCTGACCTATCTGGGCTCGACCAAAGTCACGCCGAACTACAATGTGATGGGCGTCGCCAAGGCGGGGCTGGAGGCCAGTGTGCGTTATCTCGCTGCCGATCTGGGGCGCGACGGCATCCGCGTCAACGCGATCTCGGCCGGGCCGATGCGTACGCTAGCCGGATCGGTGATCGGGGAGTCGCGCTCGGTCTATCGCTGGAACAGGCATCACAGCCCGCTCAGGAAATCCATCGAGCTGGAGCATGTCGGCAATGCCGCGCTCTATCTGCTCAGCGACATGTCGTCGGCCGTCACCGGCGAGATCCATTATGTCGATGCCGGTTTCAACATCGTCAGCATGCCGTCTTCGGGCGAGCTCGCTTCCTATATGGGCGCGGGCGACGGCGGCGAAGACTAGGGGAAGATTGCCATGCGCGCGCTCAAGCTGATCCTCATCGCGTCGTCTCTCGCACTCGTTGCCACCGCCGCCAGCGCCGGCTGGCAGGAAACCGCCAGCCAGGCGGATCAGGACCGCATCTCCAGGATCGAGGAAGCCAAAGCCAAGGCGCTCGGCGAAGCCGCCGCCGGGCCGGACATGGCGGTGATCCACAGCGTGATCGATCCCGCCGCGATGCCAACGTCCGAAGGCGCGCTCACCGGCGCCTGGCGCTGCCGCACGATCAAGATGGGCGGCATCACGCCGTCGGTGGTCTATGCCTGGTTCAACTGCCGCATCGCCGATCGCGGCGGCCATCTCTTCTTCCAGAAGGTGACGGGCTCGCAGCGCACGCAAGGCTGGCTCTATCCCAATGGCGACGGCACGTTCGTCTATCTCGGCGCCTCGTCGGTCGGGCCGGAGAAGCCGCACACCTATTCCGGCAACGGCGCCACCGCCGGCGCCTCCGCGACGCCCGACGACCAGATCGGCGTGCTCTCCGCCATCGGCGACCGCCACGCGCGGATCGAGATGCCCTATCCCTTGCAGGAATCCACCTTCGACGTGCTCGAACTCAAACGCTGAACGCGCCGCGATGACAGGACCGCTGCAAACCCACTTCCGCCAGTTCGCCCTCTACAATCGCTGGGCCAACATCCAGCTTTACGGCGCTGCCGCCAAACTCAGTCCCGAACAATTGGCCGAGGATCGCAACGGTTTCTTCAAATCCCTGCTCGGCACGCTCAACCATCTGGTGGTGACGGACCGCCTGTGGATGAGCCGCCTCGAAGGCAACAGCCCGTGCGGCACCAAGCTCGACGAAATATTGTTCACCGACATGGATGCGTTGCGCGCGGCGCGAGACGCGGAGAACAGGCGCATCGCCGATCATGTCTTCGCCCTGGCGGAAGACCAGTTCGCCGCGCCCTTCGCCTATGAGACGACGAGCGGCGCCGCGCAAAGCCAGCCGCTGCAACAGATTCTGGCACATCTGTTCAACCACCAGACCCATCATCGCGGCCAGGCGCACGACCTGCTCGGCCAGATAGCCGGCCAGGACAAGGCGCCGCCGCTGGACCTGCTCATCTACCAGCGCTTCGTCGCGCCGAACGACCAGCCGTGACGCGTTGACGGAATTTGGGAAACACCATGCGTCTCAATCAAGTCACCGCGCCCGCGCATGACCTGGGCCGCTCGATCGCGTTCTATCAAACGCTCGGTTTCACGCTGATCGTGCGGAACGATCACTATGCCCGCTTCGAGGTGGGCGACGGCGCCGGCACGTTCTCGCTGCATCTGACGGATGAGCCGGTTGGCCACGGACCGCAAATCTATTTCGAATGCGACGATCTCGATGCGCGCGTGGCATCGCTGAAGGCCAAAGGCGTCGTGTTCGACGCCGATCCCAGGGACCAGAGCTGGCTGTGGCGCGAAGCCTGGCTCACCGATCCGGCGGGCGTAAAACTCTGCCTCTACCATGCGGGCGAGAACCGTCGCTTCCCGCCCTGGCGATTGAAGGACGGCTAACCGCGCGCCTTCGCCGCCATCGCGAACCGTTCGAACAGATAGTGCGAATCCATCGGGCCGGGCGAGGCTTCGGGGTGGTATTGCACGCTGAACACCGGCGCGCCGTCGATGCGCAAGCCGCAATTGGTCCCGTCGAACAGCGAGACATGCGTCTGCTTCACACCGGCGGGGAGCGTGTCCGCGTCCACCGTGAAGCCGTGATTCATCGACACGATCTCGACCTTGCCGGTCTCCAGGTCCTTCACCGGATGGTTGGCGCCATGATGGCCTTGCGCCATCTTGCGCGTGGAGCCGCCGAGCGCCAGGCCCAGCATCTGGTGGCCGAGGCAGATGCCGAACACCGGCAGGCCCTTATCGACCAACCCGCGGATCGTTGGGATCGCGTAGGCGCCGGTGGCTTCCGGATCGCCCGGGCCGTTGGAGAGCAGCACGCCGTCAGGCGAATGGCGCATCACATCGTCCAGCGTCGCCGAGGCGGGCAGCGCCGTGATGTCTGCGCCATGGCCCGCGAGCTGGCGCAGGATGTTGCGCTTGACGCCGTAATCCAGCACCACCGCGCGCCAGCTCGGATTCTTCTGTTCGCTATAGCCGCCGTCCAGCGCCCATGGCATTTCGCGCCAGACATAGCTTTGCCGGCACGAAACGTCCTTGGCGAGATCGAGACCGACGAGTCCCGGAAATCCCCTTGCTGCCTTGACCAGCGCATCGCCGTTGAACTTGCCGTCCGGCGCATGCACCACCGCGCCATGCGGCATGCCCTGCTCGCGGATGCGGTTGGTCAGCGCGCGCGTGTCGATCCCCGCGATGCCCGGAATGTTGTGCGACTTCAGCCAGCGGTCGAGCTGCGCCAGCGCGCGCCAGTTCGACGGGCTCTCCGCATCCGCCCGCACGATCAGGCCGCGCACCACCGGCGTCAGCGATTCGATGTCCTCGCTGTTGGTGCCGACAATGCCGATATGGGGAAAGGTGAAGGCGACGATCTGGCCGGCATAAGAGGGATCGGTGAGGATCTCCTGATAGCCCGTCATCGCGGTGTTGAAGCAGACCTCGCCCACCGCCTCTGTCGCCGCGCCGAACCCGGTTCCCTCGAACACAGTCCCGTCCGCCAGCACGAGCCGGGCGGTCTTGGTGCGCGATACGCCTTGGGCGCGCGAAAAGCTGCCCGCCGGTCGCGCGGCGGTTTCGGAACGTGCGTCGGTCATGGGGAGCCTCGGATTTGTCGGAAAATAGGAATTGTCCGCCGAAGGGTCAAGCGCGCGAAGGCCGCATGCCGGATGTGTTTTGTGGATGCGTTGCCGGTCGCCGCGGAATGGGCCTAAACTCCACTTTTCCGGCACTCAGGAGCGATTCATGGGCCTGCGCGAGCAGTTTACCGAGCAGATGAAAGAGGCGATGAAGGCGAAGGACACGCGCCGCCTGTCGACCTTGCGCATGATCCTGGCCGCGCTCAAGGACAAGGACATCGCCGCCCGCACCGAAACCAGCCGCGAAGGCGTCAGCGACGACGAAGTGTTGGGCCTGCTCGCCAAGATGATCAAGCAGCGCGAAGAGTCCGCGACCGCGTTCGAGCAGGGCGGCTGGGCCGAGCTCGCCAAGTCCGAGAACGAAGAGATCGCGATCATCCGCGGCTTCATGCCCAAGCAGATGGACAGCGACGAAGCGAAAGCCGCGATCCAGTCGGTGATCGCGGAGGTCGGCGCGGTCTCCATGAAGGACATGGGCAAGGTGATGGCGGCGCTGAAAGAGCGCTACGCCGGCCAGATGGATTTCGGCAAGGCCAGCGGCATGACGAAGGACCTGCTGAGCGCGCCGAAATGATCGTCTCGCGCGCGCAGAGCGACGCCGACATCGCCCGCATCTACCCCGTGATGCGCGAGTTGCGCCCGCATCTGAAAAGCGCGGCTGAGTTCGTCGAGCGCGTGCGTCGGCAGCAGGCAGGGTCCGGCTGGACACTCATCTTTGTCGAGGATGCCGGCGCGCCCGTGGCCTGCGCGGGGTTCCGCATCTGCGAATGGCTTGCCTGGGGCAAAGCGCTCTATGTCGACGATCTCATCTGCCTCGAAAGCCATCGCGGCAAAGGCTTCGCCGAAGACCTGATGCGCTGGATGGAAGACTTCTCGCGCGAACAGGGCTGCGCCCAGTTCCACCTCGATTCCGGCACGCATAGGCTGGGCGCGCACCGCTTCTACCACCGGCTGAAACTGGCCGTGACCGCGTTCCATTTCCAGAAGACGCTTTAGGGCACAAAAAGAAAATTTGGCACGCGGAGCCGCAGAGACGCGGAGGAGAAGTGCGGGTGACCGTATCGCGCCCATCCGGTTGCATCCTCACCCCCAATATCGTCATGGCCGCCCAAGCCGCCTTCGCGAAGACGCTATGGCGTGCCGGAGGTGCCTCACTCGCCACGCCGAAGCGAAGCGTAGGCGGGTGGCGGCCATCCATAACCACCGTCTCAGTTTCATAAACGCAGACCGCGGTTATGGGTCCCCGGGACAGGCCCACGGCTGTCCGGTTTAAATTTGTAGACAAGGCGCATGGCGTTGATTCTTCTGTGTTCCAAGCGTTTGGCGAC
>DATATK010000124.1:0-3531 GCA_036268825.1 Rhizomicrobium sp. | reverse complement strand
CGATGCCGAAGGCGACGAGGACGGCGCGTCCCCTGGTCTTGCGGGTCATCCGGAAATCTCCTCCAGCGTTTTGCCGGACGGTTCGGGCAGGAACAGGATCGCGATCAGCGTGATCGGGATCGCGGCGAGCATCACGGTGATCGCGGGGCCGTGGGCGTGGAAGTAATCGTAGAGCTTGCCTTCGAGCGCAAGGCTCACCGCGCCCGCGAGTATCTCGACCGTGTAGCGCAGGCCCGACACGGTGGAGCGATAGGCGGTCGGCACGATCTCCAGCGCGAAACCCGCGAGCAACGTGTCGGTGGCGAAGAAGCCGTAGAACGACGCCATCCACGCCAATGGCACGATCCAGCCGGTGATGCCGCTGAACAGCACGATGAAGCCGCCGCCGGTCAGGCATCCCGTCAGGAAGATCACCAGCTTGCGTCCGATCCGGTCGCTCAGCCGTCCCGTGATGATGCTGAGGCCGAGGCCTATCACGCCACCGGGAATCAGCAGCATCGTCACCTGGAACGGCGAGTAGCGCAGCGTTTGCTGCAGGTATTTCGATTCCAGCACGGTGGAGGGCGCGACCGCGAAGCCGAACGCGGCGACCGCGATCAGGATCGTGATCACGCGCCTGGGATGTTCGGCCACGAGCCGCCGCAGCATATCGAGCGTGGTGGAGACCTGCGAGGAGAGCTTTCGCACCTCCTGCTTGCGCACCTCGAAACGCCGTGTCTCGGGCAAACGCCGCCGCATGATGCCGATCAGGAACAGCGGCACCGCGCCGATCACATAGATGGAGCGCCAGCCATAGGGCAGGATCGTCACCGCCGCGAAGACCAATGTCGCGGCGCCATGGTTCTGAGGCGGTCGAGCGCGCCTTGCAGGATGTAGGCAGCCGCCATCTTGTCCACCACTTCGCCGCGGCGTTTGCGGGACGTATCGGCCTCCAGCAACGTCCGCGTGACGGCCGAAGTCGACAGCCGCTCATCCTGGAACACGATGGGCAAAGGCGACTTCGCCGCGAAGTTCCGCCCGAAGGCGCGGGCCGATTGCGCGGAGGGCCCGTCGCTGCCGTCCATATTGAGCGGCAGCCCCACAACCAAGCCTCCCACGCCCTGTTTGGCGATGAGTTCGCCCAGGATTTGGGCATCGGCGGAGAATTTGCCCCGCTTCAAGGTCTGCATCGGCGTGGCGACCATAAGAAGAGTGTCCGAAAGCGCCAGCCCGATGGTCTTCTCGCCAAGGTCCAAGCCGAGTAGCCGTGTTCCCAGCGAGAGGAGCGGCCTCAGTTCCGCGAGCGTGACTATCACACCCACCTCCCCCTTGCGGGGAGGTCGAAACGCTGTAGCGAAGCGAAAGCGTTTCGGGTGGGGGTCGACGGTGGGACAAGCCCCCCACCCGAAAAAGCTTTGCTTTTTCGACCTCCCCGCAAGGGGGAGGTGGATTCTTTGTAGCGATCCCGCATTGAAGCGTTGCGTCCTCATCGCTTGCCAGCCCGATGGCCCGTTGCTAGCAAGGTCCCCACTACCCAGCGAAACCCTTAGCACAGTCGAAAACCCATGTCCGTCGATAAGGACACCGTCCGCCGTATCGCCAAGCTGGCCCGCATCGCGCTGCCCGAGGACCGGGTCGCGCCGATGGAGGACGAGCTGAATGGCATCCTGAAATGGGTCGAGCAGCTGAACGAAGTGGACGTCACCGGCGTCGAGCCCATGACCAGCGTGGTCGCCCAGACCTTGCGGATGCGCGAGGACGTGGTGACGGCGGGCGATGCGGCCGAGGCGGTGGTCGCCAACGCGCCGGAGAGCGAGGACAATTTCTTCCTCGTGCCCAAGGTGGTGGAGTAGGCCGTGCCCGCCATCATCGCCATCGAAAACCCGCTGACGGACGAGGTTCGCGAACTCATCGCCGAACTGAACGAGACGCCGCGCGAGGCGTGCCATCACCTGACCGTGGAGCAAATGGCGCAGCCGGACACGACGGTGTTCGTCGCGCGCGAGGCCGGCCGCGCCGTCGCGTGCGGCGCGCTGAAGCGCCACGCGGACGGCGTCGGCGAAGTGAAACGGATGTACACGCGCCCCGAAATTCAGGGCCGCGGCATCGGCGGAGAGATTTTGAATCGGATCGAGCAGATCGCGCGCGCCGAAGGCGTGCGCAAACTGGTGCTGGAGACGGGCAATCGTCATCCCGCCGCGTGGCATGTCTATGAGCGCGGCGGTTTCGCGCGCTGCGGCGTGGTGCTGGATTATCCCGATACCGAGTGGTCGGTCTTCTACGAAAAGGACATCGCGTCCAGCGAGGCGGCGGCGGCATGAGCGAACTCACCGACTTCACTTTGGCGGAAGCGCGCGACGCGGTGCGCAACAAGAAAGTCTCCTCGACCGAACTGACGCAAGCCTTCGTCGGCGCCATCGAAGGCGCGGGGATGCTCAACGCCTTCGTGACCGAAACGCCGGATCGCGCGCTCGCGATGGCGAAGGAGTCTGACGCCCGCATCGCCAAGGGCGAGGCACGCCCGCTCGAAGGCCTGCCGCTCGCGATCAAGGATCTGTTCTGCACCAAGGGCGTGCGCACCACCGCCGGCAGCAACATATTGGGCAATTTCATCCCGCCTTATGAATCCACGGTCTCGCAGAACCTGTGGGACGCGGGCGCGGTGATGCTCGGCAAGACGAACATGGACGAGTTCGCCATGGGCTCGTCGAATGAGACATCGTACTTCAAGCCGGTGCTGAGCCCGTGGCGGGCGCAGAACTCCAACCAGTCGCTCGTGCCGGGCGGCTCATCGGGCGGTTCGGCCTCGGCCGTCGCCGCCAATCTCTGCCTCGGCGCCACCGGCACCGATACCGGCGGCTCGATCCGCCAGCCCGCCGCCGTTACCGGCACGGTCGGCTTGAAACCGACTTACGGCCGCTGCTCGCGCTGGGGCATCGTCGCGTTCGCCTCGTCGCTCGATCAGGCCGGACCGATGGCGCGCTCGGTGCGCGACACCGCGATCTTGATGAAGCACATGGCGAGCGTCGATCCGAAGGACTCCACCAGCATCGACGTGCCGGTGCCCGACTACGAAGCCACGCTGGAGAACGGCGTGAAGGGTCTGCGCGTCGGCATCCCGAAGGAATACCGCATCGACGGCGCGCCGCCCGAGATCGAGGCGATGTGGGCGAAGGGCGCCGAGTGGCTGAAGGCGCAGGGGGCCGAGATCGTGGACGTCTCGCTGCCCCACACCAAGTATGCGCTGCCCGCTTATTATATAGTGGCGCCTGCCGAGGCGTCGTCGAACCTGGCGCGCTATGACGGCGTCCGCTTCGGCCACCGGGCCAGGGGCGCGCGGGACATCACCGATCTCTATGAGAAGAGCCGCGCCGAGGGCTTCGGCCCCGAAGTGCGCCGCCGCATCCTGATCGGCACCTATGTTCTGTCGGCCGGGTACTACGACGCCTATTACACCCGCGCCCAGAAGATCCGCGCCCTGATCCTGAACGACTTCGTCGAGGCCTATAAGAAGTGCGACGTGCTGCTGACGCCCGCCACGCCGGGCCCGGC
>DATATK010000123.1:0-18558 GCA_036268825.1 Rhizomicrobium sp. | reverse complement strand
CGCTCGCCGGATAGATCTCCGCAAGCAGGCTCATCTTCAGTGCGCGGTCGAGGCCCATCATGCGCGGAAAGAACCACGCGCCGCCTTCGTCCGGCAGCAGGCCGAATTTGCCCGACGTGTCGCCGAGCTTCGCCGTGTCCGCCGCGATGCGGAAATCGCAAGCGAGCGCGAGCGTCAATCCGCCGGCCACCGCCGCGCCATTGATCATCGCGATCACCGGCTTGTCGATCCGATGCAGCGCCGTGACCACGCGGTGCATGCCGACGCGCATCTCGTGGCCGTAGCCCATCTGCTTGGTCTTGTAGTCCGGCCGGTCGGGATCGGCGCCGCTGACATCGCCGCCCGAACAGAAGCCGCGCCCCGCGCCGGTGAGGATCAGGCAGCGCAGCGCGTCGTCTTCCACGTAATGGTCGAGCGCGGCGACGAGGTCTTCGCACATCGCGCCGGTATAGGCGTTCATCTTGTCCGGCCGGTTCAATGTGACCAGCACGACGGCAGGCTCGGGCGTCTCGAACAGGATATCGCGATAGGCCATGGGGATCTCCGCTTGGCGGACCGTGCGGGCCATGGGAACATGCGCGCGGCGCTATCGCAAGGATGAGGCACATGAGCGACGACGTTCTCTACGACGTGAAAGACCGCGTGGCGACGATCAAATTGAACCGGCCGGACCGGCTCAACGCCTACAACGCGCACATGGCCGCCGGCATCAAACGCGCCGTGGCGCGCGCGACCGAGGATGCCGACGTTCGCGTCATCGTGCTGACCGGCGCGGGCCGCGGTTTCTGCGCGGGCGCCGACATGGAAGTGCTGTCGGGCGCCGTGAGCGCCGGCGGCGCGGGCGCGGCGCAAGGCGAGGGTGGCGACGACGGCTTCCGCTCCGCGCTCGGACCCGATCTGGGAGCGGAGTTCGCCGACGCCGAACGCTTCGGCTATTTCGCCAAGACCAAGAAGCCGATCATCGCCGCCATCAACGGCCCCGTCGCCGGCATCGGCCTGGTGATGACGCTCTACGCCGACATGCGCTTCGCCGCGGACAACGCCGTGTTCACGACCTCGTTCGCGCAGCGCGGTCTGATCGCGGAGCATGGCATCTCGTGGCTGCTGCCGCGTCTGGTCGGGCAGGCCAACGCGCTCGACCTGCTGCTCTCCGCCCGCAAGCTTGCCGCGCCGGAGGCGGAGCGTATCGGCCTCGTCAACAAGGTGTTCGCCGCGGAGACCTTTATGGAGAACGTCCGCGCCTATGCGCGCCTTCTCGCCGAGACGGTGTCGCCGCGCTCGATGGCGATCATGAAGGCGCAAGTGTGGAAGGCCAACTTCCAGGACTTCAACGAAGCCCTCGCCGTGGCGGACGAAGAAATGAAAACGAGCCTCGCCCACACGGAGTTCAAGGAAGGCGTCGCGCACTTCCTCGAAAAGCGGAAACCGAAGTTCGCGGATATCTAAACCGCCCTGCCCTTGAGGGAGGGCCGACAATTTGCGTGAGCAAATTTCGGGGAGGGGTTCAGGGCCACCGATGTTTGTGGCATGCCCCTCCCCGAAAACTCCTTTGAATTTTTCGACCCTCCCTCAAGGGGAGGGTGGTTATTGTGCTTGTTTCCCTTTCCGCTCTAAAAACCTCGCTTCGCATCTGGGAGCCTTGATGAAAATCGCCGGCGGGAAGTGGTCGAACTGGTCGGGTGGTGTGACGTCCCAGCCCAAGGCCGTGGTGGCGCCCAAGGATGAAGTGGATCTGGCCTCCGCTGTGCGCAACGCGGTGGGGCCGGTGCGCGTGCCGGGCTCGGGGCATTCGTTCACGCCGGTCGCGGCGTCGGACGGGACGCTGGTCGACCTGGCCGCCTTCACAGGCTTCAAGGGCGTGGACAAGCAGAGCGAAGTGGCGACCTTCGCCGCGGCGACGCCGCTCTGGGCGCTGGGACCGGCGCTCTATCGCGCGGGCTACGGCCTCAAGAACATGGGCGACATCGACCGGCAGACGCTGGGCGGCGTCGTCGGCACCGGCACGCACGGCACCGGCCCCACGCTTAAATCGTTCTCCGGCGAGGTCGCACGCTTCCGGTTGGTGCTCGCCAATGGCGGCGTGATCGATTGCTCCGAGACCGAGAATCCGGACGTGTTCGCCGCCGGCCGCTGCTCGCTCGGCATGCTGGGCGTGATGACCCAGATCGCGATGCATGTGCGGCCCGCCTACAAGCTGGTCGAGAAGAACTTCCTGCTGCCGTCCGCCGAGATGTTCGCGCAGCTCGACACGCTGGTGGCGAGCAATCGGCATTTCGAATTCTTCTGGTTCCCGTACGCCGATGTCTGCATCTGCAAGACGCTGAACGAGACGGACGAGCCCGCGCCCGAACCGCGCATCGCCGAAGCGCTCTATGCGCGCGGCGAGAAAGCCGGTTCGGACGCGCGCGCATTCGGCGGGATCAACGAGGTGCTGCCCTATGCGCCATTCCTGCTGGGCCCAGCCCACCGGCTGTTCTCCCGGCTGATGCCGGGCCCCGCGAAGGTGCGCTGGAGCCATGAGATATTCCCCAGCCCCCGCACGACGCGTTTCAATGAGATGGAATATGCGGTGCCTTACGCCAAGGGGCCGGACTGCATCCGCGAGATCGTGGCGAAGATCCGCAAGGACCGGATCAACACCGGCTTCCCCATCGAGTTCCGCAGCGTGGCGGCGGACGACGTCTGGCTGAGCCCCTTTTATCAGCGCCCCAGCGCCACCATCGCGGTGCACCAATATCACCGCGTCGACACGTCCGCGCTGTTCAGCGCCTGCGAGGCGATCTTCCGCCGCTACGAAGGCCGCCCCCACTGGGGCAAGCGCCACACCCGGACGGCGGTGGAGATCGAAGTGCTTTATCCGCAATATGGCGCTTTCAAGGCACTGCGGAAAAAAATGGATCCGGCGGGGAAGTTCTTGGATCCGCATCTCGCCGATATATTTGAGTAGCAGGCTTCGGGGAGTCGTGTCATGCGCCGCCGGCTTTGGATGCTCAGTTTCGCCGCGCTCTCGGGCGCCTTCGCGAGTTTCTTCGTCGTCAACGAGAACTACGTCTACGGCGCGGTGCTGGGCGCGTTCGCGGGGATGTTCGTGCTCGTCTTCATCCGCGCCTGGCCGCACGACCTCGACCCGCGCGAGCGCAACGGCAAGCTCACCATCCACGTCACGGTCGACGGCAAGAACATCGCGCAGAGCCGGTACAGCAAGCGCTCGCGGCCCTAGACTTTGAGTTTGCGATAAAAGCATACCGCGTTGCCGGTGTGGCAGGCGGGGCCGGTCTGCTCCACCTTCATCACCAGCGCGTCGCCGTCGCAGTCGATGCTTGCCTCGACCAGCTTCTGCACATGGCCGGACGTCCCGCCCTTGCGCCACACAGACTGCCGCGAGCGCGACCAATAGGTGACGTCGCCGGTCTTCAGCGTCGTCTCCAGCGTCGCGCGATTCATCCACGCCAGCATCAACACCGCGCCGGATTTGTGATCCTGCGCGATCACCGGCACGAGCCCGGCCGCGTCGAACGCGACGGCGGCGAGGAATTCGGAGGGGCTCAATTCTTCTGTCATAGCCGTTTCGACATACTACCAAACCAAACACACTGTCATCCCCGGCGAGCGTCGCGCGCGAGCGCGATGTGAGGGAAGGGGACCCAGGTGTTGCCGTCGAAATTCTTCCGTTGTAACCGCCTGGGTCCCCTTCCCTCGTGCTCAGCTTCGCTTCGCACTCGCCGGGAATGACAGTTGGGTTTGATGTGAAGAGCGAAACTCTACTTCAACTTCGCCAGACCCTGCTCCAGATCCGCGATCAGGTCGCCCGCGTCCTCGAGCCCGGCATGGATCCGCACCACCGGCCCCTCAGCGGCGAACGGCTTGACGGTGCGCTGGAGCTTGGCGGGGACGATCAGGCTTTCGAAGCCGCCCCAGGAGAAACCCATGCCGAAGAGTTCGAGGCTGTCCATGAACGCGGCGAAGCGGTCATGCGCGACCGGCTTCAGCACCACGCCGAACAGACCGCTCGCGCCGGTGAAGTCGCGTTTCCAGAGCGCGTGGCCGGGATCGCCTTCCAGCGCGGGATGCAGCACGCGCGACACTTCCGGCCGCGCCTTCAGCCAGCGGGCCAGCGCCAGCCCCGTCTCCTGATGCCGCGCCAGCCGCACCGCCATGGTGCGCAAGCCGCGCAGCGCGAGGAAACAATCGTCGCCTCTGGCATAGAGGCCGAGATCGGCATGCGCGTGGTGCAGCCGCGTTTCCCAAGCCGCGTTGGCGGTGACGTAGCCGATCATCACATCCGCATGGCCGCCGACATATTTCGTTGCCGCCTGGATCGAGAGGTCCACGCCATGGGCGAACGCGTCGAAGAACAAAGGCGTCGCCCAGGTGTTGTCGAGCAGCACCGTGGCGCCATGCGCGTGCGCGACCGCCGCGATGGCGGGGATGTCCTGCACTTCGAAGGTGAGCGAGCCCGGGCTTTCGCAAAATACCGCGCGCGTGTTGGGCTTGAACAGCGATTCGATCCTTGCGCCGATCGTGGGATCGTAATAGGTCGTCTCAATGCCGTAACGCTTGAGCGTGCGGTCGCAGAAGGTGCGCGTCGGGCCGTAGCAACTGTCCACCATCAACAGGTGATCGCCGGCGCTGCACACCGTCTGCAGCGCAAATGCGATGGCGCCGAGGCCGGAGGGGCAGACGAAGCTGCGTGCGCCGCCTTCGAGCGCGGTGATCGCCTTCTCGAAACTCTCCGAGCTCGGCGTGCCGCGACGGCCGTAGATATAGGGCGCATCGGCCGCTTCGAGCGCGGCGAGATCGCGGTAGAGGATCGTCGAGGCGCGATAGACCGGCGTGTTGACGACGCCGAAATGCTCGGCGCTCATCCGCCCCGCATGCGTCGCGATGGTGTCTTTCTTCATGCGGGCTTCGTCTTCAGCGGGGCGGGAGTTCCATATGCGGATCGGCTTCCGGCTCGGCGAGCACGGGAGTCTTGGCCGCGGGTTTGGCGTCCAGGATCGGCTTCAGCGGAAAATTGAACAGCCAGGTCACGACGCCCGCGCCCGCGGCGAGCGCGGTGCAGAGCAGGAAGAAATCCTGCTTGGTCATGATGCTGAAATAGGTACCGATGTAACCCTGCAGCATGTTGCCGGTGAAGCTGGTGATGAACCAGAGCCCCATCATCATGGACAGAATCTGCGGCGGCGCCACGCGCGCGACGAGCGCGAGCCCGATGGGCGACAGGTAGAGTTCACCCATCGTGATCACCGCGAAGAACAGCAGCAGCCACAGCCAGCTCGTCTGCTCATGCGGCCCGGTGATATGCGCGGCGAACGCCATGATCGCGTAGGACAGCGCGACGAGGAACAGGCCCAGCGCCATCTTGGTGACGGTCGAGGGTTCGCGGTCGCGTTTGGACTGCCAGCCCCAGAATCCCACCACCAGCGGCGTGAAGGCAAAGATCATGAACGGGTTGAACGCCTGGAACCACGTCACCGGGATTTCCCAGTTGACGACGCCCGGAATCAAATGCCGGTTGGTGAAATTCTGTGCCCACAGATTGATCGTGTTGCCCTGCTGCTCATAGGTCGCCCAGAAGAAGGTGACGGGAATGCAGAGCAGGATAATCGCGATCACGGCCTTCCAGTCCTGCCCGGTGAGTGGCTTCTTCTGGGTCACGTTGGCCTTCACGTTCGCCACGCGATCGTTCGGCAGGGTGCGCAGCGCGAACAGGTAGATCAGCTGCCCGATCACCATGCCCACGCCCGCGGCGAAGAAGCCCCAATGATAGCCGTAGTTCGGGTCTTCGCCGAGGCTGCCGCAGATCAACGGCGAGAAGAACGCGCCGACATTGATGCCGACATAGAATATCGAATAGGCGCGGTCGATGCGGCTGTCGCCGGGGGCGTAAAGATTGCCGACCTGGGTGGAGATGTTCGGCTTGAAGAAGCCGTTGCCGACGATCAGCAGCAGCAGGCCGATGAACATCATCTGCGGCAGCATCAGCGTGAACTCGCCGATGGCCATGATGACGCCGCCGATGATCACGCTGTAGCGCTGTCCGACCCATCGGTCCGCGATGATGCCGCCGAAGAACGGCGTCAGGTACACCAGCGCCGTGTAGGCGCCGTAGATCGCCGACGACAGCGGCTGCACGCCGAGCGGATGGCCGGCGTTGAAGATCAGTTCGAGCAGGTGCTTGACCGGGCCGTAGCCGATGACGCCGTCCACGGTGGGATGCAACAGCAGGTAATTGGTCAGGTAGAGCACCAGGATGGCGCGCATCCCGTAATAGGAGAAGCGCTCGGCCATTTCCGTGGTGAACAGATAGGTGAGCCCGCGCGGATGCCCGAAGAGGGTCCCGCCTTTCGGCGCCATGTCCGTCGATGCCATCCCCTTGATCCCCCTGAATTACTTACCTGGCGGGCGGAGTGTGCCTTGTCCTGTGGGGGAAAGAAATGGGGGCAAATTGGCTCACCAACCTCGTCATGGCCGCCCTTGAGGCGGCCACCCAGTAGCGCGCGTCAGCGCGCGCAAAAGTGTCTTGGCGACCGTAGACGCGGTCGCGCTGGGTGGCCGCCTCAAGGGCGGCCATGACGAATTTTAAGCGAACTCCACCTTATCTCGGCGTGCCTCACGGCATCTCGATATAGCGGTCTTCGCGGCTGTAGGGAGAGAAACCGACGCGCTGGTAGAGCGGCAGGGCGCGGGGGTGGTCCAGTGTGCAGGTGTTGACCAGCATCTTCTGGATCGGGCGCGCCCAGGCATTCATGCAGGCGTGGTAGAGGAAGTAATAGCCGAAATGCCGGCCGACATAGTCCGGCATCAGGCCGAAATAGGCGAGCTGGCCGATGCCGTCATCGCGCATGTCGAGTTCGGCCATGCCGGCGGGGCAGCCCTCCGCATAAAGCACATAAAGCTCGTTCCTTGGATGCTGCACGATCTCGGCGAGCTCCGCGTCGCTCTTCTTGCGCCGGTCGACCCACTTATAAGCGTCGCCGATCGTGTCGTAGAGGTAGCGGTAGAAATGGACCGGCGGATTGTCGGCCTTCAGGATCGCGATCTTGCCCTTGGGCTGCGGCGGCGGCAGCGCGGAGGGCTTGCTCGTCATCTCCAAAAAGGTGACGACCATCGGAACGCGCTTGCCGCTGTTCACCAGTTTCATGTTTCCACAATCCCGCGCGCGCCCCATTCGGCCCAGGAGCCATCGTAGAGCGAGGCATCCTTCGCGCCCAGCACCGTCAGCGCTAGAAGCGCGATAGAAGCGGTAACACCCGAGCCGCAGGTCGTGACCACGCGCTTGCCCGGATCGATGCCGCGCGCGGCGAAAAGCTCGGCGAGGTCTTCGCGCGGCTTCAGCGAGCCGTCCGCCGCCGCGAATTCCGTGTACGGAATATTGACGCTGCCCGGCATGTGACCGCTCTTCACCCCGGCGCGCGGCTCCGTCTCTTTGCCCTGAAAGCGCTCCGCACCGCGCGCATCGACGACCTGTTCGTTCCGCGTGGCGAGATTGGCGTTCATCTGGTCATAGTCCCGCACCAGCGCGTTGTTAGGGCGCGGCGTGAAATGGCGGGGATAGGGATTGGGGATCAGGTCCTCCACCGGATGGCCCCCGGCGCGCCATTTGGGCAGTCCGCCATCGAGCACCGCGACCTCCTCATGGCCCATCGCGCGCAGCATCCACCACGCCCGCGCGGCCGAGTAGATGCCCGCGCCGTCGTAGACCACGATCAGGTTCCCGTCGCCGAGGCCCAGCCGCCGCATCCGGCTGGCGAATTTCGGCGCGGGCGCGAGCATATGGGGCAGGGGCGATTTCTCGTCCGACAGGTCGTCGATATCGAAGAACACCGCCCCGGGGATATGGGCGCTGGTGTACTCGCCCTTCGCGTCGCGGCCGGCCTGCGGCAGGTACCACGACGCATCGGCCACGCGGACGTCCGGGGCGGCCAGGTGTTCGGCCAGCCAGTCGGTCGTCACGAGGGGGGATTCGGGCTTCATCTCACAAAGGGAACATCGATGGTTTCGCGCCGTTCCGCCAGCCACTCCGGAACCGGCAAATTCTTCGACCGCAGGAACGCCGGATTGAACAGCTTGCTCTGGTAGCGGTTCCCGTAGTCACACAGGATGGTGACGATGGTATGGCCCGGCCCCATCTGTCTGGCCATCCGGATCGCGCCGGCAATGTTGATGCCGCTGGAGCCGCCCAGGCACAGCCCCTCGTGTTCCAGCAGATCGAACAGGATAGGCAGCGCCTCTTCATCCGGAATCTGAAAAGCGTCGTCGATCGGCGCGCCCTCGAGATTGGCGGTGACGCGGCCCTGGCCGATGCCCTCGGTGATCGAGGAGCCCTCCATGTGGAGCGTACCGGTCTTGATCCAGCTATAGATCGCCGCGCCCATCGGATCGGCCGCCGCGATCCGGATGCGCGGGTTGAACGCTTTGAGCCCGATGGCCACGCCA
The DNA here is from genome assembly GCA_036268825.1 of Rhizomicrobium sp. GTDB lineage: Bacteria > Pseudomonadota > Alphaproteobacteria > Micropepsales > Micropepsaceae > Rhizomicrobium. Next base: position 10,119 of record DATATK010000123.1, on the reverse strand, counting down.
CCCAGCGTGCCTCCGCTGCCGACCGCGCAGATGAAGCCGTCGACGCGCCCGTCGGTCTGCTTCCAGATCTCGGCTGCGGTGCCTTCGATATGGGCCTGGCGGTTGGCGGTATTGTCGAACTGGTTGGCCCAGATCGCGCCATTGGGCTCGCTCGTTGCCAACTGTTCGGCGAGGCGGCCGGAGAGTTTCACGTAATTGTTCGGATCTTTGTATGGCGCCGCCGGGCATTCGATCAGCTCGGCGCCGAGGAGGCGCAGCGCGTCCTTCTTCTCCTGGCTCTGCGTGTCGGGGATCACGATCACGGTGCGGAAGCCCAGCGCGTTGCCGACGACGGCGAGGCCGATGCCGGTGTTGCCGGCGGTGCCTTCGACGATCACGCCGCCGGGGCGCAGCGTGCCCTTCGCGATGGCATCGCGCACGATGAACAGCGCCGCGCGATCCTTCACCGATTGACCCGGATTGAGGAATTCGGCCTTGCCGAGGATCTCGCAACCCGTCGCGGCGGATGCGTGCGTCAGCCGGATGAGCGGCGTGTTGCCGATCGCGGCGAGGGCGTCGTGCTTGATGTCCATGGACTTGGGAAAATGGCTTGCCCAATGAACCTAGTGGGCGGCCAGCACCGCTTCAAGCCGCGATGACCTGGCTGAGGATTCTACCGAACCCGTCGTGGTCAAAAGGCTTCTGGATCACCGGCGTCTCGGCCCATTCGGGCGCAAGGCCTTTCTTGCCGTAGCCGGTGGCGAAGAAGAACGGCACGCGCAACTGCGCCAGCCGCTCGGCGACGGGGTAGGCGAGCGTGCCGGAGAGATTGACGTCGAGCACGCCGAGATCGGGCCTGGCCTGTTCGATCTTTTCGAGCGCCTGCGTCACGCCGCCGGCATGCCAGACTTCGGCACAGCCCATGTCCATGAGCATCTCCTCGATCAGGAATGAGACGATCGCTTCGTCCTCGACGACGAGGACTTTCAGACCGAGGAGAGATGGCGCGGACATCACATCTGACACGCCGCTAGCGGCGCGTGAGCACTGGAATGTCCAGCGCGCAGCGAACGCCTTCGGGCGCGAACGCGATCCGCGATTCGCCGCCCAATTCCTTTTCGACGCCGCGTTGGAGCAGTTTGAGGCCGAAACCTTGCGCGGCCGGCGCGACGGCCGCAGGGCCTCCGTCTTCGCTCCAGTCCAGATGCAGCATCGGCTGGGCGCCGGTCTCGTTCAGCCGCCACGTCACGGTGAGCGTGCCGTTCTGCGACGACAGCGCGCCGAAATGCGCGGCGTTGGTCGCCAGCTCGTGCAGGACCATCGCCAGCGTCAGCGCGACTTTTGGCGGAAGCGAGACGGACGAACCGCCGAGCCGGATGTGATCGCCGCGTTCGCCGCGATAGGGCGCGAAGACGTCCTTCAGGATCGTCTCGAGTTCGGCGCATTCCCATTGCCGGCGCGCGAGCTGGTCGTGCACGCGGGAGAGCGCGAGCAGCCGCGCCTCGAACGCATCGCGCATGTCTTTCGACGCCGCACCGCGCAAGGTCTGTCCCGCCAGCGCCTGCACCGTGGCGAGCGTGTTCTTCACGCGATGATTGACTTCGTCAATCAGCGCCTTCTGCTGCGCCTCGGCCTTCTTGCGCTCCGAAATGTCGATCAGCATGTTGACCGCGCCGACGAGGTTGCCATCCGCGTCGTGCAGCGGCGTGGGATAGGGCGTCATCGGGATGCGCGTGCCGTCGGGGCGTTCGACAATGGCTTCGGCGCCGCGGATCGATTCGTCGCGCTTCAGCGCCTGCGCCATCGGGCACTGGTCGTGCGGCAGCGGCGTGCCGTCGGGATGATAGAGCCGCCAGGTCACGCACCAGTCGTCTTCGCCGAGTTTCGGTTCGCGCCCGGCCAGATCGGCGGCGGATTTGTTGAAGAACGTGATCTTGCCCTTCGCATCCGTGGTGTAGATCGCGACCGGCAGTGCATCGAGCAGACCGCGGAACGAACGTTCCTGGTCATGCAGCCGCACCGAGGCGCGGCGGAGCGCGCTGATGTCCTGAAAGCAACTGACCGCGCCGATCAATTCGCCGTCGTCGTCGAACAGGGGATCGGTGTTGGCGAGGATGGTGACGCGGCTGCCGTCTGGCCGCTCGGCGACGAATTCGCGATCGCGCACCGGCCTGCCGGTCCGCAGCACTTCGATCATCGCCGATTCGGTCTGGATTTCGCCGGTGGGCGGGGAGCGGCCCCACAGCTCAGCAGCCTTGTGATTGTACTGAACCAGCACGCCATCGCGGTCGCAGGTGTAGACGCCGATGGGAAGCGAGGCGAGCAACTCCTCGCCCTGCACCAACGCTGCCTTGAGAGACAAAAGCACATTGGACGACGGCCCCCGGTCGTCCGCGCGATCCAACGCATCCACTAGAGCAAACCCCGAAAATGGCACTCCCTCGTCATTCCCAACGGCTAATGGGTCCAATTGGTTCCAGCAGAATCCGAGGCAACTCTTTGGCCCCGTTAACAAATTCCTGGCCGGGCTTTTGCGTGTAAAAGGCGGAAAACCAGGGTTTTGTACCAAAACGTACCAATGGGACTCGTCCTGCGCGCCGTCCTGAGCTTCACGATCGCCTTCGCGGTCACCGAACCTGCGCGCTTCTGGGGCTTTTTGGACACACATGCGCTACACCAAATGCAGGCCGATATCGCCGCGCAACAGCCCGAGAAAAAACTGTGGAGTCCGTTCACAGAACGCGATTCACGTTTCGGCCACGAGAACAGCCGGTGAAGACGCGGTTTGTGCGCAGAGAGCGGTTTTCAATTGAGAGAAGGGTGGCTTGCCAGGCGTGGCTCGCGGCAAGCAGCCCAGGCTTCGCCCTTTGGGCTACGCCGGGAAATCTTCGCTCCGCTGTCGCGTAGCGAAGATTGGCTCCGCGGGTAGGATTCGAACCTACGACCAGCCGGTTAACAGCCGGCTGCTCTACCACTGAGCTACCGCGGATCAGGGTCGCGCTGTCTAGCGCAGCGAACCGCGCCACGCCACAGCAATTTCGACCCAAAGCCGTTTCAGGCAAAAAAAGAGGCCGGGGGTTAGCCCGGCCCCAAGGCGTTGGGTAATGGTGGGGTGTCTTCAAGGGAAGACGAGGGAATGATGCCTGCATAAGGTTAACAAATGCTTAACGGGAACTACCACGCTTAGGGGTAACAGGAATTAGCCATGGAAGATGTGGGGGAGGGGGAGTGTCAAAGGATAAGGGTGCAATTCGCCGAGGCCCGCCTTCGCCCAAGAGGGCTTCGGCGCGGCAGCCTTCGCTCGCTGCGCTCCCGCCAGTGGTGTGCTGGCTTGCCGAGCCGTAGCTCGCGCAGCGAGCGAAGGCTGGAGGCCACGCCCGGAATTGAACCGGGGTTCGCGGATTTGCAGTCCGCTGCGTCACCACTCCGCCACGTGGCCCCAAGGGACGCGCCTATAACAGATCGTCTGCGCGGACCACAACCACCCGCGCTTCACACCGCCCGCCCGCCGTGCAAGCTTCCGCCGTGAGCGAGCGGGCGCTGTCGTCCCTCGGGGCTACGGAGGGATTGATGAGAGCGTCGCACGTTTTGGGGTTGTTGGCGGTTGGGCTTGCAGCGGTGCCGGTGGCGGCGCTGGCCAGCCACGGCAAGGTCGGCCTGTGGGACATCACGGTGTCGATGAGCATGCCGAACATGCCGCAGATCCCGCCGGACCAGCTGGCGAAAATGAAAGCGATGGGCGTGACCATCCCCAACGGCAACACGATGACGGTGCAGCACTGCATGACGGCGCAGGAAGTCGCCGCCGACGAGCCGCCGCAGATGCACCAGAGCCAGGACTGCAACATGCAGAACGTGAAGATGACGGGCGGCATGTACAGCGCCGACATGGTCTGCAAGGGCTCGGAGATGACGGGCAGCGGCCATCTCGCCGTGATCTACAACAACGACACGCAATATAGCGGCAAGATGACCTTTTCCGGCATGACGCACGGCCGTCCCGAAACCATGACCAACACGTTCAGCGGTCATTGGATCAAGGCCGATTGCGGCGACGTGGGGCACTGAGGCGTGAACGCGGACGCGGCATCGCTGGCGGCGATGTTGCGCGCCGCCCATCGCGTGGTGGTGTTCACCGGCGCCGGCATCTCCACCGAATCCGGCATCCCCGATTTCCGCTCACCCGGCGGAATCTGGACCAAGATGGCGCCGATCGATTTCGCCGATTTCATCGCCTCCGCCGCCCTGCGCAAGGAAGCGTGGCGCCGCCGCTTCGCGATGGAAGAGACGTTCGCATCGGTGAAGCCGAATGACGGCCACAGAGCGGTGGCCGAATTGGTGTCGCGCGGGATCGCCAGCCACGTCATCACCCAGAACATCGACAACCTGCACCAGGACTCCGGCGTCCCACCCGAGCGCATCGTCGAACTCCATGGCAACACGCGTTACGCCAAGTGCCTCGATTGCGGCGCGCGCGTCGAACTCGGCCCCATCGCCGCGCATTTCGAGGCTCATGGCACGCCGCCCGATTGCGAGGCTTGCGGCGGCATCCTGAAGACGGCCACCATCTCCTTCGGCCAAGCCATGCCCGAACTGGAAATGGCCCGCGCCGAGACGGCGACGGCGGAATGCGACCTGTTCCTGGTGCTGGGCTCCTCGCTGGTCGTCTATCCCGCGGCCGGGTTCCCACTGATCGCCAAACGCCGCGGGGCGAGGCTCGCGATCCTCAACCGCGAGTCGACGGAGCAAGACCGGTATGCCGACCTGGTCTTGCGCGGCGAAATAGGCCCTACGATGCGTGCGGCTGTTAACGCGTTATAAGAGCGTGGACGGCATGCTCCGCTTGGCTAGTATGCCTCCAGATTCGAACTGTTTCAGGAGCTGCCCTTGCGCCTCGATGAAGACGACAAAGACGAAAAGAAATCCGACAGCGCGGAGCCCGAGCTGCACCAGTCGCCCGTTTCCAAGGCGCTGTTCAAGTCTCGCACTGTGCTGGTCTTCGGCGAAGTCGATATGAAGCTCGCCGAGCGCGTCACCGCGCAGTTGCTGGCGCACGCGGCCGAAGGCGAGGGCGACATCCGCGTCATCATCAACTCGCCCGGCGGCCACGTGGAATCCGGCGACACGATCCACGACATGATGCGCTATGTCGGACCGCGCGTGAAAGTCATCGGCACCGGCTGGGTGGCGAGCGCCGGCGCGCATATCTATCTGGGCGCGGACAAGGAAAACCGCTACTGCCTGCCCAACACCCGCTTCCTGCTGCATCAACCGCTGGGCGGCACGCGCGGCCAGGCGTCGGACATCGCGATCGAGGCCGAAGAGATCATCAAGATGCGCGAACGCATCAACCGCCTGATCGCGCGGGAGACCGGCCAGCCCTACGACAAGATCGTCAACGACACCGAGCGCAATTTCTGGATGGGCCCGGAAGAGGCGAAAGCCTACGGCATCGTCAACAAGATCGTGAACCGGGCGAGCGAGGTGTGAACACCGCAACGCCATGGTGGCGTGGCGCGGTCATCTATCAGATTTATATCCGCAGCTTCGCGGACGGGAATGGCGACGGGCAGGGGGATTTTGCCGGGATCGTTTCGAAGCTCGATTATCTCGCCTCGCTCGGCATCGATGCGATCTGGCTGTCGCCGATCCATCCCTCGCCGGACCGGGACTGGGGCTACGACGTCTCGGACTATGACGGCATCCATCCCGATTACGGCACCGATGCGGATTTCGACCGGTTGCTCGCCGAGGCGCACGCGCGCGGGCTGAGAGTGCTGACCGACGAAGTGCTGGCGCACACCTCCGACGAGCATGCCTGGTTCCTCGACAGCCTGAAGCGCGGCGAGAAATCGGACTGGTATATCTGGCAGGACCCCAAAGACGACGGCACGGTGCCGAACAACTGGCTCTCGGCTTTCGCCGGTCCGGCTTGGGCGTATCAGCCGATGCGCCGCCAATACTATCACCACAAATTCCTGCGTCAGCAGCCCAAGTTGAACTGGCGCAACGATGCGGCGAAGGCCGCGGCGCTGGCGGTTCTCGACAAATGGCTCGCGCGCGGCGTCGACGGTTTCCGCCTCGACGTCGCCAACGCCTATCTCCACGACGCGGCGTTGACCGACAATCCGCCGGTGCCGGATGGGGAGCGCAACGCCCATAGCTGGATGCACGCGCCGAACCTGCAGCGTCATTATCACGACAGCAATCTCGTCGAAGAGATCGATGTGCTGGACGAAGTGCGCCGCACGGTCGATCGCCACGCGGACCGCTTCGTGATGGGCGAGTTCTCCGAAGAGCCCGAACGTTGCGGCTGTTTCGCGCCGCCGGACAAAGGCCTGCACTCCGGCTACAGCTTTCCGCTCCTGGAGGCGCGCAAGCTCGGGCCGGACTTCATCCGCAGACATTTCGCGATGTTGGCGCGCCATCCCGGCCATTGGCCCGCCGTCGCGTTCTGCAATCACGACATCATGCGCACGCTGACGCGCTTCGGCGGCCCGGATGCGCCGCCCGCGCTGGCGCAGATGATGCTGGCGCTGCTGTTCTCGCTCAAAGGCACGGCGTTGATCTATCAGGGCGAGGAACTCGGCCTGCCGCAGGCGAGCCTGACGCGTGACCAGCTGAAAGACCCCGTCGGCGATCTCTATTATCCCTATACCGGCGGCCGCGATGGCTGTCGCACGCCGATGCCGTGGGATGCGAACGCGCCGAACCTCGGCTTCTCCACCGGCACGCCGTGGCTGCCGCTGTCGCCCGCGCACAAGGCACTCGCGGTGTCGGAGCAGGAACCACAGGAAGGATCGACACTCGCCTTCACCCGCGCGTTCCTGCGGGCGCGCAAGGCGAGCGCGGCTCTGCGGCTGGGCGATATCGAATTTGTTGATTTGCCCGCGCCGCTTCTCGGCTTCACGCGAACCTACGAGGGTGAATGCCTGTTCTGCCTCTTCAACATGAGCGGCAGCATCGCGGTTTTCGCGGGCGACGCGGGAGAGCCGCTGCAATTGGTCTGCGGCGAAGTCCTGCGCAGCGCCGGGCGGCTGGATATGGCGCCCTACGCCGCTTGGTTCGGCCGGCTCTAGGGCGACGGAACGAAGGTTTCCACTGCGGCGATGAACAGCATCACGCCGGCGAGTACCAGGCCGATCTCGAACAGTACGCTCGCCGGACGATTGGGGTGTTTCGCGGTGTCCATGAAGCTGGCATAGCTCCGCGCCCCGTGGCCGTTCGATGGGCCGCGCGAGCCCGCGGCATATAGGTTTCAGTGTTATTCCGCCTCGAACGCGGCCAGCACGGCTTCCAGCGGCAGCAGCACGCAGCGGTGCCGGTTGCGGTGGTCGGTGGCGCCTTCGAAGGCGGCGTAGTCCGCGAAAGGCGGCGCGGGCGGCGCGCTCTTCGTCACCAGCATCGTCGCGACATCGTTGGCGAGCGCTTCGACATCCTCGCGCGAGGCGCCCGCGAGCGCCTGGCCGAGGATCGAGGCCGACGCCTGCGCCAGCACGCAAGCCTTCGTGTCGTGCGCCATCGCCGTGATGCGGCCGTCTTTCAGCGTCAGGTCCACGATCACCTTGTCGCCGCAAGTCGCGTTGAACGCTTCGCCGGTTGCGTCGGCCTGCGCGAGACGACCGGCGCCGTGCGCGTCGGCAGCGAGGCGGAGCAGTTCCTTTTTATAGAGCGGATCGCTCATGGAAATCGCACCGTGGCGACAGCCTGCGCCGCGATGCCTTCACGGCGGCCGGTGAAACCCATGCCTTCCGTCGTCGTCGCCTTGACGCTGACGCGCGCGATATCGAGATCCAATATCTCCACGATGCGCGCGCGCATGGCGTCCCGGTGCGGCGAGACCTTGGGGCGTTCGCAGATCAGCGTCACGTCGCAATGAACGATAGCCGCGCCCACCGCGCGTGCCAGCATCAGCGCATGCTCCAGGAACCGCGACGAGGGTGCGCCGCGCCATTTCTCATCCGACGGCGGGAAATGCTCGCCGATATCGCCTGCGCCGATGGCGCCGAGGATCGCGTCGGTCAGCGCATGCAGCCCCGCATCGGCATCGGAGTGGCCCTCCAGCGCATGATCGTGTGGCACCTTCACGCCGCATAGCCAGACGTGGTCGCCCGGCACAAAGCGATGCGCATCGAAGCCGAAACCGGTGCGGAATTCACCCGCGCCGCCCAGCAGCCGTTCGGCGATCGCGAAATCCTCCAGCATCGTCACTTTCATGTTCATCTCTTCGCCCGCCACCACCGCGATCTTCAAGCCCGCCAATTCCGCCAGCGCCATGTCATCGGTCATATCCCGCGCCGCGAATGCGCGATGCGCCTTCAGGATCGCATCGAAACGGAAACCTTGCGGCGTCTGCGCGCGCAACAAGCCATCGCGCGGAACCGTCGACCATGTCCCATTCGTTTCGCGCTTCAGCGTGTCGGCGACCGGCAGAAGCGGAATCGCCGCATCGGCATCCGCCAGCGCCGCGACGACACGTTCGATCAGCGCCACCGACACCAGCGGCCGCGCCGCATCGTGGATCAGCACGAGGTCGGGCCTGTGCGCGGCGAGCGCTTCCAATCCGTTGCGCACCGATTGCTGCCGCGTCGCGCCGCCGCCGACCGGCGCGAGCGCGGTGAAACCCCGCATCGCCAATTCGTAATCGCGCATCTGATCCGCGCCGATCACGACCTGGATCAGGTCCGCGGCAAACGCCTCCGCGCTCCGCCGCAGCACGGCGCGCCCGGCGAGCGGGCGATATTGCTTGGGGAGCGATCCGCCCGCGCGTTCTCCGCGACCGGCGGCGACGATGAGAACGGCGAGCTTGGGCATCGCCCTTCATACCTTCCGAAGCGCCGATTTACCAAAATGCTGCACCTGCGAAAGGATACTTGGCGGTGCGGTGTGCCTAGGCTATGCTCAAGTGTGGCGAGTGCTCAAGATATAGGCAGCACCCTGTGGGCGTAGAGACTTTCGACAAAGCGGGCGGGCCCGCGCAGATCGTATCGGCCTCGCCGATGCCCATGCTGCTGGTCGCCGCGAACCAGCGAATTCTCTATGTGAACCCCGCCGCGGAGCAGTTCTTCGAGACCGGCGCCGGCTTCCTGACCCGCCAGAACCTGTCCGAGATCGTGCCTTTTGGCAGTCCCATCGTCCAGGCCCTGGATCAGGCCCGCATCCGCGGTGCCTCCGTCGGCGAGCGGGACGTGGACCTCTCGATGCCCCGCCACGGCGAGCGCATCGCGGATGTGACGGCAACGCCCGTCGCCGATCCCGAGGGCGCGGTGCTGATCGCGCTGCACGAGCGCGGCTTCGCGCAACGACTCGACCGCCAGATGCATCACCGCAGCGCCGTGCGCTCGATGAACGGCATGGCGGCAGTGCTGGCGCATGAGATCAAGAATCCGCTCGCCGGCATTCGCGGCGCGGCGCAATTGCTCGAAGACAGCGTGCCGGAAGGCGAACGCGGGCTCACGCAACTTATCTGCCAGGAGTCGGACCGCATCAGCGCGCTGATCGACCGGATGGAGGCGTTCGGCGACACGCGGCCGATCCCGCGCAAGGCAGTGAACATCCACGAAGTGCTGGGCCACGTCTGCAAGGTGGCGGCGACGGGTTTCGCGCGCGATATATCCTTCTTCGAAAGCTTCGATCCGTCGCTGCCCGAAGTGCTCGGCGACCGCGATCAGCTCGTGCAGGTGTTCCTCAATCTCGTGCGCAACGCGGCCGACGCGGTGCCGGAGAAGGGGGGCGAGATCGCGCTCTCCACCGGCTATCGCCCCGGCATGAAGGTGAGTGCGGGCGCGTCCGGCCCGCTGACGGGATTGCCGCTGGAAGTGACGGTGCGCGACAACGGCGCCGGCATTCCGCCGGACCTGAAGCCGCACATCTTCGATCCGTTCGTCACCACCAAGGTCCGCGGTTCGGGCCTGGGGCTGGCGCTAGTCGCCAAGATCATCGGCGATCATGGCGGGGTGATCGAATGCGATTCCGTGCCCCGGCGCACCATTTTCCGCGTGCTGCTGCCGATGGCCACGAGTGGGGACAGTTGACGATGGCGGGCGCCACGATTCTTGTTTGCGACGACGACAGCGCGATCCGCACCGTGCTCAACCAGGCGCTCGGCCGCGCCGGATTCGAAGTGCGCACCACCGGCAC
>DATATK010000122.1:0-3536 GCA_036268825.1 Rhizomicrobium sp. | reverse complement strand
TGGCCCGGCCGTGACGATGTTGAGAGAAAGGGTGTGATCCGCAATCAGTGAGACCCGCGCATTTCCTCCGCGCCCCCCCGCGCCTCCGCGTGAATCACCATTTCTTTCAAACAAACAGCATCGCGGCCGCGGCGACACACAGTGCGCCGGCGCCGAACAGGACGTCCTGGTAGATCGGCCGCAGCGGTTTCAGCCGCTCGCCCCATTCCTGGAATTCGATGCCCGCTTCGCGCTGGTTGCGCGCGTAACGGAAGGTTCTCGTGTCGAGATACTCGCCCCCAAGGGCGGTGATCGCGCTGCTCATGGTGCACGTCCGTAAATTTCAAAGCGCCCCTTCGCCACGCCTGTGCGAGATAATCCGGTGGAGTCACCTTTGGTTCCGCACCCTGTGAGAAAAGCGTGACACCGGTGACTTTTATGTCTCTTCAAACGCGAAGCGATTCGATTCCATCCAGCGCCACAGTCGCCCGCCGCTCGCCGACCGTGGCGTTGCGCGTGTTCAGAATCGGCGCACGAACCAACGCGCGCGCATCCTTGTCGTCCCCGACCAGCCCAAGCTTGTCGAGCGCCGCCGCGATGACGGTCTCCGCCGCGCGGCCGGCGCCGTCGTCGATCTTGAGCGCGATGCCCAATCCCGCTTCGGGAAGGATCGCCGCGTAATAGGCCTCCGCGCCGGTCTTGGTCGCGGCGCGACCCTTCGCGGCGCGCATGAGCACCGCGTCGGATCGTCCTGTTCCGGATACCAATTCCGGATGCGCGATCATCGCCGCCACCAGCCGCTTCGCCGCGTCGGCGCGGGGCGCGGGCAGAGCGCGCGGGTCGGCGAACCTGGCCAGCGCGCGCGAGAACCCCGAAAGCGGCAGCGCGAAATTCGGCGCCGCGCAGCCGTCCACGCCCCACGGCAGGTCCTGCACGCCCGTCAGGTCCCTCAACGCCGTCTCGACGGCCTGTTGCACCGGGTGGTCGTGATGCTCGTAGCCGTTCGTCGCGATATCCCAATGCCGCGCGACGCTGAGGAAGCCGGTGTGCTTGCCGGAGCAGTTGTTGTGCAGCCGCGTGGGCGCCTCGCCGCGCCGGATCATGTCGTTCCACACCGGCTCGTAACGAACCGGATGCGCCCCGCAGACCAGGTCGTCCACCGTGCAGCCGATTCGCGCCAGCCACGCCGCCACGCGCTCCGTATGCATCGGCTCGCCCGAATGCGATGCGCAGGCGAGCGCCAATTCCTCCGTGGAGAGCCCGAACGCGTCGGCCGCGCCGGACTCCACCAGCGGCAGCGCCTGCACCATCTTGAGTGAGGAGCGCGGATAGACCGGCGTCTCGATATCGCCGATCACGAAGACGATCTCGCCATCCGCCCGCGCGATGGCGATGGAGCCGCGATGCACGCTCTCCACCAGATCGCCGCGAGTGATTTCGACAAGGATGGGATTGGCCATGGGATAGATATAGCATCGCGAAACGGGCAACGGGATAGGGCGGATGCGGGGATATTTCGCGGCGGGCGTGGACGGGATTTCCAAGCCGATGAATCTGGGCAATCTCCTGCGCATCGCCCATGCGTTCGGGGCCAGTTTCTTTTTCACCATCGACGGCCAGGTCAAGCTCGCCGACGCCATGTCCGACACCTCCCGCGCCGAAGGCCATGTGCCGCTCTACCAATACGGTGCCGCCGCCGACCTGCGCCTGCCGCAGGGCTGCCGGCTGGTGGGCGTCGAGATCACTGACGACGCGGTGGACCTGCCGCGCTTCAAGCATCCCCTGCGGGCCGCCTATGTATTCGGCGCGGAGCGGATGTCGCTCTCGGCGGAGACCTTGAAGCGCTGCGAATTCGTCGTGAAAATTCCGACACGTTTCTCCATCAATGTCGGCATGGCGGGCGCCATCGTGATGTACGACCGGCTGATCAGCCTCGGCGGCTACCCCGCCCGCCCGATTCGCCCGGGCGGCCCCGCCGAAATCCCCCCGCCCCACAAATGGGGCGCGCCGGTGATGCGAACACGGAAATGATAATGCACCTCCCCCTTGTGGGGAGGTCGAAAATGCGAGAGCATTTTTCGGGTGGGGGGGCCGCTCCATCCGTCCAGACCGCCCCCCACCCGAAAACCATCTCGCTTCGCTCGATGGTTTATCGACCTCCCCACAAGGGGGAGGTGCATTCGAGCCAGACTCTGTATAGTCCCCCCGCTTCGCCATCCCTCCGGTCCCATGACAGCACCTGCCATCGCCATTTCCCATTTGCGCAAGGTCTATCGCGGCGGAACCGTCGCGGTGGACGACCTCACCATGCAAATCCAGCCGGGTGATTTCTTCGGCTTTCTCGGGCCCAACGGCGCGGGCAAGTCGACGACGATCCATTGCATCACCGGCATCGCCAAGCCGACCAGCGGCAAGATCGAGATCTTCGGTATCGACGCGGTGAAGGACTATCGCGAGGCGCGCCGGCTGATTGGCCTCTCGCCGCAGGAATTCAACGTCGACACTTTCGCGACCGTCACCCAGATCATCGAATGGATGGCCGGCTATTTCGGATTGGCCCGCGCCGCGCGCAAGCAGCGCACCGAAATGCTGATCGACCGTTTCGATTTGCGCGCCCATGCCAAGAAGCAGTTCCGCGAACTCTCCGGCGGCCTCAAGCGCCGCGTCATCCTGGCGCGCGCGCTTGTGCACGACCCCAAGCTGCTCATCCTCGACGAGCCGACCGCGGGCGTGGACGTGGAATTGCGCCTCGACCTGTGGCGCTATCTTCAGGAGCTCAACCGCGAGGGCAAGACGATCCTGCTCACCTCGCATTATCTCGAAGAGATCGAGCGGCTGTGCCGCACCATTGCGGTGATCGCCGGCGGCAGGATCGTGCGCGAAGGACCCAAGAGCGAATTTCTTGCGGGGCAGGGGCTGGAAGCCGCCTATCTCACCGCGACGGGCGCGACGCCCGAGCATATCGCCGCCATGGGTGTGAAATGAGCGAACCCCAGGAAGAACTCGCCGTGATGACGACGATGAAGCCCATGACGATCAACTGGATCGGGCTGTGGACGATCATCCGCCGCGAATGGTCGCGCGTCATGCGCGTGCCGATCCAGGCGTTCCTCGCGCCGTGGATTTCGGCGCTGCTGTTCATCTTCATCTTCGGCTTCGTCGTCGGCGGCAACATCCGGCAGATCGGCGGGCATCGCTATATCGAGTTCGTGCTGCCGGGCGTGTTGATGCTCAACGTGGTCAACGCCGCGTTCCTGCAGGCGACCTCGCAGATCTATTTCCAGCGCTTCCTGCGCTATATCGAAGAAACGCTGGTCTCGCCGCTGTCTTATGTCGAGATGATCATCGGCTCGCTCGCCATGACCATCGTGCGCTCGGTGGTGACGGCGCTGGGCATCCTGCTGATCGGCGCGGCGTTCGGTGCGACGTCGGTGGATCATATCCCCGAATTCCTGTTCTGGGTGGTGGGCGTCGCCGTGATCTTCGGCCTGCTCGGGATCATCGTGGGGCTGTGGGCGAAAAATTTCGAGCAGCTCACCATGCTCAACGTGTTCTTC
>DATATK010000121.1:0-4829 GCA_036268825.1 Rhizomicrobium sp. | reverse complement strand
CGGCTCATCACATCCTGGGGCTGGAGCAGGTCCCAAGGGTATGGCTGTTCGCCATTTAAAGTGGTACGTGAGCTGGGTTTAGAACGTCGTGAGACAGTTCGGTCCCTATCTGCCGTGGGTGTTCGAAACTTGAGAGGATTTGTTCCTAGTACGAGAGGACCGGAACGAACGTACCTCTGGTGGATCGGTTGTCGTGCCAACGGCACAGCCGAGTAGCTAAGTACGGAATAGATAACCGCTGAACGCATCTAAGCGGGAAACTAACCTCAAAACCAGGTTTCGCTTGAGAGCCGAGGAAGACTACCTCGTCGATAGGCCAGGTGTGTAAGCGCGGCAACGCGTTGAGCTTACTGGTACTAATCGCTCGATTGGCTTGATCGCAAGCAGCACTTCGTTTCATGTCTGGAAACAAAGCCAGACATTACTTTTCATCGCCGGCACGACCCGTGCTGGCGATGGATCAGCACATCTTCTGTTGGTGTCTTATATCTTTGAGCGTTCTTCGTTGGACTGGTGGTCCTAGCGAGGGAATTCTACCCGATCCCATTCCGAACTCGGCCGTCAAAGCCCTCAGCGCCCATGGTACTGCGGCTCAAGCCGCGGGAGAGTCGGTCGCTGCCAGTCCTACCAAGAACGCTCGAAGACGCATCCGCTCGCCCATCGCGAGCGAGCCCCGCCATCACACATCAAGCGAAAGCGCCGCAGGTCGAAAGATCTGCGGCGCTTTTGTTTTGTCTCCGCCATTTTCTCTCGCGACAATCACGCCGAGGAGGCTCGCATGCGCGTTTTCGATTTCGGCCACGCGATCGTCCGCACGCCGGGCAGAAGCGTCGTGGACGGCCTTCGCGACGATCCGGATGCTGTGCCGAGCTTCGAGAAGATATCTCAGGAGCACACCGCCTATGTCGCGGCTTTGCGCGCGGCGGGGCTCGATGTCGACGTGCTGCCCGCTTTGGAAGCGTTTCCCGATTCGGTTTATGTCGAGGATCCAGCATTGGTGATGCCGGAAGGCGCGATCCTGCTCAGTCCAGGCGCGCCGTCGCGCCTTGCCGAGCGGGAGGAAATGCGTGGCGTGATGCAGCGCCATTTCGATCGCGTGCTGGAGCTGGGCGCCGGCGACCATGTTGATGGCGGCGATATCCTGATCGTGCCGGATACGATCTTCATCGGTCTATCCAAACGCACCAGCCGCGCCGGCGCCGAAGCGCTGCAGGCGAGACTGCGAGAGCTCGGCCGCGCCTCGCGCATTGCCGAAACCCCGCCCGCGATCCTGCACTTCAAGACAGCGTCGGCTCTCCTCGGCGAAGACACGATCCTCGCCACGCCCGCTCTGGCCGCCAGCGGCATCTTCGACGGATTCAATATCCTGCTTACTCCCACCGGCGAAGAGGCCGCGGCCAACGCGCTACGGGTGAACGACACGGTGTTCATCGGCGATTCCTATCCGCGCACCCGCGATCTGGTGCGCGCGCAAGGCTTCGACGTGGTCGCACTCCCCGTCACCGAAACCGCCAAGCTCGACGCGGGCCTGTCGTGCATGTCGCTGCGCTGGGGAACCTGATCGCACGGATGATGTGAACCGTTCGCGCGACCGGTGCGTATCCGCCCGCCATGAAACCGAAAACCGTCACCGTCAACGACCGGATGCAGCGGGGCTACCGGTACGGGCTCACTGAGCCTGCGGGCCGGAATTTCGCGCCGGGCTTCGCGCCGCAGCTCACGCCGAAAGAGATGCTCGAACTCGGCATCTTCGGCGGCAAGTACATGACGGATTGCAGGCGCGAATTCCCCGCGAGCTGGTTCGCGCGTGCGAAGCTGTCGCCCGAGAAGAAAAGCCCCGCCCTCAATTTTTTCGGCGTCGATGCCTCCAAGCCGCTGTCCTATTGGAAGGCAAAAGGCTGGATCCACGACGACGATCCGCGCGGCTGGTTCCAGTGGTATTGCCGCTACTATATGGGCCGGCGCATGGAAGACGACGCGCGCCAGATCAAGCGCTGGAAACAGATGACGCGCCACATCGCGCAGCTCAAGAAGCATTGCGAGCCGGGCGACCCTTATTGCCGTCCGCGCCAGCGCCAGGCGCTGCTGCACTGGGCTTATGATAGCCGGAAGATGTGATGGAGCGCAGCCCCGCGAAGTGTGCAGCGGTTCGCGTCAGGCTGCGCGACAATTAAAAGAACTAACTTTGCGCCATCGCGCGGGCGGAGACGAAGCCCTTGATCGGATAGACGCGGCTGCCCCATTGGCCGTCGCGCGCGTCCCACACACGCACCAGGCTCCAGTCGTTGTTCGCGCTCACATCCATCACCGGCATGTTGAGATAGATCTTGCCGTCGCGCCCCCAATTGGCGTGGTCGACGACGATCCGCCGGTCCGACACCAGCCGGGTGACGAAGGCGACATGGCCGCGTGTCATCGCGCGCGTCGCGGCGAACACCATCACCGCGTTGGGCGCGGGGCTCGAACTGCGGTCGTAAATGCCCTCGGCATGCGCCCACCAGGTCTTGGCGTCGCCCTGGATCGCGAAGCCGGAACGCTCGCGGCTGTATTCGACGCAGGAGAGGCGCCGGCCGGCCGCCTCGATCCGCGGGGCGTCGTCGCCCGAAAGGTCTGGGGCCGGTGCGTTGCCGTCGGGCGGGAGGGCGGCGGACTGGTTGATCGCCGCCACGTCGCTGTCGTCGGCGGTCGCGTCATCCGCGACTTGGGTCGTGTCGTCGCCGTCCGGACGCGCGGTGGGTACGGGCACATCGGCCGAAGCGAGCACGGTTCGGGACGTTTCGCCGGGCAAAGATGGGCGGGCCCGGGGCACGGGCACATCGGCGGTCAGGCGTCTGCCCGAATGGGAAGCGCGCACCAAATCCAAAGCGGGGCGCATGTGGGGAACCGGAACGGCCGAAGCGGGTTGTGAGAGAAGCGCCAAAGCGCACACAATGAGAGCCGCCCGTCCGTGAAGATGCCGCATTCCGGTATCCTTAGGGTTTACGGGCCGATGCCCTGCGCACGTTGCTGCGCCTGCGTTGTCTAGCCCACGGGGGTGGATTTGCCAACCTTGGCGCGTTACCGCCCCTTTTCCATAGCCCGTTCCGGGTTTATTCTTGGTTACCCGAATCAACGCCCCCTGGGAGACGACGCCATGGCCAACCGCGAACAGCGCGCCAACAAGGAAAAGAAGAAGCCCAAGGCCACCGACAAGGCGAAGGACAAAGGCGCCCCGCCGCCCTTCGCCATGCCCGAACTGGTCCGCAAGCCGAAGAAGGACCGGGACCGCTAGGCGGCCTTCACCAGATCCCCGGGACTAGCCGCCAGCGTACCGTCGCGGCGTAGGTGGCATAGCCGTCCAGTGAGCGTTGCAGCAGGCGATCCTCCAGCGCCGTGCGCAGGGTGAGTATCGCCGTGAGCGCCAGCGCGCCCAGCTCCCCGTACCAGGAGCCCAGCAATAGCGGCGCTGCGAAGAACAGGATCACGGCCGCCGCATAAAGCGGATGGCGCACTATCGCATACGGTCCGGTGGTGACGGCCTGGTGCCCGCGCTCCACCTGCACCCGCACCACCGGCGCCAGATAGGTGTTGGCGTGCATCACCCAATCGGCCAGCACAAACATCACGACGATACCGAGCGCGCCGAGTGCTTCGAGCCATACCGGCATCGCGCCGCGATGCAGCCGCCCGCCATCATAGCCCATCAGCGCGATCCAGAGGATGAACAGCAAAGCGATGGCGCCCATCACGATCTTGTCCCAGACGGGCTGACCTTTTTGCATCGGCAGCGCCATGCGTTCGCGCATCAAGGCCGGATCGTCGCGCGCCACGCGCAGGCTCACAATGGCGGCGGGAATGAAGAACACGATGAGAAACGCCCAGCCTTGCGGCCAGCGCACCGTACCAGCGGCGCCGAACAGCAGAACGCCGAAGACTACGGCTTCTCCGAACAGGGCCGCCCAGATTTTCGCATCCATGTTGTAGTCTAGCGCGGCGCGGTCGCCTGCGCGATCAAATCACCTTCGGCGGCGCCACGTCCCTGCCGCGCACGAAGGGCACCGCCAGCAGCGACAGCACGAACAGCGCGCCCAGCACCATCCACGCCTCGTTGAAGGATTGCACCATCGCGGCGCGCTGGATCAGCGGCTCGATGAAGGCGCGGATCGAGGGCGCGATCGGGCCCATCGCGTGGCCGTGGAAATATTGCGTGGGCAGCCCGACCAGCGCGGCGGTGCCGGCATCGCCCGCCTGAAGCCGGTCGATCAGCTGCGTGGCGTGTGTGGGCGTGCGCTGCTCCAGGATCGTGTCGATCAGCGCGATGCCGATGGCGCCGCCCAGGTTGCGCATCAGGTTGAACAGCGCGCTCGCATCCGCGGTTTCCTCTGGCGTCCAGTTCTCCATTGCCAGCCGCGTCGTCGGCAGGATGCACAGCATGATCGCCACGCCGCGCAATATCTGCGGCCAGAAGAAATTGTCGTAGTCCGAATGCGCTGTGCTGAGGCCGTTGAGGAACAGGCCCGCGGCGAAGAGGGCATAGCCGAAGGCGATAATGATGCGCCCGTCGAAGCGGCTTTCGAACAAAGCGGCGACGGGCGCCGCGACCAGTTGCGCGACGCCGGCGACCATCATGATAGCGCCGATCTCCAGCGGCGTATGCCCGCGCACCAGGCCCAGAAACACCGCGACCGCATAGGTCGAGCCGTAAAGCCCCATGCCGAGGATGAAACTGAGCACGCTGCCGACCGCGAAAGCGCGGTGGCGGAATTTGGTGAGATCGACGAAGGGCCGCGGCCGGCTGAGGCAGTAGTAGATCGTCAGCGCTCCCGACGCCGCGCAGATCGCGAACAGGG
>DATATK010000120.1:0-10290 GCA_036268825.1 Rhizomicrobium sp. | reverse complement strand
CGGAAAGCCTCCCGCGCGCATCCTGACCTCTTGCGCAAAAAGAAAACCCGGCGCCGCTTTCGCGTGCGCCGGGTCCATTCTTCAGCGGAGCTCAGTTCGTCGGCAGGCCGCGATCCTTCAGCATCGGGCCGGCTTCCGGGTCCTTGCCATAGAAAGCGCGGAACATCGGGCCGTAATCCTCGGTATGACCCTTGGACAGGATCATGTCGCGGAAGCGCTGGCCGTTGGCGCGCGTCATGCCGCCGTTCTTGATGAACCAGGAATAGGCGTCGTCGTCCAGCATCACCGTCCACTGATAGGCGTAATAGCCCGCCGCATAGCCGTTTGCCCAGATGTGCAGGAAGTAGCTGGAGCGATAGCGCGGAGGCACGTCCTTGAAGTTGGTATGCGTCTCCTTGAGCGCCTGGGTCTCGAACGTGTCGACATCCTGGCGGGGCGCGTCCGCCGGCAGCGCATGCCACTTCATGTCGAGTTCGGAGGCCGCGAGCAACTCGCCCAGATCATAACCCTGACCCCAGGTCGCGGATTTCTTGATCTTGTCCACCAGCGCCTGCGGGATCGGCGCGCCGGTCTTGTAGTTCACCGCGTAGTGCTTGAGCACGTCGGGGTACAGCGCCCAATGCTCGTTGAACTGCGAGGGGAATTCGACCCAGTCGCGCGCGGTGTTGGTGCCCGAGAGAGTCGGATATTGCTGGTTCGCGAACAGGCCGTGCAGCGCATGGCCGAATTCGTGGAACATCGTCGTCACGTCGTCGAAGCTGAGCAGCGCTGGCTGGCCGGGAGCGGGCTTGGTGAAGTTGGCGACGTTGTAGACGACCGGCTTGGTGCCCAAGAGGTGCGACTGCTGGACGAAATTGCTCATCCAGGCGCCGCCCGATTTGTTGTCGCGCTTGAAGTAGTCGAAATAGATCAGGCCGAGCTGCGAGCCGTCCTTGTCGAAGACGTCGAACACGCGCACGTCCGGCTGGTAGACCGGAATGTCGTGACGTTCCTTGAAGGTGATGCCGTAGAGCTGGTTGGCGGCATAGAACACGCCGTCCTTCAAGACGCGGTTGAGCTCGAAATAGGGCTTGAGCTCATTGTCATCCAGATCGTATTTCGCCTTGCGCACCATGTCGGAATAGCGTTCCCAGTCCCAGGGCTTCAGGTCGAAATGCTTGCCGGACTTGTCGATCATCGCCTGGATCTGCGTGGCCTCGTCGGCGGCCTTGGTGGCGGTGGGGGGCGTCAACTGGCCGATGAACGCCTCGACGGCTTCGGGCGTCTTGGCCATCTGGTCGAACAGCACATAATCGGCATAGCTCTTATAGCCGAGCAGCTTGGCCTTCTGCGCGCGCAGCTGGGCGATCTCGGAGATGGTGGCGCGGGTGTCGTTGGCGTCGCCCTTTTCGGTGCGCGTCCACGAGGCGTTGAACAGCTTCTCGCGCGTGTCGCGGTCGGCGAGCGAGGACAGCGCCGGCTGCTGCGTGGTGTTCTGGAGCGGGATGAGGAACTTGCCTTTGAGCCCGCGGTCTTCGGCGGCCTTCGCGGCGCCGGCGATTTCGGTGTCGCTGAGCCCGGCGAGCGCGGCCTTGTTGTCCACCACCAGCGCGCCGGCCTTGGTGCCGGCGAGCAGCTTCTGCTGGAACAGGGTTTCGAGCGAGGCGTCCGTCTTGTTGATCTCGCGCAGCTTGGCCTTGTCGGCATCGGAGAGGTTCGCGCCGCCATGGACGAATTGCTGGTAATAGATCTTGAGCAGCTGCAGCGATTCCGGATCGAGCTTGAGCGTGTCGCGCTGGTCATAGACCGTCTTCACGCGGGCGAAGAGCTTGGGGTTGAGATAGATCGCGTCGTTGTGCGAGGCGAGCTCCGGGGAAACCGCGGTCTGCACCTTGTCCAGCGTCTTGTTGGTGTTGGCCTGGACGACGCCGCCGAACGCCTCGGACACGCGATCCAGCATGCGGCCGGATTTTTCCATCGCGACGATGGTGTTCTGGAAGGTCGGCGCGGCCTTGTTGGCCACGATCGCATTGATCTCGGCGATCTGCTGCTTCATCCCTTCTTCGAAGGCGGGCAGGTAGTCTGTGTCCTTGATCTTGTTGAACATCGGCGCCTGCAGCGGAAGCGTGCTGGGCGCGGCGAAGGGGTTGGCGGCGGCGACAGGCGCGCCCGGCGCGGCGGAGCCGGCAAAACCGAATGTGGACAAGGCGGCGGCTCCCAACAAAAGCGTGCGTGTGCGCATGAAACTGGATCCCTCGAGGACGCGGATTTGACGGTTGGCGGCACTTTACACATGCGAGCCCCACCTTCAAGGCGAGCCCGCGTGGGCGCGGCAAAGCCGGTCAGACGAGCGGGCGAAAACGCCGCAGGCCCAGGAAGCCAATCACGAGGAAGAGGAGCAGCGCCGCGCCCTGCGCGCCCACGAAAGCCGGTTCGGTCGTCCCCGTCGGCGCCAGCGCATGGAGCGCGGGGACCTTCAGGAACGACTGCACGATGAGGACGAAGACATTGAGATATTCCGCCAGCACCGCCGTGACCACATAGACGGCGCGCCACGCCCCGCGCAGGCGGAAGGCGTAAAGCGCCGCGATCGCCAAAGCGAGCACCACCAGCGAAATCGCGCCGACGATGTGGGACGGCAGGATATGGGCGCGGCGGAAGAAGTAGCCCGTCACGCTGGTGAGCACGGTGAAGAACAGGAAGACCGCCGTCATCGCCGGATAGCGCCGCGCGGTGAGCAGGCCCTGCATGACCACGAGACCGGCGGCGATTCCGATCAGGCTGATGGCGACGTGAATCTGCGTGAACAGTGGCGAGTCCATGACGCCCTCCCCTTTGGCTGAGCGGCGCTAGGATACAAGCTATTCGTTCGCCGCGCGACGGGTCTGCGCCATGCGGGGTTTCGCCAGCGTCTAGAGCAGCGTGGCCTCCAGGGTGATCTCCGCCTTGAACAGTTTGGAGACCGGGCAGCCCGCTTTGGCTTTGGCAGCTATCTCCCGGAAGGTCGCATTCGTCGCGCCGGGCACCTTGCCGGTGAGGGTGAGATGCACCGCGGTGATCGCGTAGCCGCCCTCGACCTGCTCCAGTGTCACCTTCGCGGTGGTGTTGAGTTCGTCCGCCGTGAGCTTGGCCTCGTTCAACGCGAGCGACAATGCCATGGTGAAGCAACCGGCATGCGCCGCGCCGAGCAACTCCTCCGGATTGGTGCCGGGCTTGCCTTCGAAGCGGCTGGCGAAGCCGTAGGGATAATCCTTCAGTGCGCCGCTCTCGCTGGAGATCGCGCCTTTGCCGTCGCGCAACCCGCCATGCCAGATCGCGCTGCCCGTGCGATTGATCTTCACCATCTCATTCTCCTTTTCGGGAACGCGGGTACATCGCTGTTCCCGGATTCGGCGCAACGCAGCGATGCGCGTCTTGAACTATGCCCGATGCGAACCAACGTTTCACCTCCAACCATCGTTCCGGGAAAACGCCGTGCCGAGTATCCCCACCATCATCGCCTTTATACTGACGGCGCTGTTCGCCGCCGCCGCCGCTATCCATCTGGCCGGTCCGGCTTTTGTGCGACGGGCCTATAAAGACTGGGATTTGCCGCCGAAATTCCACCGCGTCACCGGCGCCGTCGAGCTTTTGGCCGCCGCGTTCCTCGCCATGCCGATCACGCGGTTCTGGGGCGTGGCGCTGGCGGGACTGGTCACCTTCTTCGCCGAGATCACGCTGCTCTCCCACAAGCAATATGCCTACGCCGTGCCGGGTTTCTTCATCCTGGCGGCGCTGATCCCCGCGACTTTGGCGGGGCCGTTCTGACGTTTCCGCATGACGCGAGCCTTGAATATCGCTGCCTGAGCAGCTATTGTCTGGGCAGTGATCGTGCGAGGGACCATGGCCAAGCCGTTTTACAAGCTTGACGAATTCGACCGCCGGCAGTCGATCGGCTATCTCAACCGGCGCCTGCACAACCTGCTGCTGCCGCGCGCCGAAGCGCTGTTCGCGGACGAGGAGCTGACGTTTTCCCACTGGGTGGCGCTCGTCAGCCTGCGCGACGGGATCGTCGCCACGGCGGCCGAACTGGCGCGTCACATGAATCACGACACCGGCGCCACCACACGGCTCGTCGACCAGCTTGAGGAACGCGGCCTCGTCAAGCGCACGCGCAGCAACACGGACCGCCGCGTGGTCAACCTCACGCTGACACCGGACGGCCGCGCCTGCGCCAAATCGCTGACGCCGCGGGTGGTGAACTACTGGAACGGGATCCTGGGCGGATTCTCCCATGCCGAGGTCGCGACCCTTATCGATCTTCTGGCGCGGCTGGGCGACAGTATCGAAGCCGGAGAACCCGTTCGCGAAAAGAAGCGGGCCTCACGATGAAACGCTTTCTCTCCCTCGCGCTGACCGCGGCGCTGCTCGCCGGTTGCGTCTCTGCGCCCTCGACCAGGCCGAGCGAAAAGCCGCTCAAGCCGGAGACGCTGGGGTTGAGCGCCGCGCCGGAACCGCAAATCGCGGATGCGTGGTGGACGGCGTTCGGCGATCCGCAGCTGGATGCACTGGTGGACCAGGCGCTCAAAGGCAGCCCCACCCTCGCCGCCGCGATGGCGCGGTTGCGCGAGGCGCAGTCCGAGCTCGCGTCCAGCCGCGCCGCGACCTATCCGCAGGCAAGCCTGGATGGACAGGAACAGCGCGAGCGCTTCAGCAAGGATTACATCATCCCCCCGCCCTATGGCGGCACGACGCAATGGGTCGGCACGGTGCAGGCGAATCTGTCCTGGTCGCTGGACCTGTTCGGCAAGCTCTCCGCCGGAGTCGACAAGGCGCGTGCGACGGCGGATGCCACAGCGCTCGACGCAGAAGCCGCGCGGCTCCTGCTCGCCGGCAATGTCAGCCAAGCCTATATCGCTTTGTCTCGCGCTTATGTGCTGAGCGATGTTGCGCAAGAAGCCGTCAAGCAGCGCGAGGGCATTCTTTCGCTCACCGCCGGCCGGGTGAACAGCGGGCTCGACAATGAGGCCTCGCGCGAGCAGGCCAAAGCATTGCTGGCGACCGCGCGCGAAGACCTGATCCGCGCCAATGCCAACCGCGACATGGCAGTGCACCAGGTCGCAGCCCTGATCGGGCGCGGCGCCGATGCCTATACCATCACACGTCCGCGATTGAACGACGCGGCGCTCGCGCTGCCCGCGACGCTTCCCGCCGATCTGCTCGCGCGCCGGGCGGATATCGCGGCGGCGCAATCGCGCATCGAAGCGGCCGTGTCGGGCCGCGACATGGCACACGCGGCGTTCTATCCCGACATCAACTTGCTCGGCATGGCGGGATGGGCAGCCATCGGGCTGGGGCCGATGTTCTCCAGCGCGGCGCTGCAATATGGCGCGGGCCCCGCGATCCACCTGCCGATCTTCGATGCCGGAAAAATCCGTGCCGATTATGCGGGCGCGACGGCGGAACTCGATCTTTCCGTCGCCGACTACAACGAGGCCGTCGTCACGGCGGTGAAGCAGACCGCCGACGCGCTGACGCAATTGCGTGCGGTCGAGGATCAAGGCGTGCAGCAGAGGCTGGCGCTCACCGCCGCGCAAGCGAGCTTCGATCTCGCCACACGGCGCTATCGCAGCGGCCTCAGCCCGCAGCTCAATGTGCTCAATGTCGAGGATCTCCTGATCCAGACGCGCCGCGAGCAGGCCGCGCTCGTCGCCGACACCGCTTCGGCGCGGGTAGCGCTGGTGATGGCGCTGGGCGGCGGGTTCAAAACTATTTCCAAACCGGACACAAAATAATGAGCGACGCCAACACCGCATCCGCCCAGCAGTCGCATGATACGCGCCGGCGCTGGCTCACGATCCTCGGCATCGTCGTGGTCGTCTGCAGCCTGATCTATGGCCTCTACTGGCTGTTCGACGCACGTTTCTACGTGAGCACGGACGACGCCTATGTCGGTGGCGACATCGTCTCGATCACCAGCCGCGAATCCGGCACGGTGCTGGCGCTGCATGCCGACAACACCCAAAGTGTGAAGCGCGGACAGCTCCTCGTCGAGATCGATCCGATCAAAGCGAATGTCGCGATGGCTTCTGCCGAAGCCGACCTCGCCCACACCGTGCGCGCCGTACGCACCGAATTCTCCAAGACCGAGGAATACCGCGCCCAGATCGCCGCCGCGAAGGTGGCCCTCGCCCAGGCGCAAAGCGATTACAGCCGCCGCTTGAGCGCGGGCAACGCGGTCTCGCATGAGGAACTGGCGCACGCGCAGGACGCGGTGGCGGCGGCACGCGCCAACCTGACCGTCGCGCAAAGCGATCTCGCCGAAGCCGAGGCCTCCGTCTCGGGAACGGCGATCGCGGACAATCCCGACGTGCTCGCCGCCATCGCGCGGCTGCGCCAGGCCGCCATCGTGCTCGCCCATATGCACCTGACCGCGCCGGTCGATGGCGTGGTGGCGCAGCGCACCGTGCAGCTCGGCCAGCAGATCGCGCCGGGCACGCCGCTGATGGCGGTGGTGCCGCTCGAAAACGTCTGGGTCGATGCGAACTTCAAGGAGGGCCAGCTTGCAGACATGCGCATCGGCCAGCCCGTCACCGTCACGACCGACATCTATGGCGGCGGCACGGTCTTCCACGGCAAGATCGTGGGCCTCGGCGCGGGCAGCGGCAGTGCCTTCGCGCTCCTGCCGCCGCAAAACGCCTCCGGCAACTGGATCAAGATCGTGCAGCGCGTGCCGGTGCGCATCGCGCTCGATCCCAAGGGGTTACGCGATCATCCGCTGCGCATCGGGCTGTCGGTGGATGTGAGCGTGGACGTAAGCAACGCCTCCGGTCCCGCCATCGGATCGTCGAGCACCGCGCATGAAATCCGCAGCGACGCGGGCAATGATGGCGGGCCCGAGACCGACCGGCTGATCGCCCGCATCCTGCAACAGAACGGCGCCTGATCGATGGGCGCGCCTGGCACGCAGCTTGCGCCGTTGAAGGGATTGCCGCTGGCGATCACCTCGGTCGCGCTCGCGCTGGGCACGTTCATGCAGGTGCTGGACACGACCATCGCGAACGTGTCGCTGCCCACCATCGCGGGCAATCTCGGCACCAGCACCGATCAGGGCACCTGGGTCATCACCTCCTTCGCCGTCGCCAACGGCGTCGCCGTGCCGCTCACCGGCTGGCTGATGCAGCGTTACGGCGTGGTGCGCACCTTCGTGGTCTCGGTGCTTCTCTTCACCGCCGCCTCGTTCCTCTGCGGCATGGCCTGGAGCCTGCCCGCGCTGATCGGATTCCGCATCCTGCAAGGCGCGGTGTCCGGCCCGATGATCCCTGGCTCGCAGGCTTTGCTCATCTCCATCTTCCCGTCGGACAAGCGCGCCACCGCGCTCGGCATCTGGTCGATCACCACGCTCGTCGCACCCATCCTGGGGCCGATCATGGGCGGTTATATCTCCGACAACATCCATTGGAGCTGGATATTCCTCATCAATGTGCCGGTGGGGCTGATCACGGCATTCTTCTGCTGGACCAATCTGGCGGGCCGCGAAACGGCGACGCGCGCGCTGCCCATCGACAGGGTCGGGCTGGGCCTTCTCATCGTGTGGGTCGGCGCGCTGCAGATCATGCTGGACACCGGCAAGGACGCGGACTGGTTCGCCTCGCCGCAGATCGTGATCCTGGGGCTCATCGCGCTTGTCGGCCTCATCGCCTGGGTGATCTGGGAACTGACGGACAAGTTCCCCGTGGTCGATCTGTCGCTGTTCCGCCACCGCAATTTCGCACTCGGCACGATCGCGTTCTGCCTGTCCTATGCGGTGTTCTTCGCCAACGTGCTGCTCCTGCCGCTGTGGCTGCAGACCAATGTCGGCTACACCGCGACTTGGGCCGGGCTCGTGGCGGCGCCGAGCGGCGTGGTCGCGGTGATATTGACGCCGTTCGCCGCGCGCATGATGTCCCGCGTCGATGCCCGCTGGATGGCGACCATCGCCTTCGTGGCGTTCGCGCTCTCCTACTTCATGCGCGCGGGCTATACGCAGGATGCCGGCTTCTGGGATTTCGTCTTCCCGCTCTTGATCCAGGGCGTGGCGATGAGCACCTTCTTCGTCTCCATGCTCACCATCTCGCTGGACAGGATTCCGCCGGAGCGCATTCCGTCCGCCTCCGGCATCTCCAACTTCGCGCGCATCACCGCGGGCGGCTTCGCGGCCTCGATCACCACCACGCTGTGGGACCGGCGCGAGGCGCTGCACCAGAGCAGGCTCGCGGATTCGTCCACCGCGTTCAGCCCGCTGATGCGGCAGGCGACGGATCACCTGCACCAGTTGGGTTTCACGAGCCTGCAATCCTTCGGCATCCTGGCGCGCAATCTCGCGAGCCAGGCGTACTTGCTGGCATCCGACGATCTGTTCTGGATCTCGGGCTGGCTGTCGGTCGCGCTGATCGGCGTCGTCTGGCTCACGCGCCGCGCCGCCGGCACCGGCCAGGTGCATGCGAGCGCGGATTGAGCCTCATTTCTTCGGCGGGTTCTCGCTCACATCCATGATGAGCCTGGTCAGCAGATAGAGCCGCGGCGTGACCGAGCTGAGCACCATGTATTCGTCCGCGGAATGGAAACCGCCGCCGACGGGACCCAATCCGTCGAGCGCAGGCACGCCTTCCGCCGCCGCGAGCGCCGATTCCGACGCGCCGCCATTGCCGCCCGTTTCGATTTTCTTGCCGATGCCGGCATAGATCGCCTGCGCCCGCGCCGCCAGCGCCATGGTCGGCGCGTTATCGGACAGCGGCGGATAAGCAGGCTCACGCGAAATTGTAACCGTCGTTCCGGGCACCGATACGGTCTGCGCATTCTTCTTGAGCGCCGCCTCCACCCTGTCGAGATCGGCCATCTGCCGCACGCGCACGTTCACCTGCGCCGACGCCGCATCCGGAATGATATTCGCCCGCTCGCCCGCGCGGATCACCGTGAGATTGACCGTGAGTCCCGGTCCGGAATGCGGAAAGGCTTCGAGCCCGGCGAGCTGGTGCAGCAGCTCCACCGCCGCATTGTGGCCATCCTGCGGATTGACGCCCGCATGCGCGGCCTTGCCCGCCACGTCGATATGGAACGTCGCCGAACCCTTGCGCCACACGGTCAGCATGTCCACCGGATCGCCCGGCTCGAGATTGAATTCGACGTCGGCATCGGCGAGCAGTTTCTTGATCAGCCCGCGCGTGCCGGGTGAGCCGCGCTCTTCGCTGGTCTCCATCAGGAAGGTGATCTTCGCGAAATTCGCAAAGCCCATGTCGTGCAGGATCTTGAGCGCGGTGAGGCCTTCGACCACGCCGCCCTTCTCGTCGGCGACGCCTGGTCCGCGGGCGTGATCGCCTTCGACGCGATAGGGCCGTTGCGCCGCCGTGCCGGGGCCGAACACCGTGTCGATATGGCCGATCAGGAGGATGCGGGCCTTGCCCGTGCCGGACCAGGTGGCGACGAGATTGTCCGGCAAGCCATCGGCTTCAGCGGGAACGGTCTGGATCGACGCACCCAGCGCTTTCAGCCTGGGGATCAGCACCGCCTCGACCTTGCGGCCGCCTTCGGCATCGCCGGTGCCGGAATCGATATTGACCAGGGATGCCAGCAGCGCGAGCTGTTCGCCGCGCGCGGCCTCGGCCGCCTGCCACACTCTGTCGCCGACATCCGCCGCCAGCGCCGCGCTCGCCAACGCCGCCAGCGCCAATCCTGTAACGATCCGTCTCATGCCAAAACTCCCCCAGGCTCGGCGGATAGTGGACGAGATGGCGGAAAGCGCAACCACACGGCCAAACATCCTGCAGCGATGATAGAGACCACTACGCGGGGCACATGGATGTCACTCCGAAGTCCGAGCCGTTGGTTGGTGTAGCCGCGGCCGAAGTTGTTGAGCGGGCTGCCGCCGGACCCCCAGCTCGCCGCCGACGCGGTAAAGTAAGTCACCACCACCGCGACGATCTCGCCGACGATGCCGCAGCCGCCGTGGTTGTGGACGCGGGGGACGGTGGGGGATGTGTCGCCGGTGGCCTCGTTCGGATCATAGACGGCATAGGTCGTCGCGCTGTTGGAGTCGTTGTGGATCTTGTCGGGATGATGAGGTCCATGCCCGAGACGAGATCGGCGTCGCTGGAGAGGCCGTTGGCGTCGGCGATCATGTACCAGTAGCTGGCGTCGCCCCAGAGCTGCTGGGCGATGCTCTCCAGCGTGTCTCCGGTGTTGACGGTGTAGCTCGATGCGGTGCTGTCGTAGTCGAGGCCGTTGATGGGGTCGTAGCTCTCGTCGAAGTCGGCATAGGAGGTGGAGGTGGCGCTGCCGTTGAGGAACGGGCCT
>DATATK010000119.1:0-4866 GCA_036268825.1 Rhizomicrobium sp. | reverse complement strand
GCTTCGACGGATTCGCGAGATCCACGATCTGGTAGAACTGGTTGTCATCCTTGTGGTTGGGCGTGAAATCCGGATGCGAGGCGCAGATGTGTGCGTAGCGCCCGTCCATGAACGACAGGTAATGCACGCCGACCGAGTGATCGTCATTGCCCGACAGGTCGTAGAACGTGATCTCGCGTGGCTCCGCCGGCTTCGAGATGTCGTAGACCTGGAAGCCCGCGGGCTTGCCGCCCCGGTCGTAGGCCTGATAGGCCATCAGCAGGATGTCGCCGCGCATCGCGAGCGAGTTGCCGCGCACCCGGTTGTGCGGCAGCGGCTTCTGCCACAGCATCTTCGGGTCCGCCGGTTCGGTGACGTCGAAGATCGAGAACGAGGCCGGTCCGTGCTCGTGCGCGATGTACAAGTAGCGCCGGCCGTCCTTGATCTTCATCG
Organism: Rhizomicrobium sp.; assembly: GCA_036268825.1. Taxonomy (GTDB): domain Bacteria; phylum Pseudomonadota; class Alphaproteobacteria; order Micropepsales; family Micropepsaceae; genus Rhizomicrobium. The sequence continues at coordinate 4,434 of DATATK010000119.1, read as the reverse complement.
CCATGCCCTCGCCGAGATTGGGCGCGCCGCCCGCGGTGTTCTGCGCGAGGAGTTTCAGATTGTGGGCAATGCGGACCGTCATTTCCGCTCCAGGAGTTCGGGGAAGTTGGAATCCTACCGCAAACGACTATTCCGGCTGGATGCCGGCGAATTTCGCCACCTTCGCCCATTTCACGGTTTCCGCCTTCAGGAAAGCGGCGAACGCTTCCGGCGTGCTGCCAACGACCTCGGCGCCGTCGTCGGCCAGGCGTTGCCTCGCTTCGGGCGCGCGCAGAATGGCGACGGTTTCTCGATGCAGCATGCCGATGATTTCCCGCGGCGTGCCCGCGGGCGCCAGCATGCCGGACCACTGCACCGATTCGTAGCCGGGCAGTCCCGCCTCGGCGATGGTCGGAACATCCGGCAGCGCGCGGATGCGGTGCGCCGTCGTAACGCCCAGAGCGTGTAATTTTCCCGTGCCCACATGGGGAATGAGCAGGGCCATGCTCGAGGTGGCCATCAGCGCGACGCGGCCCGCCAGGAGATCGACGAGCCCCGGCGCGGTTCCCTTGTAGGAAACGTGAATGAGGTGGATCCGCGCCATGCTGGCGAACAACTCGATCGTCAGGTGCGGGTTGGTGCCGTGCCCCGACGAACCGTACAGGATCTCGCCGGGCCGGATCCTCGCCAGCGCGATCATGTCCTTCACCGTTCTCACCGGCAAAGAGGGATGGACCACGATCAGGTTGGGCACGACCAGCGTGTGCGTGATGGGGGCGAAGTCGCGCAGCGCGTCGTACGGCATCTTCCGGTAGCTCGCGGGATTGATGGCAAGCGTGCTGGGGCTCACCAGTAGCGTGTAGCCGTCGGGCGGCGCCTTGGCGACGATCTCGCTGCCGATGATCGTGCCGGCGCCCGGCCGGATGTCCACCACCACCTGCCGCCCCCAGCGCTTAGTCAGTTCCTGCGCGATCATGCGCGCGCTGACATCGCTCGGCCCACCCGGCGCGGTGGGCACGACGATGCGTATCGGCCGGCTCGGATACGGTTCCTGCGCCGCCGCCGCCGGCACGGTCGCGCCGGCAAGCGCCAGCGCGCCCGTGACGAGGCGCACCACCCTGCCTGCCGCGCGCGGAGTCATCGCTCGCCGCGGATTGCTGGTCACTCGCCGCTGATCGCGGACGGCACCCAGCCGCGCTTGGCGCGGATCGCAGGGTCGCTCACGACCTCGACCACGGCCGGCCGGCCGGCGGCGAGCGCCTTGTCGAGCGCCTGCGGGATATCGGCCGGCTTCTCGACGCGGAAGCCGACACAGCCCATCGAATCCGCAACCTTCGCGAAGTTCACGGCGCGTTCGAAACGCGCGTTCTCGACCACGCCGCCCGAATAATTGTTGTTCACCACCATCACGGCATTGAGGCGCAGGCGCGCCGCGGTCTCCAGTTCGGCCATGTGGTAGTAGAAACCTGCGTCGCCGCAGAAGCCGATCACCGGCTTGTCGGGCAGCGCCGCCTTTGCCCCCAGCGTGGCCGGGAACGCCCAGCCCAGCGAGCCGCCGCAGCGCAGGTAGTTCTGGCCGGGCTTCATCAGCCGCGTCATTTGCGCGGTCCAGATCGCCGCGTGGAACGTGTCGACGACGAGCGTCGAGTTGGCCGGCAGCCACTGCTCGAGCTCCTTGCAGATCCGCTCCGGGCGGATCGGCACCGCGTCCGAATTGCGCAGGGGGTCGGACTCGGCCCAGTACGCGGCGACGTAGCTTCGCACCTGCTCCACCCACTCAGCGCGCCGTGATTGCGGCTTGCCGGCCGCCGCGATGAGCTTGACGAGCGTTACCTTCGCGTCGCCGTGCAGCGAGACCGTGTTCGGGTAGTTGCGCCCGAGTTCGCCCGGATCGATGTCGAGCTGGATCACCCGCGTACCAATCTTCGGAATCTGCCAGCCGTTCGTCACCTGGCCCCCGGTGTGGCTGCCGATGAAGAACACCAGGTCAGCCGCCGCGATTGCCTGGTTCGCGCACCAGCGCGAGTAGCTGCCCGGCACGCCCACCGCCAACGGGTGGTCGTCCGGTACGATGGCTTTCGCGTGCAGGCTGGTCGCGATCGGGATCGAAAGCGTTTCGGCAAGCTTCAGGATCTCCGGCCCCGCGCCCGATGCCGCGGCGCCTCCGCCCGCAACGATGATCGGCTTGGCGGACTGCGCGAGCGCGGCGATCGCCGCTTCGATCGCCGGCGCTTCGGCTTCCGGCCGGAATGCCGGGTACTGCGCGAAGCGCTTTTCGAACACGAGGTCGAAATCGCCCTCGCCCTCCAGCATCTGCCCGGCGTTGCCGCGCAGCTCCAGGTGCACCGGGCCAGGCGTGCCGGTCGTCGCCTCGCGGAACGCCTGACGCAGCAGGTCGGGAAAGCGCTCGACGGTATCGACCGAGTAGTTCGCCTTGGTGACGCCGTTCCACGCCGTGAAGTCTTCCGCGTTCTGGTAGGCGTGGCGATAGCGCGGCTGGTCGTTCTGGCCGCCCGTGATCGCGATCACGGGCGAGCTCGACATGTGCGCATCCCTCATGCCCGCCGCCAGGTTGGAGGTGCCGATGTCCTGGCACAGGCAGATGCCCGGGCGGCGCGAAGCCCGGGCGTAGCCGTCCGCCATGTACGCGGCCGCCTTTTCGCCGTGAGTGACCACCCGCGTGACACCCACCGCGTCCATTTCCTTCATCGCGGCATTGGCGATCGAGTTCACGTAAAACAGGTGCGTCACGCCGTATCCGCGCATGGCTTCGGCGAAAAAACGGCTTCCCGTCATTTTTGGCATGGCTTCTCCTCTCTCCTTCGTGCGCCAGGAGAATTATGCAGGAATCAGGCGGACACGAACGCGGTTATCGCCGCGTAACGGTTGGCAAGGCGGGCTACAGGAGCCGGTTGGTTCAAATGGAAGGAAATTGAATGGTGGCCGGGGACGGAGGTACCGACGTCAAATGGCCGGGAGCTCAGTTGGAATCTTGGGGGGAAATGGTGGCCAGGGACGGAATTGAACCGCCGACACAGAGATTTTCAGTCTCCTGCTCTACCAACTGAGCTACCTGGCCCCCGAGAACCATTCCGGCGGAGGCGCCGGAAAAAGCGTGCATCTTACAGCTATGGAACCGCGTGACACAGAGATTTTGGCTCCGGCCGCGCCTTACGGCACTTAACATTAACGGCGTTTCCGCCGTGAATATTAGCCTACGCCGAAACAAGCCGCCCCAGAGGAACTTCGGCTGAAGCCTCCGCCAATAATGAATGGGCGGCGTGTTTTCAGTCTCCTGCTCTACCAACTGAGCTACCTGGCCACTTGCCGCATGACTGCTGAAGGGGCTGGGATATCTGGCGACAACATGGACGAGCTCCCGCCGGAAAGCGCGCTATTTAAGCGTTAAACACCTCTACCGTCAAGGATAATTGCTCTCTGCGCGTACAACAAAAAACCCCGCTCGCGCGGGGCTTTTCGATTCTGCTTTCGCGTATTGAGCGGCAGGCTTTCGCCTGTCCGCTCGAGTTCGCGAGTTGGAACGGCCGGATGGTCCGTTTCGACCGTCGCTGAGCGGTGCGCTCGCGCGCATCCGCTCCAGCGACTACATATCCATTCCACCCATTCCGCCCATGCCGCCGTGGCCGTGGCCGGCGTGGGATTCTTCCTTCGGCAGCTCCGCCACCATCGCGTCGGTGGTGAGGATCAGCGCCGCGACCGAGGCCGCGTTTTGCAGCGCCGAGCGCGTGACCTTGGTCGGGTCGAGCACGCCCATCTGCACCATGTCGCCGTACTCGCCGCTCTGCGCGTTGTAGCCGAAATTGCCCTTGCCCTCGACCACCTTGTTGACGACCACCGACGGCTCGTCGCCGGCGTTGGCGGTGATCCAGCGCAGCGGCTCTTCCAGCGCGCGCATCACGATCTTGATGCCCGCTTCCTGGTCGGGGTTTTCGCCCTTCGGCTTGGCATTGACGCGAGCACGCAGGTACGCGACACCGCCGCCCGGAACCACGCCCTCTTCCACCGCGGCGCGGGTCGCGTGCAGCGCATCTTCGATGCGGGCCTTCTTCTCCTTCAGCTCGGCCTCGGTGGCGGCGCCGACGTTGATCTGCGCCACGCCGCCGGCCAGCTTCGCGAGACGCTCCTGGAGCTTCTCCTTGTCGTAGTCGCTGGTCGTGATGTCGATCTCACGGCGGATCTGCTCGATCCGGCCTTGGATCGCCTTGGTCTCGCCGGCGCCTTCGATGACGGTCGTGTTGTCGTTGTCGATTTCAATCTTCTTGGCTTGGCCGAGGTCCTGCAGCGTGATCTTGTCCAGATCGACGCCGAGGTCCTTCATGATGGCCTTGCCGCCAGTGAGGACGGCGATGTCTTCGAGCATGGCCTTGCGGCGATCGCCGAAGCCGGGGGCTTTGACGGCACAGACGTTGAAGGTGCCGCGGAGCTTGTTGATCA
>DATATK010000118.1:0-10744 GCA_036268825.1 Rhizomicrobium sp. | reverse complement strand
GTGATCGACGCCCAGGTAGAAGCGCTTGATGTCGAAGCTGGTGCCGTCGACCGCCTGGGGAACGCCATCGCGCTTGTCGTTGATGTTCGTAACGTCCATGTATGCGCGGCCGCTGATCTGCGTGTGGCCCCACCAGCCGTTCGATGCGGCGGACTTGGCCGCTGCGGACTGTTCGTAGACCTGGTTCTGCAGGGCTTCGAATTCGGCCGTGCTGACCGTGCCCTGTGCGACCGGCGCCGTGGCGGCGACGGGTACCGTGCCGCCGTTCTGCTCGGCCTTGAGGTCGCGGATTTCCGCGGCCTGCTGTTCGACCATGCGCTCGAGGCGATCCATGCGGCTTTCGCCGGCGGGCGCCGCGTGATGTATGTGCTTGTGCTTAACCGTCGTGGTGGTCGTCGTTGTCGTTGTGGATTGCGCGAAGGCCGGAGCGGCCATCAGGGCGCACGCAGCCGTACCCAACATCAGAGTTTTGTAGTTCATTGTTATCCCCGCTCAACACGCGAAAGACCGCATCGGATGCGGCGTCCAGCCCCAGCAAATTGTTCAAAGGCTGGGGCGGTGGTACTGGCGCTGGATGTCAGGGAGGTGAAAGCTGGGTGACGGATTTGCGACAGCGGGCGGGAGTCTCTTTTCCGCCATAGGCCCCTCGCGGCGCACCAAGGTTCGACCGGGTGCCGCGCCAGCGTGTAAAAAAGAATTCATGGTCAGACTCACCATCCGCATCGATCTGGACACCGGCTCCTTCGGGCCGGGGAAGGTGCGGCTGCTGGAGCAAATCGCAGCGACCGGCTCGATCCGCAAAGCCGCCGGGGCGATGAAGATGAGCTACCGGCGGGCGTGGTTGCTGCTCCAGGCGCTGGAGGAGAGCTTCGGCGCGCCGCTGGTCGAGACGGCGACCGGCGGGAAGCAAGGTGGCGGGGCGATGTTGTCCAAGCTCGGGCGGGCCGTCGTGGCGGGATATCGGCGGATTGAAGAGCGGGCAGGCCATGCCGCCAAAGCCGATTTGCGAGATATGGAGAGGTTTCAACGTCGTTCCGTGAAGTCTAGCCGGAAGGCCATCTCGTAACATATTGATAAGTATCAGAGAAATATTTTGCTCCAGGCGGCATATTGCTGCTTGAATATATTATAGCGTGGCTTATGTTCTCCGAAGTTAGAGATAGGTTCCATGGCTCCCCCGTTCGAACAAGACCTGATGATCGTGCTGAACGACGTCGCCCGCCTGGTGCGGACGCGGTTCGACCAGCGCGCCCGGGCGTTCGGGATGACCCGGGCGCAGTGGGTGATCCTGGCCCGGCTCAACCGCCAGCCCGGGCTCTCCCAGAACGAAATGGCCGCGATCTGCGAGGTTGAGCCGATCACGGTGGGCCGGCTGATCGACAGGCTGGAGGCGCGCGGCTTCGTCGAGCGCCGCGCCGATCCCGCGGACCGCCGCATCCGCCGCTTGCATCTTTTGCCTGCGGCCAAACCGCTTCTCGAGGACATCGCGCTCTACCGCGACGAACTTCACGAACAGATCGTGGTGGGCGTCGCAGGTCAGGACTACGAGAAACTCGTCGAGACCCTTCTGCAAATCAAAGACAATCTGACGGCCGATCCCAATCCGAAACTGGCGATGGCCGGGGAGTAGAGTGATGAACGCGATGCAATCCGACACGTCTCAATACGCGGCCGCCGCCCCGTGGTGGCAGTTGCCCGTCATCGGGCGGATGCGGACCGACAAGGCCTATATGCGCCGCGTGCTGATGATCGGCGGCGTCGTGATCGTCGTGGCGATATCGCTGGGATCGTGGCTGATGGGCGGGCGTTACGTCTCGACGGACGATTCCTATCTGTCCTCCGCCAAGCTGATGGTGACGACAGACGTGTCCGGCCTGGTGAAGACGGTGAACGTCAAGGAAGGTCAGTCGGTCAAAAAGGGCGACGTGCTGTTCATGCTCGATCCGCAGCCGTTCCGCATCGCGCTGGCCACCGCGCAATCGCAGTTGGCGCAGACCGTGCAGACGATCCAGTCCACCAAGGACGACTACAAGGAGATGATCGCGACCGTGGATGCGCAACGTGCCCAGGTCGATCTCGCTCAGCGCAACAACGCCCGCAATGCGAGCCTGATGAAGGCCAACGCGATCGCGTCCGCGACTTACGACCAGTCGCGCCTGACGCTCGCGACCGCGCAGCAGCAGCTCGCCGCCGCGCAGCAGACCGCGGATTCCGAGCTCGCCAAGCTGAACGGCAATCCGAACATCGCGCCGGAGAAGACGCCGCAATACATGCAGGCCCGCGCCGCGGTCGACGAAGCCCAGCGCCAGCTCGACCACACCGTGGTGCGCGCGCCGTTCGCCGGCGTCGTCTCCGAGGTGGATTCGCTCCAGCCCGGCACGCTGGTGATCTCCGCGATGAGCGCGTTCTCCACCACCAGCGCCGTCGGCCTCGTCGCCAACAACGACGTGTGGGTCGATGCGCAGATGAAAGAAACCGATCTCACCAACGTGCGCGTCGGCCAGCCGGTCGATATCGATATCGACGCCTATCCCAGCCGCACCTGGCACGGCACGGTGGAATCGATCAGCGCCGCTACGAGCTCCGCCTTTTCCGTGCTGCCGTCGGAAAACGCCAGCGGCAACTGGGTGAAGGTGCAGCAGCGCGTGCCGCTGAAGGTGCGCATCGAGCAGAAGCCGGGCGATCCGCAGCTCCGCTCGGGCATGAGCGTCGAGGTCGATATCGATACAGGCCATCGCCGCTGGTGGCGGATGCTGTTCGGCAACTGATGCGATGACACGCGCGCTCGGCGTTTCCTACGAGGCGTACGAATCCAAGTTCGAGCTCACCATCGTGATGCTGTGCTCGATGGCAGGCACGTTGATGCAGGCCCTGGATTCGACCATCGCCAATGTCGCACTGCCCCATATGCAAGGCAGCCTGCAGGCGTCGCGCGACCAGATCACCTGGGTGCTGACGTCGTACATCGTCGCCTCCGCGATCATGACCGCGCCGGTGGGCTGGCTCGCCTCGCGCTTCGGCCGCAAGAATCTCGCACTGGTCTGCATCTCCGGCTTCACCATCACCTCGATGATGTGCGGCGCGGCGCAGACGCTGGATCAGATGGTGTTCTTCCGCCTGATGCAGGGCGCGTTCGGCGCGGCGCTGTCGCCGCTTTCGCAATCGATCATGCTTGACCTCTATCCGCCCGCCAAGCGCGGCTCGGTGATGGCGATTTGGGGCCTGGGCGTGATGGTCGGCCCGATCCTGGGCCCGACGCTCGGCGGCTATCTGACCGAGAGCTACAACTGGCGCTGGGTGTTCTACGTGAACCTGCCGTTCGGCATCGCCGCGGTGACGGGCATCTGGCTGTTCCTGCGCGACACCCATCGCGACGCCGCGCTCAAATTCGACTGGACGGGTTTCGCCGCGCTCGGCGCGGGGCTGGGCGCGCTGCAACTGATGCTCGACCGCGGCACCTCGCAGGACTGGTTCGGATCGCCGGAGATCGTCATCGAAGCGATCGTCGCTGGCCTCGGGCTCTATGTCTTCGCCGTGCATATGTTCACGGCGGAGCGGACGTTCATCCCGCGCGAGATCTTTCGCGACCGCAACTTCCTGTTCTCGCTGTTCCTGATGTTCATGATCGGCATGGTGATGCTGGCCAGCACCGCGCTGTTGCCGCCCTATTTGCAGAACCTCGCCAATTACAGCGTGACCGATACCGGCTTGCTTCTGGCGCCGCGCGGCTTCGGCACGATGTTCGCGATGGTCTTCGCGGGCCGGCTCGCGCTCAAGATGGATGCGCGGCTATTGATGGGCCTGGGCACAATCCTGCTCCTGTGGTCGATGTGGGAGATGTCCACGTGGACGCCGGACATCACGGCCTGGGCCCTCACCTATACGACCTTCATCCAGGGCATCGGAATGGGGCTTGTCTTCGTGCCGATGAACCTCGTCGCCTTCGCCACGCTGTCGCCGGTCTATCGCACCGACGGGTCCGCGCTGATCAACCTGGTGCGCAACGTCGGCAGCGCCATCGGCATCTCGCTGACGACCACGATGCTGGCAGTGAGCGTGCAGCAGCTTCATGCCCAGATGTCGGAGCATTTCAATCCGTTCAACCGCAATCTCGGCGTCAACGCCCAGAGCCTGATGTGGAACCCGGTATTGCCCTTCGGCGCGCAGCAGGCCGATGCCATCGTGAACTACAACGCCCAGGTTTCGGCCTATGCCAACGATTTCCTGTTCATGTTCTATTGCAGCCTTCCGGCGCTGCTGGTCGTCTGCCTGATGAAGCGGCCCGTGATGGTGCCGATGCCGGGCCAGCCCAAGATCGAACTCGAGGTGATGGAGTAAACTCGCCGCCCCAAGAGATTCGGGACATCGGAGACAATCATGGCTTTGCGGGTATGCTTCCTCGGTTTGGGCGTCATGGGCTATCCCATGGCCGGGCATCTGGCGCGCGCCGGACACGACGTCACCGTCTACAACCGCACCGGCGAGAAGGCCGCCCGCTGGGTGAAGGAGTATGGCGGCAAGTCCGCGCCCACGCCGGCGGAAGCCGCCGCCAACATGGACGCCGTGCTGGCCTGCGTCGGCCGCGACGAGGATTTGCGCGAGATCACGCTGGGCCGCCACGGCGCCTTCGTCACCATGAAGCGCGACGCCATCTTCGTCGACCACACCACCGCTTCCGCCGGCATCGCGCGCGAACTCGCCGAAGCCGCCAGCCAGCGCGGCATTCATTTCGTCGATGCGCCGGTCTCCGGCGGCGAGCAGGGCGCGAAAAACGGCCAGCTCACGATCATGTGCGGCGGCGGGCAGGTTGCTTACGCGCGCGCCGAACCAATCATCGCCGTCTATGCCAGGCAGTGCCGCCACATGGGCGAGGCGGGCGCGGGCCAGCTCACCAAGATGGTCAACCAGATCTGCATCGCAGGTCTCGTGCAGGCGCTGTCGGAAGGATTGAGCTTCGCGCGCAAGGCCGGACTCGATCCGCTGGCGGTGGTGGAAGTGATCTCCAAAGGCGCCGCCCAATCCTGGCAGATGGAGAACCGCCACAAGACCATGCTCGAAAACCATTTCGAACACGGCTTCGCGGTGGAATGGATGCGCAAGGATCTGGCGATCGTGCTGGAAGAAGCCCGCCGCAACGGCTCATCGCTGCCGGTGACGGCGCTGGTCGATCAGTTCTACGCCGAGGTCGAGAAGATGGGCGGCAAAAGGTGGGATACGTCGAGTTTATTTGCTCGACTGGACCGCCGTTAAGCCCGCAACAACCTCGCCGCATCCTTCGCGAAATATGTCAATATCCCGTTCGCCCCCGCGCGTTTGAAGGCGATCAGGCTTTCGAGGATGACGCGGTCGCGGTCGAGCCAGCCGCGTTCGATGGCGGCCATCAGCATCGAATATTCGCCGGAGACCTGGTAGGCGAAGGTCGGCATGCCGAAGGCGTCTTTCACGCGGCGCACCAAATCCAGATACGGCATGCCCGGTTTCACCATCACCATGTCGGCGCCCTCGGCGATGTCGAGCGCGACTTCGCGCAGGGCTTCGTCGCCGTTGGACGGGTCCATCTGGTAGGTGCGCTTGTCGCCCATCAGTGACTTGGCCGAACCCACCGCGTCGCGGAACGGGCCGTAGAAGGCGCTGGCATATTTGGCGGCGTAGGCCATCAGCAGCGTGTCTTTGTGTCCCGCCGCTTCGAGCGCGGTGCGGATGGCGCCGATGCGGCCGTCCATCATGTCGGACGGCGCGATGATATCGCAACCGGCTTCGACCTGGAGCAGCGCCTGTTTGACGAGAAGCGCCACAGTCTCGTCATTCGCGATGTTCTGGCCCGGCGCGTCGAACACGCCGTCATGGCCATGGCTGGTATAGGGATCGAGCGCCACGTCGCAGAGCACGCCGATCTGCGGCACCATGCGCTTGATCTCGCGCACCGCCCGGCAGACGAGATTCTGCGGATTGAGCGCCTCGCGCCCGTCGGCCGTTTTCAGCGACGGGTTGGTGTAGGGGAACAGCGCCACGACCGGGATGCCGAGCGCGGCGGCTTCCTCGGCCGCGCCCGCCACCAGGTCCACGGTCAGCCGGTCCACACCGGGCATGGAGGGGACGGGGGTGCGGGTGTTCGCGCCCTCGGCCACGAAGATCGGCCAGATAAAATCGGCGGGGGACAGGGTGTGCTCCGCCACCAGGCGGCGGGACCAGTCGTGGCGCCTCAGGCGCCGCATGCGGATGGCCGGAAAAGCGGGTTCCATCGGGGTCTCTTGCCAATTCGCGGGGCCCGTTGCAAGCAGCGCGAGCAAATTGCCCGGGCCGACGGGCGGGATCGTTCTAACCGCCTCATTCGGAACGAATTTCCCGTTGGCGGCTTGCAGGTCTGGAGGACAGTGATGGATTTCGAACTCAACGAAGACCAGCGAGCCATCGAAGACGCGGCGCGGCGTTTCGCCAGCGAGCGGCTCGCGCCCTTTGCTTCGGAGTGGGATGAGAAAGAGCATTTCCCCGTCGATGTGATGCGCGAGGCCGCGGCGCTCGGCTTCGCCAGCATCTATGTGAAGGGCGATGTCGGCGGCTCGGAGATGAGCCGGCTCGATGCCGCGATCATCTTCGAGGAATTGTCCGCCGGCTGCACCTCCACCGCCGCGTTCCTGTCGATCCACAACATGGCGTCGTGGATGATCGACCGCTTCGGCGGCGAGGAACAGCGCAAACGCTTTCTGCCCACGCTGACCACAATGGAGAAGATCGCGAGCTATTGCCTGACCGAGCCGGGCTCGGGCTCTGACGCCGCGTCGCTGAAGACGCGCGCGGTGAAGGACGGCGATCACTATGTGCTGAACGGCTCGAAGGCGTTCATCTCTGGCGCGGGCGTGTCGGACGTTTATGTCTGCATGGTGCGTACGGGCGAGGACGGCGCGAAGGGCGTTTCGTGCATTGTGATCGAGAAGGGCACGAAGGGGCTCTCCTTCGGCAAGAAGGAACGCAAGATGGGCTGGAACTCGCAGCCCACCGCACAGGTGATCTTCGAGGACTGCCGCGTGCCCATCGCCAACCGCATCGGCGCGGAGGGCGAGGGCTTCCGCATCGCGATGAGCGGGCTCGACGGCGGCCGCATCAATATCGGCGCCTGTTCGGTCGGCACCGCGCGCGCGGCGCTGGAGGAGGCGAAGGCCTACTCGCGCGATCGCAAGCAGTTCGGCAAGCCGATTTCGGAGTTCCAGGCCTCGCAATTCAAGCTGGCCGATATGGCGACGGAACTGGAAGCCTCGCGCCTGATGATCCGCAGCGCCGCGGACTCGCTCGACAAGAAACTGCCGCGCGCCACGATGCTCTGTGCGATGGCCAAGCGCTTCGCCAGCGACATGGGTTTCAAGATCGCCAACGACGCGCTGCAGCTTCACGGCGGCTACGGCTACTTGAAGGATTTCCCCGCCGAACGTCACGTTCGTGATCTGCGCGTGCACCAGATCCTGGAAGGCACGAACGAGATCATGCGCGTGATCGTGGCGCGGGAGATGTTCCGGCAATGACGGACGAGCCTGGGGTCCTTTTCGAAAGACGTGACGCGCTGGGCCTCATCACCTTGAACCGGCCCAAGGCGCTCAACGCGCTGACGCACGGCATGGCGCTGGCGATGCAGGCGCAGCTCGATGCCTGGGCCGAAGACGCGGCGGTGAAGGCTGTCGTCGTACGCGGCGCGGGCGATCGGGCGTTTTGCGCGGGCGGCGATATCCGTGCGCTCTATGAGAGCGGCAAGGCGGGGACGCCCTATGCGCTCGATTTCTATCGCGACGAATATGTGCTCGACGCCACGATCAAGCACTATCCCAAGCCCTACATTGCGCTGATCCACGGCATCGTGATGGGCGGCGGCGTGGGCGTGTCGGTGCATGGCAGCCATCGCATCGCCGGCGAGACGACGGTGTTCGCCATGCCAGAGACGGGGATCGGATTGTTCCCCGACGTTGGCGGCTCCTATTTCCTGCCGCGCTGCCCGGGCGAGATCGGGATGTATCTGGCGCTCACCGGTGCGCGGCTCAAGACGGCCGATACGCTCTGCGCCGGCGTGGCGACGCATTTCGTGCCGCAAGCGAAGTGGGATGCGCTGATCGGACGCGTAGCCAGCGGCGTCGCGCCCGATGCGGCGCTGGGCGATCTCGCCGAAGAGGTGCCAGCCACATTCCTCGCCGAGCACCGCGCCGCCATCGACCGCGTATTCGGCCTGGACTCCGTCGAGGCGGTGCTCGCCGCGCTCGACGCCGAACATACCGACTGGTCGCGCGACACCGCCCGGACCATCCGCACCAAATCGCCGACCAGCCTGAAAGTCGCGTTCCGCCAAAACCGCGAAGGCGAGGGCCTCGATTTCGACGACTGCATGCGGATGGAATACCGCATGGTCACGCGCATCGTCGCGGGTCACGATTTCTACGAAGGCGTCCGCGCCACGATCATCGAAAAGGACGGCGCCCCAAAATGGTCGCCGCCCGATCTCGCGGGCGTGAGCGACGCGGATGTCGCGAAATATTTTGTTCCTCTTCCACGCGGTGAATTGGCTCTTTGAGGAGATCGGCATAAACCTCACATTGCTTGGGATTCTTTTGAGGTTCTCATCCAAACACTTAACGGAGAGCGGGAAAATGGCTTCCAAAGGGCAAATGACTGGGATGCTCGGTGTCTATTTAACGGCGGCTGAACTTATCCGAAGAGGATTTATCGTATCTCCAACATCACGAAGCGCAATGGGCGCCGATCTTCTTGTCACGGATCAAGAATGCAAGAAGGCATGGTCTGTCCAAGTCAAAACTAACGGAAGAAATGTCAATTTCTGGCTTACGGGAAAGAAAGCGCACAAACTTATTTCGCGAAGCCACGTTTACGTGTTTGTAAATGCGCCCCAGGGCGAGGATGCAAGACCGCGTTTCTATGTCGTGCCGAGCGGAATAGTTGCGCGCAATGTGAAAGGCCCGCCTTGGTATCCGTACTATCGCAACGAGCACTACGAAGGAAAGTGGAGTGTGTTTGGCGATCCAAAAGGAACGAAGCCTGCCAAGCTCTCGCGTACCAAAATATCGTAGTTTGTCGCCTGAGTGGGACCAATATGTCGTTGGCTTCGATCAAAACGCCCTAGGGAGCCTGAAAGGAAAATTCATGACCAAGATCGCATTCATTGGCGTGGGCAATATGGGCGGGCCGATGGCGCGCAATCTGCTCAAAGCGGGGCATGGGCTTGCCGCGTTCGATCTCAGCGCGGCGGTATTGGAGCCGGTGCTGGCGGCGGGTGCGACGAAAGCGGGCTCGGCGAACGAGGCGGTGAAAGATGCGGATGTCGTCGTCACCATGCTGCCGGCGGGGCATCATGTGCGCGGCGTTTATCTCGACAATGGTATCCTCGGCGCCGCCAAGAAGGGTGCGTTGCTGATCGACTCTTCCACCATCGACATCGATTCCGCGCGCGCGGTCCATACGGCCGCCGAAAAGGCCGGCTTCGATTTTCTCGATGCTCCCGTGTCGGGCGGCGTCGGTGGGGCCGAAGCGGGGACGCTGACCTTCATGTGCGGCGGCAGCGACGCGGCGTTCGAGCGGGCCAGGCCGGTGCTCGACAGAATGGGCAAGAAGGTCGTGCTCGCGGGCGGCGCGGGCGCGGGGCAGGCGGCGAAGATCTGCAACAACATGCTGCTCGCGATCTCGATGATCGGGACCTGCGAGGCGTTCGTGCTGGGCGAGAAGTTGGGCCTCGATCCGCAGAAGCTGTTCGATATCGCGTCCACCTCGTCGGGGCAGTGCTGGTCGCTGACGACATACTGTCCCGTTCCGGGACCGGTGCCCACATCGCCGGCCAATCGCGATTATGCCGGTGGCTTCGCATCCGGATTGATGCTCAAGGATTTGAAATTGGCGCAGGCCGCGTCGCAATCGTCGGGCGCGGTCACGCCGCTCGGCGCGGAAGCGGCGCAGCTTTACGCTTTGTTTGCCGCGAAAGGACATGCTGCGCTCGACTTCTCCGGTATCGTCAAGATGCTGCGCGGCGAGCTTTAGTCATTTACGCCGCCTTAACATCCCGCGCCTAATCTTACCTCAACTATAACAGGTGGGCGCCTGGAAAACCGGGCGAATGACGATGACAGCATTTGCCAAGCCGCAAGCGGCCGCGGCGCTCGAGGGCGCACAACCGCTTCGCAAGTACTATCTTGAATCGCTCAACCTCATCGAGCGGTTGCATCGACAATTGCTCGATGTGATCAAGGATGAGCTGGACCGGCGGGACGAGCGCGAGATCAACAGCGTGCAGGCGCTGCTTCTGTTCAACGTCGGCGACCAGGAATTGACGGCGGGCGAACTCCGCACGCGCGGCCATTATCTAGGCTCCAACGTCTCGTACAATCTCAAGAAGCTGGTCGAGAGCGGCTACATCCATCACGAGCGTTCAGAGGCCGACCGCCGCTCGGTATTGGTGCGGTTGACCCCCAAAGGCGAGGACGTGCGCGACACATTGCGGGAACTTTTCGACCGGCATCTGGGCTCGCTCGAAGCCGTCGGCAACGTCGCGGGCGCCGATCTCGACGCGATGAACACGAGCTTGCGCCGCATGGAGCGGTTCTGGATCGATCAGGTGCGGTTCCGCCTCTGAGTTCGCCCCGACTCGTGTATCGTCCGCAGATGGGACGATTGCGCAATCATTGGCGGCATCACGGCCGTTTCTACGCTTCTGCGCTGATCGGCGTGGTTGTCTATGCCGTTTTGTCGATCTGGTCCG